>DASYXS010000138.1:0-36383 GCA_035934535.1 bacterium
TGTCGAATCCGGCCAAATCGCGCCGGAACTCGCGGCACATTGGACGGTCTCGCCGGACGGCACGGTGTACACGTTCGAACTCAACAGCGGCGTATTGTTCCCATCCGGTGTCGAGTTGAGCGCCGACGACGTGGTGTGGAGTTACCGGCGGCTGAAGTATTTGCACGACCGCCCGTCCCGCTCGGCAGAGGCGATCGCGGATGTGCGGGCCCTGGAGCATTACGTCGTGCGGATCACCTTAACCCGGCCGATGAGCGACTTCCTCTCCGTGCTGGCATCCCCCGAATTCGCCATCCTCGACGGAAGGACGGTATTGGACCACGGAGGCGTGGCCGGTCCCGAGGCGGCGACCGGCGATACGGCGACATCGTGGCTCAACACCCACTCCGCGGGCACCGGCCCGTGGATGCTGGTGAGCTATACGCCGCACCGCGAAGCGATCCTCGCGCCCAATCCCAATTACTGGCGAGGCACCGTTTACCAGGGCCGGGTGATCTTCAAGAACGATGAGACGGCCGCCTCTCGCCTGCGCGATGTGGAGACCGGTCGTGCGGACGTCGCCCTCGGTCTGACCGCTTCGGAGGCGGCGGCGGTGCGCGAATCACGGGGCGTGCAGCTACTTGGCTCGGCCGCCGGACCGGTGCCCGTGCGCAACGCGGTTCACGGCATCGAGGTCGCGCCGGTCGGCATTTTGGAGCTGCGGGCGGCCTCAAAAGAATAGGACGGTTGGCGGACCTGCATCGCCGCTTTGCAGAGCGGGCTGGAGGTCTCCGGGGCAACGACAGAGTGGAACAGGAGGTAGGGCCATGACATGGACGGCCAGCCAAAGGAACCTCCGGATGCTTCTTCCGGTGCTACTCGTCGTGCTGTTCACTGGGGTGATGCCCGGGCAGGCCAGCGGAGTGCCGGCGCCGGGCTTCACCTTGACGCTGCTCGACGGCAAAACGGTCAGTCTGGCGGATCTGAAGGGCTCACCCGTAGTCCTGTTATTCTGGGCGCCGTGGTGAACGATGTGCCAAGGTGACGCCCCCGTGTGGGAGCGTGAGTACGAACAGACCAAACAGACAGGCGTCAAGATCATTGGAATCGGGCTGATGGGCAGCCGGCAGGCGTGTCAGGGATTTGTGCAGCGGTTCGGGTTGAAATTCCCCAACGCGTTCGATCCCAACGGGGACGTAGCCCGGCTCTTCGACTTCAGCTATCAGCCGTATTGGGCGGTGATTGCCAAGGATGGGACGCTGGTCCAGAAGGGATTCTTGGCCAACTCCGGCGACCTCGATGCCGCCATCAGAGCGCTCGCCGGAAAATAGCCGGTGGCGTCCCGGGTCTCGGCTGTGAAGGATCGAGGCTCGGGCGTCTAAGCGCCGCCGCCGATGCGCAGGCCGCAGAACGTCGAGTGGCTGTGGCGCTCCCTGCTCACCGGGAGCATCGTCTTCTATGGGCCTCGGCGCATCTTCCGGCTCATCCCAGCGGCGCAGCGCTGCAAGAACTGCCTCGCGCCCCTGCAGGGCGCCGGGGTCGCGCTGATGCGGCTGCTCGGCCGCGGAGCATTTCAGCGCAACCCGCGCTTTTGTAACTTCTGAATGGCGTTTTGCCGACGGTACCCGGGGGGGTGCCGAGATCGAACTGACGATGCTGTTTGCCGACCTCCGGGGTTCCACGGCGATGTCGGAGCGGCTGTCCGCCGGAGATTTTGCCGGGGCGATGAACCGGTTCTACGCGTCCGCGACCGATGTGCTCATCCGGACCGACGCTTATGTCGACAAGGTCGTGGGTGATGAGGTCGTCGGGCTCTATTTTCCTCTCTTCGCCGGCCCGGTGCATGCTCGGCGGGCGGTCGAGGCTGCGTGGGCACTGCTGCGCGCGGCCAGCCATGACAGCGTCGGGCGCCCGCTATTTCCGGTCAGCGTCGGCGTCCATACGGGCACCGCGTACGTCGGGACGGTTGCCGGCGCCGAGGGCGCGGTCACCGACATCGCCGCGTTGGGCCATGATGTCAATCTCACGGCGCGCCTGTCGTCGGCGGCGGGCTCCGGCGAAGCGCTGATCAGTGAAGCCGCCTGCCGGGCCTCCGGGCTCGATCTGGATCACCTGCGTCCGCGGCAGATCGAACTGAGAGGGCATATCGAGGTACTTAACGTCCGCGTGATGCAGATTGGATAGCCGGGCTCACACCCGTTGCGCGCTTCTCGCAGCTAGGTAGTTTGGCGGGCCAGCCGCCCGATTCGGAACAGGTTGAGATCGAACCGGCTCCGTCCCTCGAGCGCGAGGTCGGCCATGATCTCGCCGACCACGCTCGCGAACTTGAAGCCGTGGCCGGAGAACCCGGCGGCGATCGCGACGTTCGCGTGGTCGGGGTGCCGGTCGAGGATGAAGTGCTCGTCGGGGCTGTTCGTGAACAGGCACGTCTTCATCGCCATCGTCGGACCGTCGGCGTCCGGGAAGTAGCGGCGGATGCCCTCGCGCAGCACCGTTTCGTCCTCCGGGTGGATCTCCCGGTCGACCGCGTCCGCGTCGGTGTGCTCCAGCCGGTGGTGGTACTTCCCGATCTTGAAGCCCGGGACACCGTAGATCGGGAATCCGTAGAACCGGCCCGCCGGGCTCTCCATGTTGAACACCGGGAACGTGGCGAGCCGGAAATGCTCCGGCCGCAGCGGCTGCGCCCACAGCAGCACCTGCCGCTCCGGGACCGCCGCCGGGGCCAGCGACGGCACGAGCCGCGCCGCCCAGGGCCCGGCGGTGATCACCAGCCGTTCGGCGGCATACGTCCCGTGCGCCGTGCGCACACGCACGCCGTCCCGATCGGGCTCCCAGCCCAGCACCGGCTCGCGGGCCCGCACCTCGCCGCCGAGCGCCTGCGCCGCCGTCACGTGCGCGACAATCGCGCGCTCCGACAGAACGAAGCCCCCGTCCGGCTGGTACACCGCGACCATGTCGCCCGCGAGGCGGTACCCCGGGAACCGGCGGTGCAGTTCGGCGGCGGTGAGCGTCTCGTGGGGCAGGTGATGAATGTCGCACGAGAGGAGCGAGCCTGTCACGGTCGGGCAGCCCTCCGGTCCCGCGTCGATGCCGCCGGTGATGATCAAGAGGCGCTCGCCGGCGCGGTGCTCCAGCTCGCGCCACAGCTCGTACGCGCGCCGCAGGAGCGGCACGTAGGATGGGTGCTCCCAGTAGGCGAGGCGGATGATGCGGTTGGTGCCGTGGGAGGAGCCGCGATCGTGGGGGATGTCGAACTGCTCCAGCCCGAGGACGGCCTTCCCCCGGCGGGCCAGATGGTAGACGGCGGCGCTGCCCATGCCGCCGACGCCGATCACGATGACGTCGTAGCGCCGCATTCGGTCCCCCCAGACGGTGTGGCGGCTGCCGCGGCCGGCCGCTACCGCCGCGCCGGCGCCGCGGGCGGCACGATCTCGGTCCGGCCCCCCATGTAGGGCTGCAGCACCGCGGGGATGCGGACACTGCCGTCGGCCTGCTGGAAGTTTTCCACGACGGCGATGATCGCGCGGGTGGCCGCGACCGCGGTCCCGTTCAAGGTGTGCACGTACTCGAGACCGCGCCGGCCGCGGGACCGGAAGCGGATGTTGAGGCGCCGCGCCTGGAAGTCCGTGCAGTTGCTGCACGACTGCGTCTCGGCGTAGCCGCCGCGGCCCGGCATCCAGGTCTCGATGTCGTACTTGCGCGCGGCGGGGTCACCGAGATCGCCGGCGGCGATGTCGACCACCCGGTACGGCAGGCCGAGGCCCTGCCACAGCGCTTCCTGCCGGCCGAGCAGGTACGCGTGCTCATCCCAGGAGCGGTCGGGGTGGCAGAACGAGAACATCTCGACCTTATCGAACTGGTGCAGGCGGAAGATGCCGCGCGTGTCTTTGCCGTGCGCGCCGGCCTCCCGCCGGAAGCAGGACGAGAGGCCGGCGAACCGCATCGGCAACGCGTCCTCGTCGAGGACCTCGCCGCCCAGCATCGATCCGAGCGCTACTTCCGAGGTGCCGACGAGCGCGAGATCCTCGCCCTCGATCCGGTAGACCATCTGTTCGTCGAGCCCGCCGCCGCCCATCGTGCCGAGCACCGCCTCCCGCTTCACCAGCACGGGCGGGATGACAGGGATGAAGCCGTCGGAGGCGAGGCGGTCGACGGCGTAGCGGAAGAGCGCCATTTCGAGGAGCGCGCCGTCGCCGCGCAGCAGTACGAAGCGGGACCCGGAGATCTTGGCCGCGCGCTCGATGTCGAGCATATCGAGCCGGGTGCCCAGGTCGACGTGGTCGCGCGTTTCGAACGAGGGATGCGGCGGCTCGCCGTACGTGTGCAGGGTGACGCTGGCCTCGGGCCCGCCGTCCGGCACGTCCGGGTGCGGGGGGTTGGGGATGCGCCGCAGCGCCGCCTCGAGCGCCGCGGCGGATGCGGCGAGATCCGGCTCGGTCCCGCGCAGCTCCGTGGCGATCCGCTTCATCTCGCCGATGCGCGCCTCGCGGGCGGCGCCGGTGAGCCGTGGAATCTCCTGGGACGCGCGGTTCTGCTCCGCGCGCAGCGACTCGACGCGCTGGAGCGTATCGCGGCGCCGGCGGTCGGCTTCGAGGACCGCGTCGACGAGGCCCGGGTCGGCGCCCTTGCGCCGGATCGCGGTCTTGATCTCGTCGGGGTGCTCCCGAATCAGGCGCAGGTCCAGCACGGTCTCACGTCCCTTCGGCGCGCCCGGCCTCAGGCGGCGGGCAGCCGGGTCGTCCGTACCGCGGTGATGCCGTCGGCCTGCGCGATCTCGCGCGTCACCTCGACCGGCGGCGCGTCGTCGAGCGTCAGGACCATCACCGCGGTTCCGCCCGCGTCGTGCCGGCCGACAAGCGGCCGGCCATCAGGTAATTCAAGCCGCCCGACGTGCATGTTCGCGATGTTGACGCCTCGCCGGCCGAGGATCGTGCCGACGTGGCCGATCATCCCGGGCCGGTCGGCGTTCCACACGAAGAGCATGTGCGGCGCCGGGGCGAGGTCGAGCCGCCAGGCGTTGAGGCGGGTGATGCGCGGCTCGCGGTGGCCCCACAGCGTGCCGCCGAGCCGCAGCGTCCCGCGCGACGTCTCGATCTCGGCGACGAGCTGGCTCGCGAAGTCTTCGCACAGGTCGGTGTGGGACTCGCTCACGCGCAGCCCGCGCTCCTTGGCCAGCAGCACCGCGTTGACGAGGTTGACCGGCTGGTCGGAGGCGTGGCGCAGCAGGCCGACCAGCACCGACGCCGTGAGCGGCTGCGTGTCGAGCCGCGCGACTTCGCCCTCGTAGACGAGGGCGACGGCGCGGATCTGGCCGTCGGCGAGCTGGCCGGCGAGCCCGCCGAGAGAGCGGGCCAGATGCAGGAACGGGTCGAGCCGCTGCCAGACCTCCTCGCCGAGCGCCGGCGCGTTCACCGCCCCGCGGACGGGCTCTCCGCGGAGCGCCGCGAGCACCTGGTCGGCGACCTCGACGGCGATCGAGCGCTGGGCCTCGACCGTGGAGCCGCCGAGGTGCGGGGTGGCGACGACGCGCGGGTGCCGGAGCAGCGGATTGTCCGGGCCGGGCGGCTCCGTCGCGAAGACGTCGAGGGCGGCGCCGCCGAGCTGCCCCCGCTCCAGCGCGGCGAGGAGCGCGGTCTCGTCGACGAGCCCGCCGCGGGCGCAGTTGACGAGGAACGCGCCGGGCTTCATCCGCGCCAGCTCATCCGGCCCGACGAGCGCCCGCGTGTCGTGCCCGAGCGGCACGTGCAGCGTGACGACGTCGGCCGGATCCAGGATGTCCGGCCACGGAGCGAGTTCGACGCCGAGGCGCCGCGCGCGTTCCTCCGACACGTAGGGGTCCGACGCCACCACGCGCATGCCGAAGGCGAGGGCGCGCCGGGCGACTTCGCTGCCGATCTTGCCGAGGCCGACCACGCCGAGGGTCTTGCCGGTGAGTTCCGTGCCGAGAAACCGCTCCCGGGTCCACTCGCCGCGGGCCAGCGCCTGGGCCGCGTTCGGGACGTGGCGCGCGAGCGCGAGCATCATCGCGAAGGTGTGCTCGGCCGCCGCGACGGTACTGCTGTCCGGAGTGTTTAGGACGAGAATGCCGCGGCGGGTCGCCGCTTCGACGTCGATGTTGTCCACGCCGACGCCGGCGCGCGCGATCACGCGGAGGTGGCCGGCCGCATCCAGGCTCCCGGCCGGCACGCGGGTGCGGCTCCGTACGATCAACGCGTCGAACTCCGTCAGGAGCGAGCGCAACTCGTCGTCCGGCACGCCCGCGCGCACCACCACCTCGCCGGCGGCGGAGAGGCGCCGGAGGCCCTCGTCCGCGAGTCCGTCGGCGACGAGCACGCGCATGGCTAGCCGGCCGCGCCGGCGGACCGCCTGCCGGCGGACTCGCCGGCAACTATGTCATCAAAGCCGGCCGTAAGCGCGTCGTTCGCGGCGCGCACCCCGTCTTGGGTACGGACCGGGTGCCCGAGATCGCCGAGCGTCTTCCCGAGCGCTTCGAGCCCGCCGAGCAGCCACTCCGGCTTGGTGTAGCCGAGATGGCCGATGCGGACGATGTCGTGCTCGAGCCTGCCGATGCCGTTCCCGATGAGCACCTGATAGCGGTCGCGGGCGTGCGCGACGACCTTCTGGCTGTCGACGCCCTTCGGCATCCGCACGGTCGTCACGGTATCGACCGCCGAGGCGTCGTCGACGAACGGCTCGAGGCCCATGCCGCGGACGCCGGCGCGCACGAGCCGCGCCATGCGGTGGTGCCGGGCGAAGACGCGGTCGAGGCCTTCCCGGCGGATCAGCCGCACCGCGGCTTGGACCGCGTACGCCACGGTCACCGCGGTCGTGAACGGCGTGGACGGGTTGGCGAGGCGCGCCGCATTCCGCGCCCGGACGAAATCGAGGTAGAACCGCGGCGTGGTGGCGCGCTCCGCGGCGGCCCACGCGCGCTCGCTCACGCTCAGAAACGCCAGCCCCGGCGGGCTCATCAGCGCCTTTTGCGAGGCGGTCACGACCACGTCGACGCCCCAGGCGTCGGTCTCGAGCGGGATCGCGCCGAGCGCGCTGATCGCATCGACCATGAGGAGCGCGGGGTGCCGGCCCATCGCCTCCCGGATCGCCCGCACGTCGTTGTGGACGCCGGTGCTCGTCTCGCTCTGCGTCACGAGCACGGCACGGTACTCGCCGGCCGTGTCGGCCGCAAGGCGCGCGGCGACCTCCGCGACCGGGACGCGCCGGCCCCACGGCGCGGCGACCCGGTCCACCCGCGCGCCGTACCGTTCGGCCATCTCGGCCCACCGTTCGCAGAAGGAGCCGTTGGTGACCGACAGCACGCGGTCGCCCGGCGAGAAGAGGTTCACCACCGAGGCTTCGAGGCCGCCGGTGCCGGAGGCGACGAAGGTGAGAATGTCGTTCCGCGTCTGGAAGATTTCGTGCAGCCCGTCGAGCACTTCGCGCATGATCTCGCCGAAGACGGGCCCGCGGTGGTTGGTCATCTGCCGGTTCATGGCCTCCAGGACCTCGGGTGGGAGCGGAGTGGGTCCCGGGATCAACACGTTCGCTTCCGGCAGATCGCGCATCGCAGACCTCCTTGTTTGTGTTGCGTGCTGTTCGGCGCGTCGGCAACAAACGACAGCGCTCCCGCCGTAGGAGGCGAGAGCGCTCGCGGTGCCACTCCTCTGCCGGCCGTCCCGCCATTCGATCAAGCGAGCGTCCGGCGCTCGACAGCGATAACGGGCAGACCCGTCGGCCTTCGATCCGGCATTGCCGGATCGCATCGGTCGAGGGCTCAGGAGTGGACTCGGGTCGGCGGCTGCGCCGGTTTGCACCGTATCGCCGGCTCTCTTGGGGGAGTCGCGCGGTCCGCGCTCTCCATCATCGCCCGTGTCGAGTTTTCTGCATCTTAGCAAACCGCCGTCCGCGGGGTCAACGGATCCGCCGCGGTCGCAAAAGGCCCGCCGTCTGCCCGGGCTAGCCGCGCGGATCGATCTCGTCCCGGTGACCGAATCCGAGGGTGTTGTCGATGAGCAGCACGCGGCTCGGCGTAAACCGGTAGACGCGCGCGCTGTCGAGGGCCGCGGCGAGCGCCGGTGGCGGGTTTCGCCAGTCCCGGAGGAACGGATACTTCGCCGCGTAGATCCGCATCGGTCCTTCGGCGGAGCCGGGCGCTCCGAGCTGCTCGGCCGTGCCCTCCATCTGGAGGCCCTGAATCATCCGCCAATCCCGGTAGTCCTCGTGGATCGTAATCGCCACCCGCGGATTGTGCGCAATGTTCAGCGAATGGCGGCTCCCCGGGTCGGAGAGCCAGTACAACACGAAGGCGTCGTTCGCATAGAAGAGCGCGGCCGCCCAGGGTCCGTCCGGGCCGGCGGTGGCGACGGTCAGCGTGTGGTGGGTGGCCAGGTAGTCCAGAGCCCGCGGCCGCATCGCCGGCTATGACCCGGCGGTCTGCGACGATGCCGGCGCCGGCTCCCCCCCGGGCGGGACGACGACGAGGGCGATGAACGCCTGCGCGGCGCGGGGGAGCTGCCGGTCGCGGTGCCGGACGAGCCAAATCGTCCGTTCGACCTTGAAGCCGCGCACCGGCACGACGCCCAGCCGGCCGGTCGAGACCTCGAGCTCGATCGCGCAGCGCGACAGCATCGAGACACCGAGGTTCGCGGCGACCGCCTGTTTCACCGCGTCGACGCCCTCGAGCTCCAGCGCCGGTGTGATGTAGACTCCGGCGCGGTGCAGGGCGTCGTCGAGCAATTCCCGGCTCCCCGAGCCGCGCTCCCGCATGATGAACGGCTCGCGGGCGAGATCGGCAAGGGCCACTTCCGGCAGGTCCGCAAAGCGGTGGGACGGCGCGACAACGAGGACCATCTCGTCGGCCGCCATCGGAACCGCCTCGAGGTCGGGAAGCGCGACGCGCCATCCCGTGACCGCGAGGTCCAGTTCCTGGCGCAGCACCATCTCCTGGATCTTCCGGGGATCGTCGATGCGCAGCGCGATCTCGAGCCGCGGGTACTCTCGCTTCAACCGGCCGAGCAGGGGGGGCAGGATGTACGTTCCCGGCGTCTGCGTCGCGCCGACGAGGAGGCGGCCGCGCCCCAGCCCCTTGACCTCCTCCATCGCGCGCTGGGCCTCTTCCATGAGCGCGAGGATCCGGCCGGCGTAGTCAAAGCAGATCCGCCCGGCCTCGGTGAGACGGACGGACTTGCCCGCCGGCTCGAACAGCTCCACCCCGAACTGCCGCTCCAACTCGCCGACCTGGATGCTGACCGACGGCTGGCTGATCGCCAGTTCCGACGCGGCGCGCGAGAAACTGCCGGACCGCGCGACCGCGTGGAAGATCTCCAGCAGGTGGACGTTGATCGCCATGGGGCCTCAGGCGTTACTATAACAAATGCTAGAATTGACGCGGGCGTCGTGGCTCACACCGTGGGCCCGGCGCCACGCGCCGCACGCGGAGGGGGCATGAACGACCGCGACCGCATCCGGCTCACCAGCATGGTGGCCTGCGCGGGCTGAGCGTCCAAGCTGAGTCCGACGGACCTGGCGCAGGTTCTGCGCCACCTGCCACCGATCACCGACCCGGACGTCCTGGTGGGTATCAGCACCGCCGACGACGCCGGCGTCTACCGCCTTGGGCCCGATCTGGCCCTGGTCCAGACGGTCGATATCTTCACGCCGGTCGTGGACGATCCGTACTGGTTTGGGGTGATCGCGGCGGCCAACGCGCTGAGCGACGTCTACGCGATGGGCGGGACGCCCCGGCTTGCCCTGAACTTCGCCGGGTTCCCCCGCGCGAAACTCCCGCTCGACGTGCTCGGCGAGATTCTGCGCGGCGGGGCGGAGAAGTGCGCTGAGGCGGGCGTCACCATCATTGGCGGCCATACGATCGATGACCCGGAGCCCAAGTACGGGCTGGCGGTGACCGGGTTCGTGCATCCCGACCGGATCATCACCAACGCCGCGGCCCGGCCGGGCGACCGCCTCGTCTTGACCAAGCCGCTCGGCATGGGGATCGTGACCACGGCCCTCAAGCAAGGCAAGGCGGCCCAGGCCGAGGTCGACGAGGCGGTGCGCATCATGGCCGCGCTCAACCGGCCGGCCGCCGAAGCGATGACCGCGATCGGGGTGTCCGCCGCGACCGACATTACGGGCTTCGGCCTCTTGGGGCATCTCGCCGAGATGACGCGCGGCTCCGGCGCCGCCGCGCGCGTCCGGCTGCGCGATGTCCCCATTCTCGAGGCCGCGTGGCCGCTCCTACGGGCCCGCGCGATCCCGGGCGGGACCCAGCGCAACCGCGAGTCGCTTCAGGGTGTCGTGTCGTGGGACGGCGTCGGCGAGGACGCCCAGATTCTGCTGGTCGACGCGCAGACCTCCGGCGGCCTGCTCATCGCCGTGCCGGAAGCGCGGTGCGATGCGCTCGTCCGGGCGCTGCGGGCCGGCGGCCTGCCTGTGGCGGCGGTGATCGGGGAGATCACCGGGCCCGGCCGCGGCGAGATTACCGTCGTCGCGTGAGTCGCCGGTATCCGGGTAGGCCGGTCAGCGCGTCGCGGCCAGCGCCGGGGAGTACTCGACGGGCGTGAGCAGGCGGTCCTCGATCTCCCCGACCATGTCGCCGTGGGCCGCGCCCGTTACGCGTTTCACCGCTTTCCATTCCTTGTCCGCAAAGAACTTCGTCCACGCCGCCGTCTTCGCGTCCTCGTCCGGCCACGCCAGCAGATAGACGAATTCGGTGCGGCGGGGCGTCTTTGTCTCCCACATCGCGACGATGTCGAAGTCGTATTTCCGCATGATCCGCGCCGCGTGGTCGCGGAACCGCGCGTGGAACGCGGACTTGTTGCGCTCGAAGATCTCGTAGATCCGAAGTTGGTGGATCACGACGCCTCCTTGTTGCGCGCCCTCGTCCTCTGGCTTACGGCGATCTCATACGACCGCCGCAGCAGGCCGATCGCCCGCTCGACGTCGTGGGGTTCCCGGAGGTAGAAACTCACCCACCCGCTCTCCGGCAGGATGTGGTGAGGCGCCGCCTCGCCGGCCGAGACGATCTCGTTTCGGATTTTGGTCGGAAACGGAATGTCGACGAGCCCGTCACCGTGCACGTGGCCGATCTCCCGGCTTTCGAGGCGAAACTCGGTCCCGCCGAACCGGTGCGCATGCGCGGTCACCCCGTCCCACGCGGAGACGGTATTCTTGATGGCGTCACCGGCGCCACGAACAGGCATGATGTCCTCCTTCAGAACGTTCCTTCACGCCCACCGTACACCTTGGCCGGCCGGGGATCACCGGGAGAGCGGCCGGGCGGCGCCCTGTACCAACGGACAGGCGTGCGCTCGCGCCGCTAGTAGACACCGGGAATCAGCCGGGACGTTCGGGCGCGATAGGCGTCGTACTCCGCGCCGAACTGCGTCCGCAGCAATCGCTCTTCCGCACGGATCCGCGCGAGGAGCGGAGGGATCAGGAGGAGCGCAAGCACCACGCCGGCCCCGGACCGAAAGGCGAGCCCCCAGCCCAGCGAACTGGTGAGCAGTCCCAAGTAGCTGGGATGGCGGATCACCCCGTAAATCCCGGTGGTGACCAGCGTGTGTCCGGGTTGGATCGCCACGAGGCCGCTGAACCGGTTGCCCAGAACGAAGACCGGCCAGATCCGCAGCGTCCCGCCCGCCGCAAAGAGCGCGACGCCGAGCCACCGCACGGCATCGCCGTCGATCGTCCACCGGTGAGCCCGGTCGCTGTAGGCGGGCAGGTAGCCGATGAGCAGGCCGATAATCGCGAACGCGGCGATGACCCACCGGTTTCCACGGTCCTCGCGCTCCCCCGAACTGAGGTTGCCACCCGCCCGCAGCGCGGCGACGGTCAGCGCGAACGCGACCACCGTCAGCGCGGCCAGCGCCCGGTGGGAGAAGAACGGCCCCGGGCCGCCCCATGCGAGCACGCCCAGCCCGAGATACGCCGCGATGCCCGCGAGCGTGAGCACCGGCCGCAGCATCGTGCTCATACGCCGAACCGGCCGCGCGCGTACGCGAAGAGATGCTGCTGCGCGTGTCCGGCGAGCGGGCCGAACCGCTCCCGGGCGAAGGCCTGGATCTCGCGCAGCCGCCGGGGCCGTCCCCCAAAATACAGCCGTTCGACGGCGCGCCGCACCCACACGTCGATCGGAAACGCCGCGCGGTGGCCGAGGCCAAACAGCAGCACGCAGTCGCCGACCTTTTCGCCGATGCCCGGCAGGTTGAGCAGCGCCTCGCGCGCCGCGGCGTGCTCCATCCGCGACAGCGCCGCGAGGTCGAGCCGTCCCTCCGCCACGAGGCGCGCGGCGGACCGCACGTACGGCGCGCGGTATCCGAGCGCGCAGGCCGCGAGGGTACGCGCGGACGCGGCCGCGAGCCGGTCGGGCGCCGGAAACGCCGACGCACCGCCGCCGAGGGGCTCCCCGAGCGCGCGCGAGAGTTCGTCGATCGAGCGCCTGATCTTGGGAATGTTGTTGTTCTGCGAGATGATGAAGGAGATCAGGACTTCCCACGGATCCTGCGAGAGCAGCGAGATGCCCGCGGTATGCGGGAGGAGCCGGGCCAGCACGGGATCCGCGGCGAGCGTCGCTTCGACGCGGCGGGGATGGCCGCGGCGGGGGATCACCCCGAGGTAGCGGCGCATCGCGTCGCGGACGTCCGGCGTGTCCGGCGCGAGGAGCCGGATGCCGCGGGCATCCCGGGCCAGCCGTACGATGCGCCGGCCGACGACGCCGGTGGCGGCCTGCCGCGCGCCGTCGTCCCACCGCCACCGGAACGCCTGCCCCGAGTCCAGCGTGCGGGGGAGATCGACGCCCGCGGTGTCCGCGAGGAGCGTCCCCAGGGTCAGGCCTCCAGCAGGTCCACTCCGTCGAGGATGAATTGGGACCAGGACTCGAGCCGCGGGTAGGCGTCGCGGACCTCGGCCATCGTCGCGAACGCGCCGGTCAGTTTCGTGGTCTCGCGGATCCGGACGTCCGGGACCGGGACGTCGGCCACGTAGACGAGGCCGAAGTGCACGCGGCCTACCGGCTCGACGTCATCGTTCAGCACGCCGACCGGCCGCGCCCGCCAGCCCGCGGGAAGGGCGACCTCTTCGGTAAGCTCGCGGGCCATGGCCGCGTGGACGAGGGTCCCGGCCGATTCGCCCTCGTCCGCGCGTGGACCGGTGTCGATCGCCGTCTCGGCCGTCTGGCCCGGGAACAGGTCGGGCTGGTTGTCGACCGGATTGATGTGGCCGCCGAGTCCGATCGACAGTTTCTCGCGGAGGCGGGTCTCGGAGCCCCGGCGGGTCCGCCCAACGAGAAAGATGCGCGCGTCGTGCCGGACCACGGTGTAGGGGATGATCTGCTTCAGGGACGGATCCTCTTCGACCTGATCGCGCCGCGCGAAGAACGCGTGCCCCGCGATCGCGGTGAGGTAGCCGGCCAGCCCCTCCCGCTTGAAGCCGTAGAAGCCCCCGTCGGAAAGAAGCCGGGCGCGGGGGACGACGAGGACCTGTTCGGGCACAGGATAGTGGTTTGGCTCGGGCCGCGGTGAATCCTGGCGGCCGCGCGCCCCGAGACGTCAACTCATCAACAGCCGGTAGTCGAGCATGCTGTCCGCGTCGTCGGTCGCGCAGTCGATCTTGACCATGAGGACGCCGGGTTCCGCGGACCAGAGGTGCGGCAGGATCAGCGGAATGTCCGAGACAACGGGCAGCGAGGCGATCTCGTCGATCGGGACCCACCGCAGCTCGCCCTCATCGTCGGTGATGGGACCGGCGCCGCCGGCCGGACGCTCGGCGACGAACGTGAACAACAGCCACTGTGTGCCGGTGTCGCGGGCGATGACGGTCAGCACCGCGCGCAGGCGCGCGTGAGACAGGCTAAGGCCGGTCTCCTCGCGGACCTCGCGGAGACAGGCCTCGTACGGGTCCTCGTGCCGTTCGACCTTGCCGCCCGGGACGTTGTAGCGCCCCTCGTTGGGCGGCCGCCGGCGGCGCTGCAGCAAGATCCGGTCGCCGTCCCGCACGAAGCAAAGCGTGCGGACGTCGACTCGCGGCACCGCCCCCCGGCCGTTCGCGTCAGCACCTCCCCGCGATCGTCGCGCCGGCGGACCTGCTGCCGGCCACTCCGGCGCCGACCAGCCTCGATTGTAGCGGCTTCCGTCCCGTCTGAGGCGGGACTACCGCGACGCCTTCAGGTGGTTCAGGTGCTCCTGCGCCCAGCTCTGGAAGACCGCGTCGTAGAAGCTGCCGTGGATGCCGAGCGCCGCCTGGAACTCGTTCATCGCGTCGGTCTTGCGGCCGTCACGCTCGTAGATGCGCCCGAGCGAGATGTGATAGAGGGCGTACTTCGGGTCGAGCTGGATCGCATTCTTCAATTGCGCCACCGCGTCGGCGTCGTGGTTGAAGAGCGCGAGCGCCGCGCCGTACCGCCAGTGCAGGTCCGCCTGCGTCGGGGACGCGTCCAAGGCGTCCTTAATATGCCCCAGCGTCAGCGCGCTGGCCGGCTGCCACTGAAAGGCCGTGTCGTTCTGGACCTGGCTGTTCATCAGGACCTGGAAATGCCAGGTGCCGGTGCGCGACTCGAGGTCCGTCCCCAGAATGTAGAGCGGAGCGGCAAATTGGAACGACTGCCACGGCTTGGTGTCGCGCCGTTTGGGCGTTCTGGCATCGACCGAGTACGCGACCCCGGTGGGATCGACGAGCCGCAGGGTCACGGGTGTGTTGGCCGGCGCCGACGTCACCTTGACGATCGCGTACGGCACGTCCGTCGTGACGAACGTCGTGCCGGGATCGAGCGGCGTGACGTCGCCCTGGCCAAAGACGCTTGTCTGCTTGACCCCGTGGGCGAGCACAACACTGCCGACCTGGACGCCGGGGGGCTGCTGCTGGCCGGCCGCCGGGAATAGCGCCGGACCGGTTACGGCCAGCGCGATCAGCGCACCCGCCGTCAGGAGAAACTGGAGCCTGCCATGTCGCACGATACTGGTCACCTCCAAAGGCCGTGCGCAGCGCACCCGCGCGCTCCGTCACGTTGAGGGAAACGCCGGATTGGTGGAACAGGTTCCTTCCCCACACCTTTTCCCCGGATTCTCTCCGGCCGACCATGGGCGGCGGCCGCCTGCGGGGCGGCCGGAACGGACGCGGGGAGCGGCTCCGCTTGGAGCCGCTCCCCGGGCGGCCTTTCTATTCACTATGAAGTTTCGATTAGTGCGGTAGGCGTTCGGCGCGGGATCGTCCGCGGTCAGCGTACGATCAGGTGGCCGGTTGCGTAGAGCACGACGCCGATGAGGGCGAGCAGTGCGATGAGTGCCACCGTATCAACCTCCTTTCGGGCGATCTCCCCCGCCGGACCGGAGATTCGAACCGCGGGGCGGCAATCCTGCCGGCCGAGGCGGGAGCGCGTTCCCGCCTCAGACCATGCCCCGGCGCCGCGCCCGCCGGACGGTCACGGCAGGTTCCTACTCGATTGAGCGGCGAATCGGTCGAGCGAAAAGACGAGGCGCCCGGAGGCGACCCCATGGCGAGCCATTTCACGTCCGCGAAGGAACTGCGCGGGAAAGAGATCGCGAAAGGCGTGCTGATGAAGCCGCTGCCCGGCAAGAACGTGATGCTCAGCTACGTGGAACTGGCGGCGGGAAGCGAGGTGCCGACGCACAGCCATCCGCACGAGCAGGGCGGGATGGTCGTGGAGGGGCAGTTCGAGATGTGGATCGGCGACGAGCGCAAGGTCATGCAGCCGGGCGACATGTATATGATCGCGGGGGGCGTGCCGCACGGCGGCCGGCCGGTCGGCGGCCGCGCGATCGTCTTGGATGTTTTCCACCCGCTGCGGGAAGAATATCTCACGCCCTAGTAAACGGGTCGGACGAGGCTATTTCGCCCAATCTTCGAGCTTGAGTCCGGTGACTCGGCCGAACTCCGCGGCGTTGGCGGTAACCACGACGGCGCCGTGGCTGACCCCTTGGCCCGCGATGAGGAGGCCGTACGGGCCAATCGGCTTGCCGGACGCTTCCAACGCCGCTCTGATATGACCGGCCGCGTGCGCATCGTTGTCTTCGAAGGGCCAAAGCTCAACGGGACCGGCCAGAAAAGCCTCCACCGCCTGGAGATTTTCGTCTCTGCCTCGACTTTTCGCGACGCCGTACCCCAGTTCGAATGCGGTGACGGCCGATACCGCCGTCGCGTCGCCCCTTGCGGTTGCCCGTTCAAACCGCGCGCGAGCGCGGGGTGGGTTGCCCGGGATGATGGCAACGCAAGTGTCCGTGTCGAGAAGGTATGTCACGGGAAGATGTTGCGAACCGGTGTCTTTGGTTGCCGGCGTCCGTCGGGCATGAACCCTTTGTTATGTTTGTCCATCTCCGCGAACCACTGGCGGACATCCGTGACCATTGGTTCGAGTAGTACGCCCCGGCCGGCCCGGCGAACCCGCACCCGGTCGCCGGGAAGGCGAAATTCCTTGGGGAGCCGCACCGCCTGGCTTCGTCGGTTCCAGAAGACCTTGGCCGTCCGTTCGGTCATTGAATCAGCGCTCCCTCCATTAGTCCATACCAAAAAATATATATCTTGCGACGCTCCGCCTCAACCGTTGCTTGATCCCATCCTGCCGCGGAGCAGCGAGAGACCCGTCGACAGCAGACACAGCGCAATCGTCGCCGCGTACACGGCCTGAATCCCGTGCGTCAGCGCGTCCGAGGGGGTGCCGACGCCGCCGGTCCCCGGAGGACCGCCGGCCGCGGCGGCCGGATCGAGCCGCGATTGCAGGATTGTCGCGGCGAGCGTGAGGCCCGTGATCATGCCGGCGCTGCGCATCATCGCCAGCACGCCGCCGGCCACGCCCTGCTTGTCGCGCGGCGCGCTGTTCATGATGACGGCGTCGTTCGGCGCGATGAAGAGCCCCATCCCGAAATCCATCACGACCATCGCCGCCGCGAGGGACCAGTACCCGTGGGCGGGCGACACCAGCGTAAACAGCACCCCGCCGATCGTGGCGATCGCCATGCCGAGCGGCGCGAGCACGTGCGAGCCGACGCGGTCGGAGAGCGGACCGCCGAGGAGCGACCCCGCGGCGAGGGCCGCGGGCATCGGCGTCATGGCCACGCCGACGGCGCCGGGTGTGTAATGGAGGACCCGCTGGAGGTAGAACGGGATCACGAACGCGACGGTGAACGACGCCGCATAGGCGCAGACCTTGGCCGCGTTGGCGCCCGCGAACGCGCGGCTGTGAAACAGCGTGAGATCGAGCATCGGCGGCCGCACGCGCCGCTCGATCGCGACGAACGCGATCAGCAGCGCCGCCCCGGCGGCGAGGAGGACGTCCACCGCCTCGGCCGTCCATCCGATGACCGGGCCGAGGCTCGCCCCGAAGAGTAGGGCGCCGAGTCCGGTCCCGAACGTCAGCGCGCCGGCGACGTCGAACCGCCCGCGCTCGCCCCGCCCTTCGAGCGGCGGCAGGGCGCGCCGGGCCAGCAGCGTCGCGCCGATCGCGACCGGCACGTTGATGTAGAAGATCATCCGCCAGGTGGACGCCTGGATGAGCAGCCCGCCGACGACGGGCCCCACGACGAGTGCGACCGACACCGCGGTCTCGAGCATGCCGAGCGCCGTGCCCATCCGCGCGCCGCCGACCGTGTGCGAGAGGATTGCGACGCTGTTCGCGACGAGCATCGCCGAGCCGACGGCCTGCAGCACCCGAAACGCGATGAGGGCGCCGATCCCGGTCGCCGCGCCGCACAGGATCGAGCCGGCGAGAAAGACCGTAAACCCCGCAACGTAGATGCGCTTATGCCCCACCATGTCGGAGATGCGGCCGAAGATCGCCACGAGGCTGGATGAGGTGAGGAGATACGCGACTCCGACCCACTGGACGAGGGAGACCGGGACGCGAAACGCCGCGGTGAAGGTCGGGTAGGCCACGGTGACGATGCTGCTGTCGAGGGCGCCCATGAACGTGCCGAGGCACACCGTCGCGATCACGGGCCACGGCAGCCCGCGCGGCTGCGACTGGGCCATCTGCTAACCGCCGAGCCGGTCGGCTTCGATGACGCGCCGGACGACCGCGGCCAGCCGGACGGCGAGATCCGCCCGGGTCGGCGGATCGGAGAGCCCCGGCCCCTGGAGCTCGGCCGCGTCGGGGAGCGCGTCCGCGAGCGCCTGGATCGCGGCCTCGCGCGAGATCGGGGTCAACGCGTCTCCCATCGTGAGGCGGAGCGACGCGCCGACGGGCGACGCCCGGCCGCCCGCCCCCTGCACCATCTCCGCCGCGGCGACGATCGCCCGCTTCGCGTCGAACTGGCTGACCGGTTCGTCCGGCCGGAACGACAACGTGTCGTCATTGCCCGGCCAGACGTTCGCGACCGCCAGCAGCTGCGCCGCCGCGAACGCCGGATGGCCGATCGGCACGTCGTCGTACCAGTAGAGCGGGATACCCTGATCAAGCGCCAACACCTGCAGCCGCAGCACGAGCCGCGGATCGCTGTGGACCGCGTGAGGGGTGCGGCCGGTGCGCAGGCAGAACGCGGCGAGCACTCCCGCGGCCTCGCCGACCGCCCACTCCACCGGATGCACGCGGTACGCGCCGTTCGTGAGGTGCGTCGTGCCGATGTTCTTGCCGGCGGCGAGCAGGTTGACCGTCCCCTGCGGCACCAGCGCCCCGAGCGGGATTTGAAACGGCCGGGTCGGCAGGCTGACGGTGTTGACGCTGCAGCCGTGGAGGTCGATCGGATACAGGCCCACGCCGGCCGACGCGGCCTGCGGCGCGGCGCGCACGCCGGGCTGCGCCGACGCGGCGATGTCCTGCTCCCGGATCGTCACGAGCGCCTTGAGGCGCCGCCCCTCGCGGATGTACGGCAGCTGGGACACGCCGTCCACGGTTCCCATCACATCCGGCCGGGGCCGCAGCTCGGGGTAGCCGGCGCCGCCGTCGTCGCGCGGGGCTTCGGTCTGGAGCCAGTACAAGAATCCGAGGCTCAGCTGGCGCGCGTCGCGGTAGAGCGCCGCGAGTTCGAGCGCCGTCCGGTCGATCGGCGCCGGGCCGCGGTAGTCGTTGCTCGTCCAATTGATGATGCTGACGTCGTTCGGGATGCGCGGGTCGTCGAAGTTCGTCGCGTCGAGCGCCCGCCGGTAGGTCCAAAACGCGCCGTGGGTCCCGGGCGCCTTCGCGAACATCTGGTACACCGGCGCGACGGGGTCGGCCGTCTTGTACACGAACGTATAGGGCTGCGCCGTACGGTTCATCTCGTAGCCGTCCGGCTTCTGAATCGTGTTGTTCTCGCCGGAGCGCCACTCCACCGCAAACGGGAAGGTCAGGAACTGGAGGCACGTCGGGTCGGCCGTCGCCGGCGCGGACGGCTCGCCCGTGTCGGCCTGCGACTCCGCGCCCACCGCGTACGGCGTCGCGGTCAGCGGCAGGAGATCGCCGAGATCGGTCGCGTCCAGCACCAGTTGCGCGTGGAAGCGGATGAGCGCGCCGCTCTCGGTCTGGCGCGTCAGCACCGAGCGGACCTCGCCGCTGTAGACTTCGGCCGCGATCGCCCGGGTGTGGTAGAAGACCTGGAGCGCGCCGGAGTTGTGAGGACCCGCCATCATCGCCTCGAGCACCGTTGCCGCGGCCCGCGGCTCGAACGAGAGGGAGCTCACCCAGGCGTTGCCCGGATTGAAGGACCCCGCGCCTTCCGCGGTCGCGGACAGGCGGTAGGCGCTGCGGTAGTAGGCGCGGATCCCGCTGCGCAGCTCGTAGTACGCCGCGGTGCCGCCGAACGTCTCGATGTACTGGTGTTCGTCGAGCGCGGAGACGCCCTGCGTCGTGACCTGTCCGCCGGGCCACGCCGCTTCCTCGGTCAGACAGACGCGCAGGCCGAGCCGGGCCGCGCGCAGGGCCGCGGCGACGCCGCCGAGGCCGGCGCCGCAGACCAGCACGTCACACGTGATCTCCGAGACCCGGTCGAGGGGCTGCATCCCGCGGTCCCGCGGGCCTACGAGATGTTGATGGAGATCGACTTGACCTCCGTGTATTCGTGCATGCCGTGCTGTCCGCCCTCGCGGCCGAGCCCGCTCTCCTTGAACCCCCCGAACGGGATCTCGTGCGTGTACCCGGTCGCGTCGTTCACGCACACGAGGCCGTACTCGAGCGCCTCGCCGACCCGTACGATCCGCGCGAGGTCCCGGGACGACAGGTAGGCGGCCAGGCCGAAGGTCGTGTTGTTGGCGCGTTCGATCACCTCGGCCTCGGTGTCGAAGGGCAGGACCGGCGCGACGGGGCCGAACGTTTCGTCCTTCGAGACGCGCATCTCCTCGCGCACGTCGGTGAGGACGGTCGGCGCGTAGAAGAATCCGCGCGCGAACGCCCCGTCCGTGAGCCGGCGGGCGCCGGCGAGCGGCCGCGCGCCCTGGCCCACGGCCTCCGTGACCATCCCCTCGACCTTCTCCAGTGTTTCGGCGTTGATGAGCGGCCCGACCTGGACGCCGGGCTCGGTACCCGGGCCGACCTTGATCGCCTTCACCGCGTCCACGAACTTCGCGAGAAAACGGTCCGCGACGGCGCGCTGCACGTAGATCCGGTTCGCGCAGATACACGACTGGCCGCCGACCCGGAAATACTTGATCGCGACGGCGTTCTGGACGGCGCGGTCGAGGTCGGCGTCCTCGAAGACGATGAACGGGGCGTTCCCCCCGAGCTCGAACGTGAGCCGTTTGAGCTGATCGGCGGCGCCGCGCATCAGCGTCTTGCCGACCTCGGTGGAGCCGGTGAACGCGATCTTGCGCACGCGCGGGTCCGTGAGGAACACCTCGGCGATCGGCGCCGCGCGCCGGCCCACAACTACATTAAAGACCCCTGCGGGGAGCCCCGCCTCCTCGAACGCGCGCGCGATCTCGATCGCCGTGAGCGGCGTTTCCTTCGCCGGTTTCAGCACGACGGTGCACCCGGCGGCGAGCGCCGGCGCAATCTTGCGCAGCACCATCGTGGCGGGAAAGTTCCAGGGCGTGATCGCGCCGACGACGCCGAGCGGCTGACGGACGACCCACAGGCGCTTGTGCGGCACCGGCGGGGGCACGATCTCGCCGTACACGCGGCGCGCTTCCTCGGCGAACCAGGGCAGATACTGGATCGCAAACGCCACTTCACCGCGCGCCTCGGCGACCGGCTTGCCGTTCTCGTCGGTGACGAGGCGCGCCAGCGCATCGAGCCGCGACGTCAGGATGTCGCGGGCCCGAAGGAGAATCGCGCCCCGCTCGAGCGCGGTCCGCCCGGCCCACCCGGGGAACGCGCGCGCGGCCGCGTCGACCGCGGCGCGGGCTTCCTCGACGCTGCCGTCGGCCACGGTCGCGATCGGCTCGGACGTCGCGGGATTCAGGACGTCGAACGCGCCGCGCCCGTCGCCGTTCACCCACCGTCCGTCTATGAACAGCGGATACTGCTTCACGGCCATCGCCCCACGCCTCCTCGCCGCCGCGCGGGGCCTGCGCCCCGTGCCGGCGGGTGCCGAGAGCATTTTTCTGCGGGTCTCGGCCCTTCCTGCCGAGAACAGAGTCACCGATGCCCGTGCCGCGCCCGCCGTCCCCGCCCTCCGTGTGGTACCAGGGGCAAGTCCAGGCCACGCTCGCGCGCCGCGGCGGGCCGCTGCGGCTCGTGCGGGGCGAGGGGACGCGCGTCTGGGACGCGGACGGGCGCCGCTACCTCGACGCGCGGTCCGGGCTGTGGGCGGCGCTCGTCGGCTACGGCCGGGCCGAGATCATCGACGCGATCGCGGGACAGCTGCGGACGCTGTCGTTCGCGCCGTTGACGGACGCCGCCTCGCCGCTCGTCGAGACGCTCGCCGAACGGCTCCGCGCGGTGCTGCCCGGCGATCTTCACAGCATCGTCCCGGTGCCGACGGGGTCGGAGGCGGTGGACACGGCGCTCAAGTTTGCGCGGCGGTTCCACAGCGCGGCGGGGGCGGGCCGCCGCCGCGTCATCATCAGCCGGGAATACTCCGCGCACGGCAGCACCTACGCCGGCTCCTCGCTGAGCGACCCGGACCGCGGCTTGCTGCGGGGGATGGGCACGCCGCTCGCCGGGATCCGGTTCGTCCGGGCGCCCTACCGGTACCGCTGCCCGCACTGCGCGGCACTCGACGCGTGCACGCTCGCCTGCGCCGACGAGGTCGAGCGAGCGATCCTCGACGCGGGCCCGGACCGCGTCGCGGCCGTCTTTGCCGAGCCGGTGCCGGGGCCCGGCGGCGTGCTGGTCCCGCCGGCCGAGTACTGGCCGCGGCTGCGCGCGATCTGCGATCGCCACGGCGTGCTGCTGGTTGCCGATGAGGTGGTGACGGGATTCGGCCGGACCGGGCGGTGGTTTGCCTGCGACCACTGGCAGGTCACGCCGGACATCATGATCCTCGGGAAGGGGATGACCGGCGGCTACCAGACGCTGGCCGCGGTCGCGCTGCGTCGGCACGTGGCCGAGCGGCTGGCGCGCCGCCTCGTGCCGCACGGCTTCACCTACAGCGGCCATCCCGCGGCCTGCGCGGCGGCGCTCGCGTGCCTGCGGATCATCGAGGAGGAGGGGCTCGTCGACCGGGCCGCGTCGCTCGGCGGGCGCCTCGCGGACGGGCTGGCGGCGCGCCTCGCGGACTGTCCGGTCGCGGGCGAGGTCCGGGGGCTCGGCCTCATGGCCGCCGTCGAGCTGGTGTCGGACCGCGCGACGCGCGCCCCGCTTCCGCTCGGGGCGCGGGGGATCGACCGGCTGGAGCGGGAGCTGCGCCACCGCGGCGTGCTGGCCTTCACCGACAACCCGCTGATTGTGGCGCCGCCGCTCACGATCACGGATCGGGATGCGGGGGAACTTGCGGATGCCGTGGCGAGCGCCGTTACGGCGCTCGCCACGGCGCGGCGCCGCAGACGAGCATAGGCCCGACGCGCATCGACGGGAGGGACGGGGCATGGCTGCGCCACTGGTGACGCTCGACTCGCACGACGGGATCGTCACGCTGACGATCCGGCGGCCGGACGCGCTGAACGCGCTCAGCACGGCGGTCTGCCGGGAGTTGGTGGCCGCGCTCGACGGGGTGGGGCAGACGCGCGACGCCCGCGTGCTGATCCTCACCGGCGAGGGGCGCGCGTTCAGTGCGGGCGCCGACCTCAAGGAGCGGGCCGGCGCGGCCGAGGAGGCGATTTGGCGGCACAACCGCGCGATCTTTCAGGTGCCGCTCGCGATCGAGGCGCTCCCGATTCCGTCGATCGCGGCGATCAACGGGCTCGCGGTCGGCGGAGGCTGCGAGATCGCCCTCGGCTGCGATCTGCGGTGGGCGGCCGACACCGCGGAGCTGGGCTGTCCCGAGGTGACCCGCGGCATCATCCCGGCCGCCGGCGGGACGCAGCGTCTCGGGCGGCTGCTCGGTCCGGCGCGGGCGATGAGCCTCGTGCTCACCGGCCGCCGCGTGAGCGCCGCAGAGGCGCACCGGCTCGGCCTCGTCGACGCGGTCGTGCCCGCGGCCGAGCTCACCGCGGCGGTCGCGGACGCGGCGCGGGCGATCGCGGCCAACGCGCCGCTCGCCGTCCGCGCCGCGCGGCAGGCGATCCGGTACGGCCTCACTCATCCGTTCGAGGACGGGTTGACGCTCGAAGGCGAGCTTCAGCGGATGCTCTATGCAAGCGACGACTGCCGGGAGGGGATCGCCGCGTTCAACGAACGGCGCGCGCCGCGCTGGACGGGCCGGTAGGCGGGTGCGGCCTCAGACGTGGCCGAGGATGGACCCCAGCGCGAGCATGCCGAGGACGATCGCGGCAAGGACGACATAGGTCCAGTCGCGCTCCCGCGCAAAAGCGATCAGCGAGACGACGACGCTGAGGACCGGCGTGACCATGAGCGTCAAGAGGCCGATGTCCGTCACCGCCGCCGGGACGTGGACGTCGTTCCGGAGCGCGTCGAGCAGCTCGCCGATCGTGCTTGGGTCTTCGCCGGAGCCGGCGGGAAGGCTGCGGGGCCCGAACAGCACCGCGCCGGCGCCCCGCCGATGCACGAACAGGACCACGCCGAAGACGATGATCGCCGCCGAGATGAGCACGCCCACCCGGAGAACGGCGCCGAGCACCCGGGCGGTCGCATCCGGCGCGTCGTGCGCCTCGGGCGCGGCGGGAGAGACGCTCACCGCGCTAGACTCCGAGTCCACGCAGAATCATCTCCACTGAAATCACGGCCAGCACGGGGACGAAGAGCTTTCGCAGCGTCGTGTTCCGCAATCGCTGCATCACGTGGGTGCCGCTCCACGCTCCCGCCAGCACGCCGAGCGCCACGGGGGCCGCGACGAGCGGGTGGATGTCGCCGCGCGAGAAGTACACGCCCGCGCTGGCCGCGGCGGTGACGCCGATCATGAAGTTGCTCGTCGCCGTCGACACCTTCATCGGCAGGCGCATGATGACGTCGAGCGCGAGCACCTTGAAGAGGCCGCTGCCGATGCCGAGCAGCCCCGACATCAGGCCCGCCACGTACATCATCAAACTGCCCGGCAGCACGGACGTTGCCGTATAGGCGATGCGGCGACCGAGGACCTGATCGTGGTACTCGCCGTGAAACCGCAGCCGGCCGGCCAGCGGATCGAACGGCACGTCGCCCGGAAGCTCGATCCGCACCCGCCCGAGGAGCGCGACCGTCGAGTAGGCGAGCAGCAGCCCGAAGGTGATGTACAGCAGGCGGACGGGGACGTGTCCGGCGATGAACGCGCCGGACACGGCGCCGACCGTGGTCGCGACCTCGAGGCCGATCGCGATGCGAAGATTGGCCAGGCCGCCGCGCACGTACGCCGCGGCGGCGCCGCTGCTCGTCGCGATGACGGAGACGATGCTCGCGCCGATGGCGTAGCGGATCGGCAGGCCGATGAGCAGGGTGAGGGCGGGGACGATGATGATGCCGCCGCCGAGTCCGAGCAGGGCGCCGGCGACGCCCGCGAACATCGACAGCACCAGGATTTCGACGAACACCCCGTGGCCTTCGGGAGGCCGTCATGCCCTCCCTGTCACGAAAGGTCACGCACCGGATGACGGGAGCAAGGGGGCGCGTTCGCTGTACGCTCCCCGTAGCGCTCGAGCAACACCCGCCGCGACATCCAGACCTGCCGCAATTCCGTCCGATTGCCTTCGGCGAGACGCCGCCGGCCGGCGGGATGAAACCGGGCCAGCAGGAACCGGACCCACGGCGTTAACCACCATCGGGTGAATGCCGGCAGCGGCCGGTTCTCGAACCCGAGCCTGGCCGCCCCCTCCCAGAACAGGCTCGCGCCGCACACCGCCTTGAGCGCCTGATCGTCTGGGCGCGCGGCGAGATCACGCGCCAACGCCGGCAGCGACCGCAGGACTTCACGCCGGAACCGGATCCCGCTCTTCCCCTCCCGGTGCAGTGCGACGGCGCGGCAGTTGTCGATGTGCAGCTCGCCCACGACGTCGCCCGCATCGATGGTGGTCCCGTCGTCCAGGACAACCCGGTCACCCCGGTGACGGATGCGGCCGAAGCGAAAGATGTAGCCGCCCTCGCCGATCGGCCGGATGTCGTACTTTCGCTCGTACCACCGGTCGAACCAGCGGTCGAAGCGCTCCACCCAGGTCATGGCTGAAGGACGAGATCGACGCTCACGCTCAGCCGCCGGTCCGCCACCCGGATGTCCGGGACGATCAGCACGAGCGTTTTCGTGTCCACCGGAACGGGCTCGAACACCAGGGTCCCGCGAATCGACGAATGGGGCGGCACACGATCGGGCAGGGTGCTCCGCAGCACGCGCGTCCCATGGCTCTGCCCCTGTTCGTCGGTCAGGGTGGCGCCGGCGATCGTGGTGAAGAGATTCACGTCGCCGTCGGTATTGTTTTCAACGGCGGCCTGCAGGATGGTCGCGTCCTTTTCCGCGCTGATCTCCTGAATCCGGATCGTGATGCCTTCCACCGAGCCCGCCGCGTTCAAGGCACGCCGCGTCGCCGCCGCCGGCGGGCCGGCAGGTCCGACGGCCTGGAAGAGATCCTCGGGCAGGACGAGCCGCCACGCCGTCCCTTCCTTTACGACCTGAAATGTCCGCAGATCCGTGGCCGTCTTCCCCGGCGCGGTGCCCCACGTCGTCGTCACGTCGACCGACGCGTGGTCCCTCGCGTCATTGTACACGGGGTCCGCGACCGCAACCGGGAAACCAATGTGCGGGTACCAGCGGCCGCGTCCCACACGACGGGCCCACGCGGCGGCCGCGTGCTTCTCCGTGAACTCCACGAACGCCCGCTCGGTGATTTCGCTGCGGGTCTCACCGGCTAGCTGGGTGCGGTAGAGCTCGGCGAGCCCGGCTTTGGACTCCGATGGATCATCGAGATATTCGCGCGTCGGACCGAACCGGACATGCCGGCTCGCGAGGAAGACGGCGAGCACATAGCGGAGCGCCGGCTCCCCGGGAATCGGCGAATAGCTTGCCGGCGACGGGGCGGCGAGCGCGATGTTCACCTTGAGGGCCATCACGGCATCGCCCGCGCGGATATCCGGCAGGGTCAGGAGCAACGCCGCCGACGACGGCGGTACCGGCGCGAACACCAGCGTGCCCGTCTCGGACGCCCCCGCGTCCACCGCCGCGGGCATGGTGCTCGTCAGGATGCTCGCGCCGTAGGTTCGTCCGGCTTCATCGGTCAACGTGGCGAGGGCGGCCGTGTTTGAGAGTACCGCCTGCACGCCGGCGGCGTTGTCGATGACAAGACGGAGGGTGGCGGCGTCCGGCGCGAGCGTGACGCCGAGCACCCGCACCGTGATGCCGCCTTCGGCGGCGCGGGCATCGGGCGCGAAATGCGTCCCGGTGTCCCGGACGGTTATCTTTCGCATGCCCGCAACGTCTCCGTCCGGAAGGACCACCTTCCAGGTGTCGCCCTCCTTGACCGCCCGGTAGATAACGACGCCGGCCTGCGTATTATCGCTGTCGCCCGCGCTGCAGCTCATGCCGTAGAAGGCGGCGCCCAGGCAGAGCAGCCCCCAGATGACGCTGAGGATCGGGTTGTCCTCGAGTCCCTTGCGCGTGATGCTGACGGTAACGGGCGCGAGGGCTTGGTCGTGTGCCTCGCTCTCGACCGCGTCGCCGACGCTGTAATGGGTGGCCTTGACCGAGCCGGCGTGCCCGGCGCGGTCGCGCCAGTACGCGACAAACCGGTCCTCCCCGACCTGTGCGCGGGACTGGGCCGCTATGTGTTCTTCGTAGAAAGCTCTCAGCGCCGCGTCCGAGGGCGCCGTGCCGCCGACGGCCGGGAGATAGATGCCGGCGACGTAGTCGGACACGGCGTCGCGGGCCGAGGTCGGTGCGGGCGCCGTCCGGCCGGCTCCGGGCGCGGCGAGATACACGCTTGCGATCGCGAGAACGGTCAACGCGGCAACATACCTGCGCATCACCCGGCCCCCTTCGGCCTGCTGCGCCGAGGATCGCTCAGCACAGTGTCACCCGGCCTGCCCGACCAGAAGAGCGCGGAGGTCGCGGAGCAGGCCGAGGAGTCCCCGACCGGCGCCGTGCCGGCGCGGCTGCTCGGCCGCGCGGAGCAGCCGCTGCCGTGCGGCCTCGGCGCGGGACTCGTCAATCTTCTGGTAGGCCAGGGGTTCAACGAAGTAGTTGGTGTGCACCTCAGCACCTCCGTTTGAGCCCTACCGAAAGGCGACGGACAGTGCGTAGCGCCAGACAACAAATGCACCCACGACGCAGATCACCGTGATCGTGACGCCCAGGACCATGTCCAATGCCCTTGCCAGGCCTCGGATGTCCATCCGTCACTCCTCCCGCCGATCGCCCTCGGCTCGGAGGATAACCGCCGCGCCCGAAACGGGCATCGGCCTTTGGACCCAAGATCACCCGCCGCCGCGATCCGCCGCTTGGGCCCTTTGGCGGATGCGGCCGGCCCCGCGCGGGGGGTACCCTCGGGGCAGGTCAATCCGGAGGAGGTGTGAACGTGTTGTCGTCAAGGACCGCACCGGCGTGTAGACGTCCGTGCCAACGGCTTGCGGGGCTTCTTGCCGCGGCCGTTGTCTCGCTGGTCGTCGGCGGCGTCGTTCCCCCCGGATACTCCCAGGACATTCCCGACGTCGTCGCGGCGGTGCGACCCAGCGTCGCGTTCGTGCTTGCCAAAGGGGAGTCGCCGGTCAGCGGCTCGGCCTTCGTCGTCGGGCCGAGCGGCCTCCTGATCACGGCACTCCACGTTGTCGAGGACGCCCGTGAGGTTTCAGTCGCGCTTCCGGGCGGGGATCCTCAGCCGGCGGATGTCATCCAAATCGATTCGGCGAGCGATGTGGCCCTGCTCAGGATTGCGCAAACGGGCCTCGTCCCGATCAATACCGCCGGCCCGGCCGAGACGCGGGTCGGCGAGGAAGTCATCGTCGTCGGCTATCCCCTGGCCCCCGAGTTCGGCCACACCGATGTGACGGTCACGCGGGGCATCGTGAGCGCGCTCAGGACGCAACTGGGGCTCATCCAGGTCGGCGCGTCGATGAATCCCGGCGTGAGCGGGGGTCCGGTCCTTACCGCGAAAGGAGAGCTGATCGGTGTCGCCGTCGCCGGCATTCCGGGCGCGCAGGGCGTCAACTTCGCCGCGCCCGCCGACGCGGTGAGGGCGCTCCTGGTGAAAGTGCCGGAGCCTTCGACCGCGGCGCCTCTGACCTTACCCTTGACCACCATCAAGTCCGTGGACATTGCGTTCCACAGCCGCGGCATCGGCGGCGGCCCGACGAAGTTCGAACACGGGCTTTCGTGCATCGAGCCGCCGAACAACGCCAGGGTCCTCCGCCGCGTTGAGGGGGAGTTGGACACCGACAACTCGCTCAACGTCGTGACGTGGCTGTCGCTGGGCGGCGGCGGCGTCATGGACGGCCGGAACACGTTTGCCTACGTCGACGGCGTTCGGAGGACGCGCGCGTCCGTCACGGTTGACGGTCTCCACCTCCCGCTCGTTCGCGTCTCTCTCTATTACGGAGCCGCCAACGTCGGCCTGCTGCCGCTGGGCCTCACGTTCAAAGCGAAGTACACGCTGTCGTACAAAATCCGGCCGAGTGCAACGCCGTAGTCGATGGTTCCCTCGAGCGAGAGACGGGCGGGGCCGGCCTTGGACGGGTACGCGGCGCTCCGGTGGGTGTTGCGACGCATCCTTCGGCTGGGGTTCGGACTGGAGGTCACGGGCGTGGAGCACATTCCCGCGGACGGCCCCGCCATTCTCGCCGTCAACCACCGCAGCCAGATCGATCCCGTGGTGCTGGCGGCGGCCGTGCCGCGGCGCTGCACCTTCCTTGCCGCGGCCGAGGTGCTCACGATGCCGATCCTGGGCGCGCTGGTCCGCCCGTTCCGCGTGGTCCCGGTCAGGCGCGGACAGTTCGACCGCGGCGCGATCGAGGAGTGCCTGGCGCGCCTGGAACGCGGCGAGGTCCTCGTGATCTTCCCGGAGGGCAAGATCAGCACCGACGGCCGGGCCCAGCCGCCCCGCGACGGCCTCGCATTTCTGGCCGGCCGGGCCGGCGTTCCGATCATTCCGCTGGGGATCGCCGGCACCTACGAGGTGTGGCCGCTCGGAACGAGAATGCCCCGCCTGGGGAGGATCACCGTGCGCGTCGGCGAGGCGATCGTTCCGGCGGAGGCGCCGGCGCGACGCGAGCAGTCCGCGCTGACCGCGCGCGTCATGGAGGCGATCGGCCGGCTGTCGGGCAGGACCCCGGCGGCCTCAGCGGATGTCACTGCGCTCGGCCTGCGCCCCGGAAGTTGCGGCAAGGGGTGATGCGCGTGGACCGGCCCTGGCTCCGGCACTACGACCCCGGCGTTCCCCCGACGCTCTCCTACCCCGAGATGCCGCTTTTCGGGCTGCTCGAGGAGTCCACGCAGCGGTTTCCGGCCCGGCCCGCGATCATCCTCGCCGGTCCGAAGTTCTCGGCGACCCTGACGTACCGTCAACTCGACGGCCTGGCCAACCGGTTCGCCAACGCCTTGATCGCGCTCGGCGTCCGGCCGGGCGACCGGGTCGCGCTGCATCTCCCGAACCTTCCGCAGTTTGCCCTGTGCTTCTACGGCACGCTCAAGGCCGGCGCGGCCGCGGTGCCGGTCAACCCGCTCTACACCGTCCGCGAGCTCGCCCGCGTGATCAAGAACGCGGAGCCGCGCGTCATCGTCACCCTCTCGCGGCTGGCGCCGCAGGTCACGGAAGCCCTCGCGGAGTCAACCGGTGTGTCGGTGATCGTGAGCGAGCCTTACGACTACTTTCCGTGGCTGTGGAAAGTGATCGCCAAACTGCGCATGCGCGGACGCGGTGGAGCGGTGGCCGGCCCCCGGCTCACGGCACTGCTCCGGCGGGCCTCACCACGCCGGCCCGAGGTCCCCGTCGATCGGGAGAGCCTCGCCGTGTTGCAATATACCGGCGGCACGACGGGCGTCCCCAAGGGCGCGATGCTGAGCCACCGCAACCTCGTGGCCAACTGCACACAGATGCGGCATTGGCTGAGCGACATGCGGGAGGGCGAGGAACGGTTCCTGGCGGTCGTGCCCTTCTTCCACGTGTACGGGCTCACCGTGGCGCTCAACACCCCGGTCGCCGTCGGGGCGAGCGTGATCTGCGTGCTCATGGCTATGTTCGACACGCGGCTCGTGGCGGAGACGATCGCCCGGTACCGGCCCACCATCTTGCCCGGAGCCCCCGCCGTGTATCTCGCCATCAACCAGCTCAAGGATGTCCGGCGGTACAACCTGTCGTCCGTCAAGGTCTGCGTGAGCGGCTCGGCGAGCATGCCGCGAGAAGTCCAGGCCGAATTCGAGCGGCTCACCGGCGCGACCGTGGTGGAAGGGTATGGCCTGACCGAAGCCTCGCCGGGCACTCACACGAATCCTGTCCACGGCCTGCGCAAGACGGGCAGCATCGGCCTGCCGATGCCCGACACCGACGCCAGGATCGTGGATCAGGATACCGGGGAAGGCGATGTGGCGCCCGGCGAACCCGGGGAACTGATCATCCGCGGCCCGCAGGTGATGCAGGGCTACTGGCGCACGCCCGACGAGACGGCCGCGACGCTCCGGGACGGATGGCTCTACACGGGGGATATCGCCCGGATGGACGACGACGGCTATTTCTACATCGTCGATCGCAAGAAGGACCTGGTGATCATCGGGGGCCTAAAAGTCTACCCCCGCGAGATCGAAGAGGTGCTGCACGAGCACCCCAAGGTGCGCGAGGCGGTGGTCGTCGGCGTCCCGCACCGCGTCCGGGGGGAACAACTCGTCGCGCAGGTGGTCCTTCGGGACGGCGCCGCCGGCGATGCGCGCCAGATCCGCCGCGAGCTCACCGAGTTCTGCCGGTCGCGGCTCGCCACCTACAAGGTCCCCCGGCGGCTGCGGGTCGTCGACGCTCTGCCAAAGTCCGCGGTGGGGAAGCCGCTCAGGCGCGAAATCCGCGAGGCCGGGGCCGCGCGGAGCGGCGAGGAGGACTGACCGTGGATGAGGAGCGGCTCCGGCCGGTTCCTCTCGCGCAACTCGTCTGGCTGGGCGTCTTCTGGTTTGCGGTCAGCTTTAACTGGGGCGCGCTCCTCACCGTGGTCGTCCCGGCGGAGGTGCTCCGGTTCGTCCCGGAGACGCAGAAGGGGCTGTACCTCGGGCTCTTGTTCGCAGGCGGCGCCGTCGTGGCCATGGTGGTAGCGCCCTTGGCCGGGGCGTTGAGCGACCGCTCGACCCTACCAATGGGACGGCGGCGGCCGTTCGTCGTGGGCGGCGTGCTGCTCGCCGTGCCCGGGCTTCTCGGCATGCGGTATGCGCCCACGTATGCCGCGTTTGCCGCAGCCCTGCTCTGGGTCCAATTGGCTGTCAATCTCGCCGCCAGCGCGTTTAACGGCCTGATTCCCGACAAGATCCCTGCCACCCAGCGCGGCGCGATGTCGGGGGTGATGGGCGGCATGATGATGGGGGGAACGATCGCCGCCGCCCTGCTGTCCGGCCGCCTCGTTGGGCAGGGCATGGCCGGCGCCGTCTACTGGGTCATCGCCGGTGTTCTGCTCGCCTCTACGGCCATCGTCGTTTGGAAGATCGGAGAGACCCCGCTGCGGGACGCCCCGCCGCTTGTGCTCCCGGCCTTCATTCGGTCGTTCTGGGTCGACCCGCGCCGCTACCCCGACTTCGCCTGGCTGTTCGCCACGCGGGGCCTGGTCATGCTCGGGTTCTACACGATCATCACCTTCCTCCAGTTCTTCCTCCGCGACACGCTGCATCTATCCCGGCCCGACGCGGCGCAGGCGACGGGGACCATCAGCGCCGTCGTGATCGCCGCGGGCGCGCTGGTCGCGCTCGTGGCCGGACCGGCCTCGGATCTAATCGGGCGGAAAGGCATCGTCTCGACGGCGGGGATGTTCCTGGCTTTGACGGGCGCCGGCCTGCTCTTTCAACCGCCGTTCCATACCTTGCTCTGGATCGGTGTGTTGTTTGGCATCGGCTACGGGGCGTATGCGAGCGTGGACTGGGCCCTGGCGATCGACGTACTTCCCTCGGGTCGGTCGGCCGCGAAGGATCTCGGCATCTGGGGGATCGCGAACACGCTGCCCCAGGTGCTTGCCCCCGTCATCGCGGGGCCGCTTCTCGACGTCTTCAACCGAACCGCACCCAACCGCGGGTACTCGGTGATTTTTTCGCTGGCGGTCGTCGAAGTGGCGCTCGGCTCGGTCTTCATCTGGAAGATCAAAGGCACTCGATAGCCGCGTCCATGCGGCCGTCGCTCACGTCCCTGCTCCACGGCCGCGGGTGCGGTTGGTTCCGGCGGGGACCGGCGATTCCGGACCGACGGCTGCGGGCGGTCGCCTTTTGCAGCGAGGATGGAATCCGGCTCGCGGGTTGGTACGGCGAACCGGACGGCGCGACCGGGACGATCATCCTCTGCCACGGCGTGCCCGGCAGCAAGCGGGATATGGCGGGTCTGGCCCGCGCGCTCCTGGACGCAGGCTTCGGCGTGCTCGCCTTCGATTTCCGGAATTGGGGCGACAGCGAGCGCACGCCGGTGACGCTGGGATACCGGGAGATCCGGGACGTCCTGGGCGCCGTCGCGTTCGTCCGGCGCGCCGGATCGCGGCGCCGGATCGGTGTCGTCGGGCTCTCGATGGGCGCCGCGGCGGCGATCCTCGCGGCCGCCGAGGCTCCGGTCATCGACGCGGTCGTCGCGGACAGCAGCTACGCGCGGCTCGATCGTGCCGTCGAGCGCGTCACGCGCCGGGTATGGGGGCCCCTGGCGTCGCTGGCGTGGCGCCGGACGCGGCAGGTCGGTGAGCGCGTCATCGGGACGCCGCTGGCGTCGGTCGCCCCGATAGACGCGATCGCGAAGATCAGTCCGCGCCCCGTCCTGATCATTCATGGGATGCGGGATCGGTTGACCGACGTCGGGGATGCGCGCGCCCTCTACCGCGCGTGCGGGAACCCCAAGTCCCTCTGGATCGTCGAGCAGGCCGGGCATGCGGGGACGCGTCGCGTCGGGACGCACGAGTACGATCGGCGCGTCATCGGGTTCTTCAAAGAATACGTCGCGACCATGATGTGACGGGAGGGAGCGCCGTGCGGCACCCGCCGTCGATCACGGAGTTTCGGCCGGCCAAACCAAGCCGGTTCTTCATCAGGCTGATGCGGTTGGTGAACCGGTTCTGCGCGATGCCGCGGGCGCGTGTCTCCTGCGAGATTCGGGACACGACGAGGCTCCGGCACCTCCCGCCGGGTGTGCTGCTTACGCCGAACCACTCGGATTTCGCCGACGCCATCGTGGTGACGGAGCTGCTGCGCCGGACGGACCGGTTTGCGACCTTCATGGCGAGTCGAGAGAACTTCGACGTCCACCACGGTCTCAACGGTCTCGTCATGCAGTGGATGGGCGGGTTTTCCGTCAATCGCGGCGGGGAGAACGCGAAGTGCCAGCAGTTCGCGAGAGAGGTCGTCAAACAGGGCCGGTACGACCTGCTCGTCTTTCCCGAGGGCGAAGTGTATCTGCTGAACGATCTGGTGATGCCGTTCAAGCCGGGCGTCGCGATGCTCGCGCTGGATGCCGCCAGCGAGAACCGCCGGGAGGGGCGCTCCGAGCGCCCCGTCATGATCGTCCCCGTCGCGATCAAGTACCGCTATATGGGCGACGTGACACCCGCGCTGGACCGGCTCGCGGCGGACCTCGAGACGACGTATTTCGGAGAAGGCCGGACGGGTCCGCTCTACGATCGCATCTACGCGATCGGAGTCGAGCTGCTCAGCCGCAAAGAGGAGGAATGGGGCCTCCGCCCCGACCCGGCGTGGAACGTCTACCAGCGCGTCCATCACATCCAGAAATTTCTCCTCGAAAGCCTGGAGCGCCGGTATCTCGGCCGGGTGCGGGACGAGTTTCCGTTTGATCGGGCCCGCCGGCTGATGCTCCACCTGCTCGAAAAGCTGGACGTCCTCCGCGTCCAACCGGACCTGTCCGACGAGGAACGGAAGGCGCGGTCCGCGGACCTTCGGAGGGACCTCCAGCGGGCGGAGGCCGCGGCTCGATCGGTATCGTTTGCCGACGATTACGTGCTCAACCGTCCGACGCCCGAACGCATTGCGGAAACGTTGACGAAACTCGAGCGGGAGATCCGCGGCCGCTACGTGGAGCTTCCCAAGGTGAGACGATCGGCGGCCGTCACGGTCGGCGAGCCCATCGACGTGCGCGGATACCTCGCCGCGTACGACGCGCGGGGCACCCGCAAGGAGACCATCTTGCGGCTCACCCGCGACCTTCAAACGGGCATCCAAATCATGATCGACGCCGCCAACGCGGCCGGCGATACGGGGGGCCGGGCGTGAATCTCGCCAACGCGCCCGGAGTGCGGTGGGCGGGACGCTTCCTCGAGCGGCTGGCCGAGCATCAGCTCGCCGAACAGGCCACGGTCATCGCGTTCAACATCATCTATGCGATGTTTCCCCTCGCCCTTTCGCTTGCGGCGATCGGGGGGTTTGTGTATCGGGGCGATCCCGCGCGGGCGGGGCTCCTGCACGCGATCCGCGCCGCGTTTCCCGCCGAGGTCGCCCGGGAGATGGCCGATGTGATCAACGCGGCCGGAAACCACTCGGGACTCCTGGGCCTGGTCGGGTTCCTCGCGCTGTTCTGGGCCGGCTCGAACCTGTTCACGGCGATCGAAACAAGCTTCGCCCGAATCTTCGGCGCGCCGCCGCGCGGGATCGTGCAGCAGCGCCTGGTCGCCTTCGTGATGATCCTGGCGTTTTCGGCGTTGCTCGTCTTATCCGCGGGGGCCTCGAACGTCGCGCTGCTCATGGGCGCGCACCGCGGCTTGGTGCCCGGGCGGGCCGGCGCGTCGACGGGCGAACCGGTCCTTGGGCTGCTCAGCGGCTGGGTGTTCGCTGCGCTAATGCCGCTCGTGCTCTACTCGGTGGTGCCGAACGTCCGGCTGCCCTTTCGTGCCCTCTGGCCGGGCGCCGTGCTGGCGGGAGCCGCCCTGCAGCTCGTCACCCTGGTGTTTCCGCTCTACATCCGGTACCTTGCCGGCGTGAACCGCTTTGGCGACGCCTTCAGCCTGACGTTCCTCCTCATGACATGGTCGTACATGGTGGCGTTCATCTTGCTCGCGGGGGCGGAGGTCAACGCGCTTCGCTGCGCCGCCCGAGCCCCAGGCGCGAGGCCAGGACCGCCGCCTCGGTCCGGTGGTTGACCTGCAGTTTGGAGAGGATGCTGCTGATGTGATGCTTGACAGTCTTCTCCGCGATCGCAAGGCGCGCGGCGATGTCCTGGTTGCGGAGGCCGCCCGCCAGCAGGTCCAGCACCTCGCGCTCGCGCGCCGTGAGCTCGGAGAACCGCTGTTCCCGCTCCGGGTCGCGTTCGGTGACGCGCGTGAACTCGCGAATGACCCGGCCCACGAGGCCGGGGTGCAGGATCCCCTCGCCGTCGCGCACGGCGCGCACCGCGCGGACGATCTCATCGGGGCCGGCGTCCTTGAGGAGATACCCGCGGGCCCCCGCCTGCAGGGCGCGAAAGACGCGGTCGTCGTCGGCATAGATGGTGAGGATGACCACTTTGACGTTGGGCGCCCGCTCGGCGAGGCGCCGGGTCGCGGCGATGCCGTCGCAGCGCGGCATCCCGATGTCCATCAGGACGACGTCGGCCTGCCGCGCCACCGCGAGCGCCACCGCCTCGTCGCCGTCGGCGGCCTCACCCACGATCTCCACGCCCTCCGTCATCGCCAGCAGGTTCGCCACGGCGTGCCGCAGGACGCTCTCGTCGTCGGCAACGAGGAGCCGGACCTTCGACGGGGCCTCGCTCACGGCGTCCTCTCGCGCGGCCGCGGCTCCGCGCGCAGGGGGAGCGAAAACGTAACGGTGGTGCCGCCCGCCGGCCCCGAGGCGACGTCCAGCGTGCCGCCGAGCTCGGCGGCGCGCTCGCGCATGTGGTCGAGCCCAAACCCGCGCCGGGCGCCGTCGCGGGCGGCCTCGAAGCCGACGCCGTCGTCT
>DASYXS010000150.1:0-10164 GCA_035934535.1 bacterium
CTCGGAGGGCTTCGCCGGTCGATGGACCGGATGTTTGACGAGCTTCTTCTGCGCCACCCACGGCGGGCAACGACCCCCAAAGAATGGGAACCCGCGGTCGAGATGTTCGAGACGAATAACGAGGTAGTCGTGAGGGCCGATCTGCCCAGCATCGATCCGAAGCAGGTGGAGATCACCGTCACCGATGACATGATCACGCTGCGGGGCGAGACGAAGCACGAAGAAGAGCAGAAGGAACGCAACTACTACTACCGTGAGCTCCTGTACGGGGCGTTCGTCCGCACGCTCAGGTTTCCCACGCCCGTGAAGGGCGCGGAGGCCAAGGCGGTCTACAAGGACGGTGTGCTGGAGGTGAAGATCCCCCAGGCCGAGCACGTGAAGCCGATCCCGGTGAAGGTGCAGGCGGCGGCCTGACGACCCGAGGTCGCGCGTCTGCAGTAGCGGCGGCCGGCTCTGCCGGCCGCCGTCGCCGATTATGAGCACACGCGTCCTCATCCTCGGCGCAGCCGGGCGGGATTTCCACAACTTTAACCTTTGCTACCGCGACAACCCGGAAGCGACGGTCGTGGCGTTCACCGCCACGCAGATCCCAAACATCGCCGGCCGCCGCTACCCGTCCGAACTGGCCGGGTCCCGTTACCCCGATGGCATTCCAATCGTGCCGGAAGCCGGGCTGGCCGGGTTGATTCGGGACCTTCGCGTCGAACAGGTCGTCTTTGCCTACAGCGACGTCTCCTACCAGCACGTCATGCACCTGGCCGCGGTCGCACTCGCCGGCGGAGCCGACTTCGTATTGCTGGGCCCGCATCGCACGATGCTCGCCGCGGGGAAGCCTGTCGTCGCGGTGTGCGCGGTCCGGACAGGCGCCGGCAAGAGCCCGGTCACGCGCCGGGTCGCCGAGATCGTCCGATCGGCGGGACTCCGGCCCGCCGCCGTGCGGCACCCGATGCCGTATGGGGATCCGGCGCGGCAGGCGTGCCAGCGGTTCGCGACCGTGGACGACCTCGACCGCGAGGCCTGCACGATCGAGGAGCGCGAGGAGTACGAACCGCATCTTGCCCGAGGCGTCCCGGTTTTTGCGGGCGTCGACTACGCGCGCGTGCTTGCGGCGGCCGAGCAGGAGGCCGACGTCATCCTATGGGACGGCGGCAACAACGACCTGCCGTTCATTCGGCCCAATCTCCACATCGTCGTCGCCGATGCGCTCCGCCCCGGGCATGAGACCGCGTACTATCCAGGAGAGGCCAATGTATTGATGGCCGACGTCGTGATTATCAGCAAGGTCAACACGGCCCCGCCGGATGCGGTCCGGGCGATTCGGGCGACCGTGAGCGCGCTCAACCCCGGGGCGCAGATCCTGGAAGCAGATCTTACCATCCTCGTCGACGGCGAGGATCGTGTCCGTGGCCGCCGGGCGCTCGTCGTCGAAGACGGCCCCACCCTCACCCACGGCGGGATGGCGTCCGGCGCCGGATTGCTCGCCGCGCAGCGGCTCGGCGCTTCCCTTGTGGATCCCCGGCCGTGGGCCCGCGGCTCCATCGCGGATGCGTACCGAGCGTACCCGCACGTGGGTCCCGTGCTGCCGGCGATGGGCTACGGGGACCGGCAGCTGCGCGATCTCGAGGCCACGATTGCCGCGGTCCCGTGCGACGTGGTCGTGTGCGCGACGCCTGTCGACCTTCAGCGCATCATCACGATCGGGCAGCCGGTCGCCCGTGTGACTTACGAGGCCCGCGAGCGCTCGGAGGGTGCGCTGGCCGCGGCCGTCCTGTCCGCCGTGCGCTAGGCGGTCGTCCGCGCGCGATCCGGGTGCACCGTCGTGCCGGCTTCGTGGCGCAGCATGGCGCCGGCGTCTTCCAGGGCGCCGATCAGAGCGGTGCCCCCGGTTGCTTCGACGAACCGGCAGGCCCCCTCGACCTTCGGTCCCATGGAGCCGGCGGCAAACGCGAGACAGCGCAACTCGCCCGGCGTCGCCTCCCGAATGGGCCGGGCCCGGGATGTGCCCCACTCGCGCTGGACGGCCCGTACGTCCGTGAGCATGAGCAACACATCCGCCGCCAGGGCGCTGGCGAGGAGCGCCGCCGACAAGTCCTTGTCGATCACCGCCTCGACCCCCCGGACTGCGCCCGCCTCATCGATCGCAACGGGGATCCCGCCGCCGCCTGCGCAGATTACGAGCGCACCGGCCTCCATCAGCAACCGGATCGCCCGCAGTTCGAGGATGCGTCGGGGCTCGGGGGAAGGGACGACTCTCCGAAAGCGGTTGCCGTCGCGGGCCATCGACCAGCCGCGCTCCGACGCAAGGCGCTGCGCGGCTTCCTTCGTGTAGACGGGCCCGACCGGCTTGCTCGGCGCCTGAAACGCCGGATCGGTGCGCTCCACGACGACCTGCGTGAGGAGAGTGACGACGTCCCGCCCCGGCAGCTCGTTGACCAGTTCCTGCTCGATCAGATACCCGATCATCCCCTCGCTTTCCGCACCGAGGACGTCGAGCGGGTACGGGCGCACGTCTGGAAACGCATCTCCCTGCAGCGCGAGCAGCCCGACCTGCGGACCATTGCCGTGCGTCACGACGACTTCGTGGGCGCGAGCCACCTCCGCGATCGAGCGGGCGGCCCGACGGACATTGACCCGCTGGATGTTTGCTTCGAGCGGCTCGCCCCGGCGGAGAAGAGCATTGCCGCCCAGGGCGATCACGACCCGCACTGCACCTTACTCAAGGGGCGTGACGTTTGCCGCCCACGGGCCCTTTTGCCTCCTGGACGATCTCGAACTCTACTCGTTGGCCGTCACCCAGGCTGCGGCGGCCCGCGCCCGCGATCGCGCTGTAGTGCACAAACACATCCGGGCCGCCGCCGTCCACCGCGATGAAGCCAAACCCTTTGCTGTCGTTGAACCACTTGACGGTTCCCTTGACCCTTGTCACCGGCCCTGCCATCGCGGTTGCCTCCTTCGACGCGCGCTGCCCGCGTATTCGTCTTTAGGATAGCCGCGACGTACCTCGAACGCCATCGGGCATGCATCGTATTGGCCGGACCGATGGATCGTCGCCCTCACAGTCAGGCACAATATCAGGCCCCCACCTCCTCGTCTTTGCTGCGCGTGGTGCGGCTCCGGAGACACAGGCCGAATGTGCCGAGCGCACACCGTAGGGACACTGCGTCGTCGGCGCGACGACGTCAGCCTGCCGCGTAACAATAGTAGAGGAGCGCATCTCTTCAGGGCTCGCGCTGTCTTCGGCCGCCTCCGACGGGTCCTACCGTCGGCTGGTGCTCTCCAGAGGTGCCTCTGAAGTGGACATGGCCGACCTTCGGAGTCCGTCCGGCGACGTTTGACTCAGCGTTTGCCGCGTGCGCTCCCAACACACAGGATACCATTGTGGTGCCGCGCAGTCCATCGGATCGTGGCCGTACTCTGGGCGGCGCCGGCGGCCGCGTGACCCGCGTTCACGGCTCGCCGCCCGGACGGACGGGCTCACGCTGTCCGTCGATCATCCCAAATTCGCGATAGCGCCGCGCGAACTCCCCGAGGCGTGCGGCGACGCGGCCGTTGAGGGAGCCGGCGGGGTATGCACCGGCGGCATCGGGCATCCCCGCCGCTACCCCGGTGAGGATCTCGATCTCTTCGTCGACGGTGCGGATGGCCCACACGTGGAACCGGCCCTCCCGGACGGCCGTCACGACCTCCTCGCGCAGCATCAAGTCGCGGACGTTGCGGTGCGGGATGATGACGCCCTGACGGCCGGTGAGACCCTTGATCTTGCACACGGCGTAAAAACCCTCGATCTTCTCATTGACGCCGCCGATCGGCTGGACCTCGCCCTTCTGGTTCACCGATCCGGTCACCGCGATCCCCTGATCGATCGGCAGGCCCGAGAGCTCGCTCAGCAGCGCGCTGAGCTCGGTCGAACTGGCGCTGTCGCCGTCGACATCCGAGTACAGCTGCTCGAACGTCAACGACGCGGAGATGCTGAGCGGATACTGCTGCGCAAAGCGGCCGGCGAGGAACGCCGCGAGCACGAACACGCCCTTCGTGTGAATCCGTCCGGACATCCGGGCCTCGCGCTCGATGTGGACCACCCCGCGGCTCCCGAGGTGGGCCCGCGCCGTGATGCGGCTCGGGTGGCCGAACGTATAGTCGCCGAGCTGCAGCACCGACAGCCCGTTGACCTGCCCGACCACCGCGCCGTCGGTATCGATGAGCAGTTGCCCCCGAGCGACCAGCTCGCGAAGCTTTTCCTCCACGAGGCTCGACCGGTACACCTTTTCCTCGATCGCGCGCCGCACGTCGTCCCGCGTGACGAGCTCCCGTCCCTCGCGACCGGCCCACGCGGACGCCTCGAACGCGATCTCCGTCACCGCGCCAAACCGCGTGCTGAGCTTGTCCCGGTTCCCCGCGATCCGGGCGCTGTACTCCAGCATAGCGGCTACGCCGGAGGCATCGAATTGACGGACGTGCGAATCGCGGCACACGGACGCGATCGTCCGGACGTACTCCCGCTCGGACGCGGGAGTGCGATCCATCACGACGTCGAAGTCGGCGCGGATCTTGAACAGTTTGTCGAACTCTTCGTCGAACGCGTAGAGCAGATGGTAGAGGTCCGGCGTCCCGACGAGGACGACTTTGACGTCGGCCGGAATCGGCTCCGGCCTGAGCGTGCTCACCGCAATCATGCCCAGCGACTCGCCGAGCGGTTCGATCCGGATCTCCCGGCTCCGGAGCGCCCGCTTGAGACCCTCGTAGGCGAACGGGCTCGTCAACACGTCGCGGATCTGGAGGATCAGGTAGCCGCCGTTGGCGCGGTGGAGCGCGCCCGCCTTGATCATCGACGGATCGGTGACCAGCGTGCCGAACTCGGCCCGGTACTCGGCCTTGCCGACCAGGTTGTAGTACGTGGGGTTCGGCTCCACGACGACGGGCGCGCCGCGCGTCGCGCTGTTGTCGACCAGCAGCGTGACCTGGTAGCGGGCAAACGGGTCCTGGCGCGGCAGCGGCAGCAGCGCCGGCCGCCCGCCGCCGCCCTCGGCCCCGGCGGCCAGCAGGTCGGCGAGCTGCGCGAGCATGTCTTGCTTGCTCGCCTCGAGAAAGGCGATAACCTTCGCATGATCGCGGTACTCCTGGCGGAGGCGCTCCAACGGCGCGTCGACGACCGATCCGGCGGTCTCGATCTCCAGGCGGCGGAATGCGTCGCGGCCCTCCCGCTCCAGCGCGCGTATCTTCCGGCCGGTGTCGCTGACGAGCTCCTCGAGTTCCTTCATCCGCTCGACCAGGCGCGCCTGATCGGCCTTCGGAAGCGCTTCGAAGATCTCCGCGGGAATCGGCTCCCCGCGCAGGTCCACCGGCACGGTGAGGACACCCGTCGGTGTGCGCTGCAGCACGAACCCGCGGAGCCGCGCCTGGGCCGCCAGGCCTTCCCAGACGTCTTCCATCTTCTGCGCGTAGCGTTTGGCGACGTCCGCGCGCTGCCGCTCGTACGCTTCGCTCGTGAATGCGCGGCGGAGCCCTTCGGACACGTCTCTCACGAAGTCCGCCACATCGTCGCGAAACACCCGGCCCCGGCCTGCCGGCAGCGAGATGGCCGTGGGGCGATCGGCCGCGCCGAAGTCGCGAACGTAGCACCAGTCGGGCGGGACCGGCCGTTCGCGGGCCGCGTCTTCCACCTCGGTCCGCGCGTATGAACTGCGGCCCGTCCCGGGATAGCCGCTGACGAAGATGTTGTATCCGGGCTGCTCGACGGAAAGTCCGAACGTCAGCGCGCGGACCGCCCGCCCCTGCCCGGTAACATGCGCCTCCGCCGGCAGGTCGGCCGTCGTTGCAAAGCCGAGGCCGGCCGGATCGCAGGTCCAGCGGAGTGTCTCGGCCGGCAGGGCAAGAGCGGTGCGCGCGGGCGATTCGCTCATTCCACAACGCCCACGGCCGTCGACAGCGCGGCGAGCACGCCGAGCCAGCCGAGTTCTCCGAGCACTCAGACCACCTCCTCGCCCGTCCCATCATCGCCAATGGGACGGTACGGCGGGATCAGGCTGCGGTCTGATTCTGGCTCAGGCGGCGATGCGACAAGTTTCTTGAGTCCCCTACTACACGATATCTTGCGCCGCCTCCGAAGCAGCGTGGAGGGGATCTTAGAGCGCCGTCAGGCGGGGCCGCGCCGGTGCATCGCATGCAGGCGGCGCATGACGCCGCTGCCGCCCTCGCCGAAATACCGCGCCAATTCGACGTAGTCCGCGTATAGTCCGTCATAAACCTGGCGAGCCGCCTCGTCGGGCCGGTAGACGACGCGCTCCACGCTGCCCATCCGGCGGATGACGTCCGTCATGTCAGGCGCCTCCTCCGCCGCGGCCACGGCGTAGACCGCCGCGCCGACGGCCGACGCGTCGGGCACGCGCGCCGCCGCGATCGGCCGCCCGGTCACGTCCGCGGTGATCTGCAGCAGCAGCGCATTGCGCTCGGCCAGACCGCCGCAGGCGTGGACGCCCGTCACCGGCACGCCGCCGGCCTCGAACGTCTCGATGACCCGGCGGGTGCCATAGGCCGTGGCCTCGAGCAGCGCCCGGTAGATCTCGGCCGGCTCGGTGGTCAGCGTGAGGCCCAGGACCGCTCCCGACAACTCGCCGTCAACCAGCGGCGTCCGGCATCCGTTCCACCAGTCGAGGGCAAGCAGGCCCGATGCGCCCGGGGCGATCCGGGCGGCCTCCTCCCCCAGCCGCTCGAACGCAACGCCCTCCTCGTATCGCGCGGGAACCGCGGTGCGCACGAACCACAAAAAGATGTCGCCGACGGACGCCTGCCCGGCTTCGTACCCGAACGATCCCGGCAGGATGCCGTCCGCCACCACGCCCGAGATCCCCCGCACCGGCAGCCGGCGGGGGTCCACGAGCATATGGCAGGTCGAGGTCCCCATAATCATGACGAGCTGGCCCGCCTCGTGCACGCCCAACGCCGGCACGGCCGCGTGCGCGTCGATCACCGCGACGGCAACGGGCGTACCGGCCCGCAACCCGGTGCGCGACGCCCAGGCCGGGACGAGCCCGCCCGCCTGTGTTCCCACCGGACGCGGGGCGTCCGCCAGACGGTCCAGCAGGCCCGGCAGCGCCGGGTCGAGCCGGCGCCAGAACTCACGGGGAGGATACCCGCTGTCCTTCTGCCAGTGCGCCTTGTACCCGGCCTGGCCGGCGCTGCGCACCTCCGCCCCCGTCAACTGCCACACCAGCCAATCGCCGCCCTCGATCCAGCGGGCCGCGGCGCGGGACAGCGCCCCCGGCGCCTCTGCCAGGAGCTGCCACCCTTTCGCCCACATCCACTCCGACGACGTCTTGCCTCCGTAGAGCGCCAGGAACTCGCCGCCCGGCGCCGCGGCGTGGGCATTGATGCGGTCGGCGTACGGCTGCGCGGCGTGATGCTTCCAGAGCTTCGGCCACGCGTGCGGCTCGCGCGCAAAGTCGGCGAGCAGGCACAACGGGGTGCCGTCGGCCGTCGACGGTAGGACCGTGCAGGACGTGAAGTCGATCCCGATCGCGGCGACGTCCGCGGGGTCGCCCGCGCCGACCATCGCGCGCAGGAGCGTCTCCGCCGCCGCGAGCCAGTCCGCGGGATGCTGAAGCGCCCAATCCGGCGGCAGGCGCGTGGCGCCGCCGGGCAGCGCGCGGTCCAGCACGCCGTGCGGGTACGGTGATGCGGCGGTCGAGAGCACGCGTCCGGTGCCGGCGTCCACCAGCACGGCGCGCGCCGATTCGGTGCCGAAGTCGAGACCGATCGCGCAGCGGCCCATCGGACGGGCCTAGGCGAACACGCAATAGTCGATCCCGAACATCTTCGCCGCCCAGACGAGGTCCTCGACGTAGTCGCCGTACACGCCGTGAATGTGGTTGCTGTCGTACTCTGACAGAAACACGTCGGGCGCCACCCGGAACCGCGCAAACGCGTGCGGCCACACCGGCGTCGTCGCCGCGGCCTTCCGCTGCACGATCTCGGGCGAAAACTCGACGAACTGGCCGGGCACGATCGCCAGCCAGTACTTCCCCTGCCGGCGCGCGAGGCGCGCGAGCGTCACCGGCCCCGGCGCGGCGACGTGCATCACGGACGCGCCGCCGGCAGGGAAGTAGACGTCCGCGGGGTACAGGTGAACGCGGCTCAGATTCACGGCCGGGTCGAACGACCGGCCGGCGAAGTACGTCGCGTGCTCCCCGGAGTTGCAGAGGTCCCACACGTCGTCCTCGGCGTCGTAGTGCCGCACGTCCGCGAACAGCACCGGCGTGCCCGCAATGTGCTTGAAGATCTCCATGGTCAGGGCGCCGTCGCTGTCCGCCTCGGTCGCGCAGACGATCGGGTCGTGCGGCCCTTCCCAGTCGTAGGGATCGTTGAGCAGCGCCTCGGCCACGTCCATCGTCGCGAAGTTGTTCGTCATCTCGGGCTGCCCCTTGATGCCGCAGAAGGCGCACCGCCACTCGTCGAGCAGCTCGCGCACGGCGAGGTACGACTTCAGCTGCCGGCGCAGCAACGCCGGGGTCAGCAACTTGTCGTCGTAGTGGATCGTGGCGCCGTTCCGCTCGAGCCAGGCGATGCCCGGGGCGACCCTGGCATCCGGGATCGCCTCGCTGCGCCGGACGATCTCGTACTGGTCAATGTGCTCGATGTCGATGCCGAACTGCCGCTGCCACTGGTCGAGCGCGGGGACCGCCGTGTACATTCCCATCGACCGTCCGCCGATCAGGCCGTAGACCTCGCCCCGCAGACGGTTCTTCGCCGCCGCCGGACGCAGGAACCGCAGGACCCGCTCAAAGACCGGATAGTCAGCGATGTCGCCCGAGATGCGGCCGTGGAAGACGCCGACCTGATCAAGGCTGCCGGCCGCGGCCAGCATGGCGACGAGGCCCGGGTACTGCGGGTTCACGTTGCTGAGCAGGAGAATCGGGTGCGGCACAAACTTCGAGGCGATCGCGGAGAAGTGCGGAAACGCCCAGATGCCGTAGTTGAAGATCACGGCTTCGACGCCCTGCGCGGCGAGGTAGCGGGCCTCCTGCTGCGCGAGATCCGTGGTCCAGACGATGTCCCGGCCCGCCACGACGTCCCAGCCGGCCTGTTCCAGGCGTCCGCCGAGCCGCTCCTGGAATCCGCGGGTGATCGGAAGCAGGCTCTCGTGCATGTGCGGCCGGCCGTCGGAAAAGGTCAAGATTCCCACTTTCGGGCGCTTCATCTCACGGCCCCCTCTGCGCGCCGGCCGCGTTCGTCCGATCCACCGTCGCGCTACCCCTTGATGCCGGTCATCGTGATGCCCTGCGTAAAGTAGCGCTGCAGCAGGAAGAACGCGATCAGCGCCGGGGCGGTCGCCATGACCGCCGACGCCAGCGGCGGCCCGAACGCCGGCGCCGACCCGCTCGTGCCGGCCTGGGCGCCCATGTACTGCGCGATCCCGACCGGCAGCGTGCGCGCGCGATCGCTGCTGGTGGCGATCAGCGGCCAGAGAAAGTTGTTCCACGAACTGACGAACGTGAGCGCCGCGACGGCGGCCATCGACGGCCGGCTCAGCGGCAGCACGACGCGGGAGAAGACTTGAAGATCGCCGGCGCCGTCGATGCGCGCGGCCTCTTCCAGTTCCGCCGGGATGTTCAGGAAGAACTGGCGCATCAGAAACACGCCGGTCACGTTTGCGGTCGTGGGCAGGATCAGCGCCTGAAACGTGTCCAGCATCCGCCATTCGGCGAACAGGACGAACAGGGGGATCACGGTCACCTGGATCGGCACGAGCAGCATGGAAATGATCGTGGCGTAGATCACACCGCTCCCCGGAAAGGCAAACCGCGCGAGCGCGTAGCCGGCCATCGCGTCCAGCACGACGACGATCGCGGTGGCGATCACCGTGACGATCACGCTGTTGGCCGTCCACCGGATGAACGCGTACTTGGCCAGCACCTGCCGGAAGTTCTCGAGCGTCCACGTCTCTGGTATCCAGTGCGGCACGGCGGACAGAATCTGCCCCTCGGGTTTGAGCGACGTCGAGACCATCCAGACGATCGGCGCGAGCGCAACGACCACCGCGGCGATCTCCGCCGCGTACAGCACCGCCGCGACGCCCTGCCGCCGCAGCGCGCGCGCGGCGGTGTCCGCGGGGCGCCTGGCCCGCACGGTGGCGGACGCGGCCGTCACGCCCGACGGGCTCACAGCGAC
>DASYXS010000162.1:0-12054 GCA_035934535.1 bacterium
AGGGAAGGAGCTCCTTTCAAGTCTCGGGACGCAGATCCTGATCGGGCGCGACGGAACGGTCGAGATTCGAGGCGACGCTATGAAAGAGCTTGTGGTGGCGGCTGGCCGCCAGGGAGAAAGTGTAGTTCGTTGGCTGGGGGAGGAGGATTCGAACCCCCGCTAACGGGTCCAGAGCCCGTCGTCCTACCGCTAGACGATCCCCCAACAAAACTGCGCCATCATTATACCACGCGCCGAACGCCGTCGAATCGTCCCATCTTTTCATACGTCCCACATGATGCCATAACACAACGATCTCGGGGTAGCACCCCGCACGAATTCGTGACAGGTTAGCACCCGACAAGATTTGTAACCTTATCGGTGCTACCACCCTTTAGTGAAGCCGGTCGGAGCGGATAGTCTATGCGTGCGAGTAGCAGGTCCACGGGTGACCCCGGCCGTCGACGGCGCGACGGACGGCGGTATCGCCGGCCGCGACAGCGGTGACGGCCTCAGATCAGCTGGCTCGCGGTGCCGAGTGACCAACTGGAGCCGGGAAATCGCGCACGACGACGGAACGCCGCTTGAGCGATACCGTGAAAAGCGGCCGACGCGCGACCGCCACCTGCGCGAGGAGCTCATCCTCGCGCACCTGCCGCTTGTGCGCAAGCTCGCCCAGGGCTATCGGTGGACCGGGGTGGAGTTCGACGACCTCGTGCAGGTCGGCACGATTGGCCTGATCAAGGCCCTGCGAGCGTTCGATCCGGCACACGGCGTCAAGTTCGGGACCTACGCGTACCATCACGTCAAGGGAGAGATTCAGCACTACCTGCGCGACGGCGTCAGGCCGCGCGGCATGCCGCGCTGGGTCGTGCAACTGAGCGGCCAATTGACGGCCGCGGTCGCGCGTCTCCGGCAGGAACTCGGCCGCTCGCCCACGGTCGCGGAAGTGGCCGCGCGAATGAACATCACGGAAGAGAGCGTGCGTGAGATCTTACACGCTCAACAGGGACCGTGGCTGCGCCTTGCCGGCAACCTCGAAGGCGATTTCGTGATCGGCCGGGCTCAGCTCATCCGTGACGCGGTGCGACAACTGCCGATTGAAGACCGGATCGCGGTGCGGGACACGGTGAAACGTCTCGCCGCCGTGCAGCGAAAAGTCGTCTACTACCTCTTCTACATGGATCTCACGCAAACGCAGGCCGCGAAGCGCCTGGGGATCTCCCAGAAGCACGTGTCGCGAGTGCTGGCGGACGCCCTGCGGCACCTCGCGGGGTTGGTGCGGCAGGCGGACCGGGCAGACCGTCTACTACACGCAGGCGAATGACGGGATTCCCGCCTCCTGCCCCGGGGTGACGGTCAACAGCGGGATTGCCGGACCCGCCATCACGTTCAACGGGACGCTGACGAAACCCGAGGCCCTCTTGATCGACAACGGCGCCCCCGCGAATACGGCGATCGGCCTCTCCGTGGCCGGGACCGGCGGACAGAATCGTTCATCCCCGCAGAGCGTGTTCGATCGGTACGCATGGGGCCAGATTTACGCCACGGGGATGTGACGGTCGGGCAGAGCGGCGGGAACGCGATTTTCACCGGCTTCATCTACACGTCCGGGCAGATCACCTTCAAGAGCTGGTCACCCATCCAGGGAGGAGTCTTCGCGACCAGCGTCAACATCCTGGACACGGTGAGCGCTCTCGGCACCGTCAACTTCTGTCCGGGGCAACACGCCGCCCTGCCGCTCAGCCCGCAGTTCTTCAACTTCACCACACTCTCTTGGCAGGACATGCCTCTGAACCAGCCCTGAACGACAACCCGCGATGTGTACGTCGCATGCGTCGGCGCGGCCGCGCCGTGGTCGCGGCGCGGCCCGGTCTATCGGGCACCGTCGCCGTGCGGCACGGTCTCCTGCGCAAGCCGCGCGGCGCGATCGAGGCGGGCGAGGACGCGCTCCCTGCCGAGCACTGCGATCAGCTCGAAGAGGCCCGGACCGACCGTCTTCCCCGTGAGGGCCACCCGCACCGGGTGGATCACATCCTTGCTCTCCACCCCGAGCGCCGCCGCCGTGTCCCGAACCGCCTTCTCGATGCCGGCGAGCTCGAACGGCACGACACCGCCGAGCGCGTCGCGCAGGCGGCCGAGCATCGCGGCCGTCGCCTGCCCGCGAAACTGCTTGCGCACCGCCTGCGGATCGTAGACGATCTCATCCCGGAAGAAGAAGTCGCCGTAGGTCAGGACGTCCTTCGGCAGCCGCAGGCGCTCGCCCATGATCGCGACGACCCGCGCCACGTAGGCGCGCTGCTCCGGACCCGCATCGCCGTCGAGCAGCCCGGCGCCCCGCAGCGCCTCGACGACGAGCTCGACGACGCGCTCGGGTGTCCGGCGAAGCGCCTCCTGAAGATAGACGCCGTTCATCCAGGTGAGCTTTTGGGCGTCGAAGACGGCGCCGCTTTTCCCGACGTCCTCGATGCGAAAGCGCGTGATCATCTCCTCGACGCTGAAGATCTCGCGGCCGTCCTCCGGGTACCAGCCCATCAGCGCGAAAAAGTTGACGAGCGCCTCGGGCAGATACCCCTGCGCCTTGTATTCCCGCACGGCGGTATCGCCGTGGCGCTTGCTGAGCTTCTTGCGGTCGACGCCGAGCAGCGACGGGAAGTGCGCCACCCGCGGCTGCGCCCACCCGAACGCCTCGTACATCAGGAACTGGCGGGGCGTATTGGAGAGGTGCTCCGCTCCGCGCGTGATGTGGGTGATCCGCATGGTGTGGTCGTCGACCACATTGGCGAAATTGTACAGCGGCGAGCCGTCCGAGCGCTGAATGATGAAATCGTCCAGATCCTCGGGGGCGAACTCGACCCGGCCGAGCACGAGGTCGTCGACCACCAGCGGTCCGTGCGCCGCCGGCACGCGGAACCGCAGCGTCGCCCGCCGGCCCGCGGCTTCCATCTCGGCGCGGCCGGCCGGTGTCAGGTCGCGGCAGCGTCCCGAATAGCGGAAGGGCCGGTGCTCCGCCGCGGCGCGCTGCCGTTCGGCCTCCAGCTCCTCCGGCAGGCAGTAGCAGGGATACGCCGCGCCCCGCTCCACCAGGATCGCCGCGTGCTCGCGGTACAGGCCGGCGCGCTCCGTCTGGCGATACGGGCCGACCGGCCCGCCGACGTCGGGGCCTTCGTCCCACGAGATCCCGAGCCACCGCAGATCCTCGAGGATGGCGGCTTCGAACGCCTCGGTCGACCGGGTGCGGTCCGTGTCCTCGGTCCGCAGCACAAACTGCCCGCCCTCGTGGCGGGTGAACAGCCACGTGAAAAATGCCATCCAGGCGCCTCCGACGTGGAGGTAGCCGGTGGGGCTGGGAGCGTAGCGCGTGCGGACCGCCATAAATTAAGCGTAGCAAAGCCCCGGTGGCCGCGCAAACGCGGTCCCGCGCCGGGGTGCCCGCAGGTTACGCCGGGCTAAGTGAACAGCGTGCTGACCGACTCGTTCCGGTGGATGCTGCGCATCGCCTGGGCAAACAGCGGCGCGGCGGACAGGACGTGCAGCTGCGGAATGTGGGTGTCGGGCGCGAGCGGAATCGTGTTCGTCACGACGAGCTCGCGGATGTCCGGCCGCGCGAGCACCCCGGCCGCGCCCTCGATGAACACCGGATGGGTCGCGCACACGTACGCTTCCGGCCTCGCCCCGGCCGCGACGAGCGCGTCGAGCGCGGCGCGGATGGTGCCCCCCGTGGTGATCATGCGGTCGATCAGAATCGGGACGCAGCCGGCGACGTCGCCGACCACCTGCACGACCTGCTTGACCGCCTCCACGCGGCGCTGGAACACCACCGCGAGCGGCAGGTGCAGCCGCTCGGCCAGCCGGTGGGCGGTCTTGACCGCGCCGTCGTCCGGCGCCACGACGACACCGCGCCCGAGATCGCGTCCCCGCAGGTAGTCGGCGAAGAGCGCGAGGCCGCGCAGATGGTCGACCGGGATGCTGAAGAACCCTTCGATCTGGTCCGCGTCGAGATCCAGCGCGAGCACGCGGTCCACCCCGGCGCTCTGCAGCAGGTCCGCGACGAGCCGGCCGGTGATCGGCTCCCGGGGGCCGTGTTTCTTGTCCTGGCGCGCATAGCCGTAGTACGGAATCACGGCCGTGATCCGGCCCGAGGACGCCCGGCGCAGTGCGTCCACCATCACCAGGAGCTCCATCAGGTTCTCATTGACGGGGGGGCAGGTCGGCTGGATCACGAAGGCGTCGGCGCCGCGGACGCTCTCATCGTACCGGGCGTAGATCTCCCCGTCCTCGAAGCGCCGGATGGTCACCCGGCCGAGCGGAAACCCCAATTCCGCCGCGATCTCGTCGCCGAGCGCGCGGTTGGCCGTGCCGCAAAAAACCTTCATCTCCCGCTCGGCCGTGGGAGTCCACGCGGACGCGCGCCGGCCCATCGGCGCGCCGGACTCAGCGCGCTTGTACCAGGAAGCGAATGGCGGTCCGCTCTTCCCCGTCAATCTCCACCTTCGTGAACGCCGGAATGGCGATCAGGTCGATGCCGTTCGGAGCGACAAACCCGCGGGTGATCGCGATGGCCTTGACGGCCTGGTTGACCGCGCCGGCGCCGACGGCCTGGACCTCCACCGCGCCCCGCTCCCGCAGCACCGCGGCGAGCGCCCCTGCGACGGCCTTGGGCTTCGAGTCAGCGGAGACTCTGAGGACTTCGCCCATCGCGGTCCGTGCCCCCCAGCCCCTGCCGCGGCCGGCAGGTTCGGCCCATTTCCATCACCCGGGAGGCAACTCCTGCCCCGTCTCACGCGGGACCTCCGACCGCCTTCGCGGCCTCCTGCCCGTCTAGCGCGGGATCTCCGGCCGCCGGCGTGCGCGGCGCGCGTCCCGGGCGCGCGTGACGACGATCACGCCCATGAAATGCGGGATGGTGAGCTGGCGCCGGAGCCGCCGCGGTTCCCGCGCCAGGCGGTAGAGCCATTCCAGACCGAACGTCTGCATCGCGTGCGGGGCCCGGTGGGCCCGGCCGGCCCAGACGTCGAGCGACCCGCCGATGCCCATCGCGGCCGGCGCCCCCAGTGCCGGAAGGTGCCGCGCCAGCCACCGCTCCTGCCGCGGGGTGCCGAGGCCGGCCAGCAAGAGCGCCGGCGCCGCCTTCCGGATCGTCTCGACGACCCGCGGCTCGTCCGCCGTCGAGAAATATCCGTCCGCGAATCCGGCAATCTGGAGACCGGGATAGGCCGCGCCGAGCCGCGCCGCCGCCTCCGCCGCTGTGCCCGGGCGCCCGCCCAGGAGATAGACGCGCCAGCGGCGCCGCGCCGCCTCCGCGAGCAGCCGCTCGGCGAGCTCGATCCCGGGCACGCGCGCCGGCAAGGGCCGGTGCAGATACCGCGATGCCCAGACGACCCCGACGCCGTCCGCCACGACGAGCGCCGCCCCGGCCAAAAGGGCGGCGAGATCGGGAGCGTGGCGCGCCGTCATGACCATCTCGGTGTTCGCCGTGATGGCGAGCGACGGGACCCCGCCTTCGACGAACCCAGCGACGCGGGCGACGGCACCGTCAAGATCGACCGGATCGAAACCGACGCCCAGGATGTCGACGCGCCTCACGGGAGCAGTTCCAGGGCGAGCGCGGGGCTCAGCGCCGCGCGTTCGCGGAGGGCCGCCGCGACGCGCCGCAGGCGGTCGCGGCGGCCGGGCCGGTCCGCCGCCGCTTTCTCGATGCGAACCCCCAGCGCCCGAGGGTCAAGACCCCGCGCCGGCAGCGGGGCCTCCTCCCCGAGCTCTTCGGCGAGCGCCGCGACCTTCCGGTCGTATGCCACGGGCACGATCGGGACGCCCTGCGAGGCGCCGAAGATCAGCGCGTGGAGCCGCATCGCGACGAGGAGATCGAGGGCGCCGACCAGCGCGAGCATCTCCCGCGGATCGAGGGGTTCGCGAACCACGATCGCCCCGTCGAGGCGCGCGGCGACCGACTCGGCCGCCTCCACGTCGTGCGGCCGGTGCATCGGCAGCAGCACCCACCGCGCGCCGAGGCGCGCCCCCGCATCGCGCGCGGCGGCGGCCACCGCCTCCAGCGCGCGCCCGTCGCCCCACGGCCGCACGCTCAGCCCGAAGAAGAGACCGCTCCCCCACCGCGCGCGCGCGCGCTCCACGGCCGGCGTCGGGTCCGGGTCGAGGAGAAACGACGGGTCTGCGCTCACGACCACGCGCGGCCGGCACACCCCGGCCTCGGCCAGCACGCGGGCCGACGCGGCGTCGCGGACGGTCACGAGATCGACGCCGTTCAGCACGAATCGTATGCCCGCCCGGATCCACGCCCGGTGCGCCGGCTCGACGCCTTGCGCGTAGACGGCCGTCCGCCGGGACCACCGGCGCGCCGCGGCCAACACCGCAAGATAGTACCACGGACTGCGCCAGCTGGTCGCGTCCTGAAAGAGGCTGCCGCCGCCGGAAAGGAAGAGATCGGAGCCGCGCAGCGCGCGCACGACGGCGCGCGGGTCCGCGCGGGGAATCCCCTCGACGCCGTACGCGCGCGCCGTCGCGCCGGGGGACGCCGAGAGCACGCCGATCTCGAGGCCGGGGCGCCGGCGCCGGAGTTCCGCGACCGTCGCCGCGAGCACCGCGTCGTCGCCGAGGTTGTCAAATCCGTAGTAGCCCGACAGAACGACCCGGCTCACCCTGTCTGACACGCGGCCGGGCCCATCATACCCGTTCGCGCCGCTTACCCCCGACCGTAGTCGGTCAACGGCGGACTGGAGGGAATCCCGGCGGGCTCCCCGCTCTCGCTTCCGTGACGCCGGCCCGCGGCCCGCGCCTCGGACCCGGCCGTCGGGGTCGCCGGCGCCCTGTCTGGCGCAGGACCTCCGGCCGCGTCGCGGCCTCCTGCGGGGAGACGCCACCACCGCCGGCTCCACAGCAGCGCGCCGACGAACACCGCGCCGATCATCGACCCGATGACGAGCGCATAGACGGTGCGCTCGACCACGTAGACGAGCGGGGTGTGGATGTGCGAGAACGAATCGACGAGGTTCGTCTGGCCGACCGCGCCGGCCATCGCGAGCGGCAGCACCCACCGCCGCGCGCCGAGGAACGCGACCGCGATTGCGAGCATCATGGCCGGATGACCGATGAGAAACTCCTTGGTCCGGGGACGCGCCACGAGCACGCGCTCCAGCACCGTGCGGACCTTGACCTCGAGCCCGCCGAGGGCCGGGAGACCCGTGTTGCCGGTCCGGCCGAGCGCGAACAGCGCGGCCCCGCCGATGACGATCAAGAGAATCCCGTACTCGAGCCGCAGCGGCTGCCTCAGCCACTCCCGCACCCGCGGCCATACGCCTTCCGGCCCGGCCTGGGCGGCGGCGATCGCCAGGCCGACGATCACGACCGGCAGCACGATCAGCACCTTGACGCCGAGAAAGATGCGCGCCTCCATCATGAAGGACCATTCCGCGAGCAGCGCCGCGACCATGAAGCCGCCCAACGCCGACGCGGCGGACATCACCCAGAGCCCCGCCAGGCTGCGCGCCAGCACCGCGCGGCCGCCGAGCCGCACGTTCGCGACCCTAGCCGCCCCGTTCGGATCGCGGGCGGGCGTCCGCGAGGCGGTGCCACCGGCCCCGAGAGTATCGGCCGGCCAGGTCTCGCGCCGGGCGCCCGGCACGAACCAGAGCATCGCCAGGATCGGAAACGCGAGCGCGGCGAGCAGCGCAACGAGCTCGCGCCACAGCGTCACGTGGTGGACCGCCATCGTGGCGAGCGTGATCACCAGCCCCGCGGCCACGCCCGCGTAGAGCCACGCGGGCCGCACCTCGTATCCGAGCGCGCCGCCGGTCTCCGCCGTCGCGAGCGCACCCGCGGCCAGCGCGCCGAGGGCGGCGAGCGCAAACCACGGCGCCGGGGTTCCGACCACCGGCAGCGGCACCGCCTTGCCGAGCTTGTAGCCGCTGCGCGTCAGCTCGTCGGCGATCGACCCCACGTATTCCAGGTTGGCCTGAATCGGATCGACCCCGGCCGAGGTCGAGAGGAACGGGCGCACGTACAGGATCCGCACGTTGCGCTCGTGCGCGGCCAGCACGAACTTGTCGCGGGCCTGCGCCGGCGTGAGGCCGGCGAGCTCTTCGGGCGCCAGGCTGAACACGCGGATGACGTGCGGCGCCGCGAGCAGCGCGAGCTGTTCTTCACCCTTTTGGCGGCGGCGGGCGGTGAATGCCTCGATCCGGCCGAACACGAACCCGTGCGCCTTGATCGCGCTTGCGACGTCCGGTACCAGGGCGTCGTAGCCGAGGACCTGATCCCGGTCGAAGATCAGCGTAAACGCCTGCCCGAATTGTCCAAGGGAGGCGAAGAACGCCTCGATGCCGCCCGGAGCGACTTCGCGGAAGTTCCGGACGCGCAGCTCGGTCGCGAGATGCGCCCGGCGCGCCGCGGCGATTTCCTCCGGCACCATCCCGAGCGAAAGATCCTCGAGGTCGCGGCCGCGGCCGGCGATCTCGAGCACGCCGGGCCCGGCGATCCCGGCCGCGTCGGCGCCGCGCTGCATCGTGATCCCGCCGCGGATGAGCTCCAGCAGCGCGGGCGGTCCCTGGACGTACGTCGCATCCGCGCGCAGGCGTCCGGCGAGCCGCGCCAGCGGCGGTGCGAGGGCTTCTGCGCGCGCCGCGTCGATCGCGTCGCTGCCGGCGTTGAAGGTGATGAGGCCCGCGTCCGACAGGCGCCGCAGCGACGCCGCGTAGATCGTCACGCTGCGGACGCCGTGCTGATAGAGGTCGCCGTACAGCGCCTCTCGCTCGACGCCGCGGAGCCGGGTGAGCGTCGCCCAGTCGTCTCCGTCCACCGTGATCTCCACGGTGCGGTACGACCGCTCGACGGCGACGCGGCCCGCGAGCAGCACGGCCGACGCCGCCAGGCCGGCGGCGACGCACAACACGAGCGCGGGGAACCGCGTCCACAGCCGCCGCCACATGACCGTCACGGCGCCCGCCCCTCGGCCGGCGCCTCGCCCGCCACAGCCTGCAGCGTGAGCACACCCTCACCGATGGTCACGTTGGTCAACCGCAGCCCAAACGGCATCTGGCCCACGTCGAGGACCGGATTCATCGCCGCGGCGAGCCGGGAGGACACGTCGGCCGGGATCGGCAGGCCGTTCATTACCGTCACCCGGTCGACGACGAGATCGAGATGCCTCGCGTCCCGCACGACCAGGTGGCCGTCGACCGACGCCGGAAACTCCGTCCCCAAGACGGCCACCGTGCCGTCCAGCATGATCGTCCCCGGCCTGAGGTGCACCACTACCTGTTTCACCATCGTGTGCTCGCCCACCAGCCGCGCCAAGTCGTCGGCGGTGACCGTGACGCGGGCGACGCCGGACCCCACCGACCGCACGGCGAGCTCCCGCCGGCCGTACAGCGGGCCCGGGTCCACCGCGACGCGCGTCAGGATCGCCTCGAACGCCGCCACGTCGAGCCGGCCGACGTGCAGGGATCGGGCCGTGACGGAGAGCACTCCGATGTTACCCCACCACAACGCCGGCGCCGGCCGGGATTGCACGACGACGGAGACGTCGGGGGTCCCGAACGACCGGACGAGCGCGCGGCGAATCGCCATCCCCGCCACATCCGGCGCCGTGAGGCTCGCCGCGAGCGCGATCGACAGGACCGCGACCACGGCGATCCAGAGCGCCACGCCTGTCCGCCGGGCGGCCTTCGGCGCCCGGCCCGCGTGCGGCGCGCCCGCCTGCGCGGGGGGGCGTCCGAGATCCACCGACCGGTTCATGCCACCGGCGGAGCGGACCGCGCCGCCGTCCCGGAATCGGCGGACTGCCCGCGCCGCAGATACGCGTCGATGAACGGGTCGATCGCGCCGTCGATCACGCCCTGCGCGTTGCCGACTTCGAGGCCGGTACGGTGATCCTTGACGAGCGTGTACGGGTGCAGCACGTATGACCGGATCTGGTTGCCCCACGCGGCGTCGCGGTGCTCGCCGCGGATCGCGGACAGTTTTTCCAGGTGATCCTTGGCCTGCGCCTCGTACAGCCTCGCCTGCAGCAGCTTCATCGCGGTGAGCTTGTTGGCGTGCTGCGAGCGCTCGTTCTGACACTGCACGACGATACCGGTCGGCAGGTGCGTGATCCGCACCGCGGTCTCGACCTTGTTGACGTTCTGCCCCCCGGCCCCGCCGGCCCGATACGTATCGATCCGCAGCTCGTCGTCGCGGACGCTGACTTCTTCCGGCTCGACTTCCGGAATGACGTCGACCAGGACGAAGGAGGTGTGGCGCCGGTGCGCCGCGTCGAACGGCGAAATGCGCACGAGCCGGTGCACCCCCCGCTCCCCGCGCAGATATCCGTAGGCGTTGGGCCCGGCAATGATCACGGTCGCGCTCTTGAGCCCCGCTTCCTCGCCCGGCGACATGTCCACGACGTCCGTCGCGTAGCCGTCGGTCTCGGCCCACCGCATGTACATGCGCAGCAGGATCTCCGCCCAGTCCTGCGCCTCGGTGCCGCCGGCGCCGGCGTGCACGGACAGGATCGCGTTGCTGCCGTCGTGCTCACCGGAGAGCAGCGTGGCGAGCTCGACGCGGTCGAGCGTTTCGCCGAGCGCCTTCGCCTCCCGCTCGACGTCGGCCAGGGCCGCGTCGTCGCCGGCCGCGAGGGCCGTGAACTCGGTGAGATCCGTGATCTCACGGTCGAGGCGGGCGAGGCCGTCGAGGCGTTCGCGCAGACGGGAGACGTCCTGGGAGACGCGCCGCGCGGTCTCCGGGGTGTCCCAGAACCCGGGCTGTTGCATTTGCCGCTCGAGCTCGGTCAGGCGGGCCTGCTGGCGGGGAAGGTCAAAGATGCCTCCCGATGCCCTCGAGGCGTTCACGATAAGTCGCGAGCGAGCGCTTCAGTTCGTCCGGAGTCACGCGCCCATTATAACACCTACGACGCCGGCGCATTTCGCCGGTTAGTCCCCGAAAGGGGGCGATTCCGGCGTCACCACGGGCCGAAGAGGAAACCAAAAAACGCCCCGCCGAGACCGTGGGCGAGCGCGAGAGCCGGCACCTGCGGCCAGCGCGTCCGCACGAGGCCGAAGGCCGTCCCCGCGGCGAGACCCCACAGCGCCGCCTCCGGTCCGCGGGGCAGCTGCGCGATCGCGCCCAGCGCGGCGGACCAGCCGACCGCCCAGCCGGGACCCCGCCAAGCCGCCGCCGCGGCGAACACCACGCCTCGAAGCCACCATTCGAAGCCCAGCCCGGCGACGAGCACCTGCACGGCCGTGCCCCACCACCACCCGCCCGGGGGCGGGGCGATCGGCATCGTGCCTCCGTGCGCGGTGAACGCGCGGGCGGCCACCGCTGCGAGCGCCGCGACGATCGCGAGCGAGACGGCCGCGGCGGGAACGAACCCGCGGCCGAACCCGACCTCCGGTGCCGGCCGCCGAAAGCTCAACAGCGCGGCCGCGACGAGCGCGGCGAGCGGCGGGAGGGGAATCGGCACGCCCGCCAGCGCCGGCGACCAGGCGGGCCCGCCGCCGGCAGCCATGACATTGAAGCCGGAGACGCGCCGCGCCAGCGCATCGGTGAGGAAGAGCGCGGCGAGCGGAACGGCGCTCGCGACACCGAGACGCGCCGCCGCCGGGCCGCGGCCCTCTCCCACGGCGAGATGGGCGAGCCGCGGCGCGACCGCGACCGCGGACGCGGCGACGGCGGTCCAGGCGAGCACGTCGCCGTACCGCGCGTACCACGTCAAGCCGGTGCGCGGCGCCACCCGGCCGGTGAGCACGCCCCGCGCGCCGAGCGGCAGGCTCGCGATCACGCGGCCGTGCGGATCGATGATCTCGCTCGGGCCCGCGTTGGCCGCCCGCAGGAGAAACCGTCCTTCCTCGATCGCGCGGAACGGCGCGATCGCGGTGTGCTGAAGCGGGGCCGCGCGGCCGTCGAACCACGCATCGTTCGTCAGGACCGCTAGCAGCGTCGCCCCATCCCGAACGGCCCGCCGCGCGTGATCGGGGAACGCGCTCTCGAAGCAGATCGCGATCCCGAGGCCGCCGGCCGGGGTCGGAAGCACGGCCGGGCCGCGGCCGGCCCGCTCCCCCGTCTCGGCGAACGGCACGAGCC
>DASYXS010000165.1:0-64056 GCA_035934535.1 bacterium
CCCCCCTGCTCCCAAGCGGGCTGCAAGGTGGTCGGATACTCACGCGGGCGGGCGGCCCGGTGGGGCGCGCGTTTGGGCGGGTGCCGCAGCAGCCGGATCGCGGCCGTGCGCTCTCGATGGGTACCCCGGCAGCACTCATCCAAGAGCTGGCTCTTGTCACGGCGTGAGGCCAGGCGATAGCGAGGACGAAGGGATGCCGCATATTCGCGCACACTGAGAGGACCCACGTTGCCTCCTGGGCGCCGGTGACCGGCATTTTGAGGCAACGGTCTTCGCTTCGGTGTCGATAATTTTGAGGCACTTCGGTCGGTTGAACGCGTAATCGCAGCGTGATACCATTTGGCGGGAGCAGGCCAGGCGGCCGCGGAGACTTTATGTTCTCCGAGGAAAGTCCGGGCTCCATAGGGCAGGGTGCTGGGTAACGCCCAGTGGGGGCGACCCCGAGGACAGTGCCACAGAAACATACCGCCGCCGCGCGAAGCGATTCGCCTGGCGGTAAGGGTGCAAGGGTGCGGTAAGAGCGCACCAGCGGCCGGGCGACCGGCCGGCTCGGCAAACCCCACCCGGAGCAAGGTCACGTAGGGGGAAATGAGGCGGCCCGCCGATCCCCGGGTAGACTGCTGGAGGCGCCGGGTAACCGGCGTCCGAGAGAGATGGCCGCCCTTGACAGAACCCGGCTTATCGGCCTGCTCCCGCTTTTCAAGCCTCCGTTTCAACAGGACGCATCGGTAAGACGTCTTGCTCAACACGCGCTAACCGCAGAGAGGATCGGTGTCCGATGAAGGGACTTCAGTTCGCCGCCGAGTGGGCGCCCAAGCCCGACTATCGCGTCTCCGACTTCGAGGAACGGACCGGCAAGGCCGTGACTGGGTCGAGCATCTGGCGGCATCCCAAGTTAGGGTTGGTGGATGTGGTCGAACCGAAACTCGGGCCGCAGGGCGTGCGGCTTCATCCTCGCGCCTGCGGCGTCTGCGGCTCCGACGTGCACTTCCTGGAAACCGACAGGGACGGATACATTCTCTACCCGGGCTTGACGAAGTTCCCGGTCGTGATCGGGCACGAGTTCAGCGGCCAGGTCGTCGAAGTCGGCGCCGAGGTCAAGGATCTCCGCGCCGGCGACCTTGTCACCGTTGAAGAGATGATCTGGTGCGGTCACTGCATCCCGTGCCGCAACGGCTGGCCGAATCAGTGCGAGAATCTCGAAGAAATCGGCTTCACGATCAACGGCGCAATGGCGGATCAGCTCGTCGTCGGCGCCAAGTACTGCTGGCCGCTCACCGCGCTCGCGGAGGCGTACGGCGGCGAGGACGCGGCCTCCGAGGCCGGCGCGTTGTGCGAGCCGACCAGCGTGGCCTACAACGGCATGTTCGTGCGCGGCGAGGGCTTCCGGCCCGGCGGGATCGTGGCGGTGTTTGGCACGGGTCCGATCGGCTTCGCCGCGATCGCGCTCGCCCGCGCGGCGGGGGCGAGCCGGGTGGTCGCGTTCGAGGTCAGCCCGATGCGCCAGGCGCTCGCGCGCAAGGTCGGCGCGGACGAGGTGCACAGCCCCGTCGATCTGGAGAAGGCCGGCTCGAGCCCGCACGCCGTCATCCTCGAGGCCAGCAAGGGCCGCGGGGCGGACATGATGGTGGAAGCCGCGGGCGCGCCGACGCGGACCGTGCCGGAGATGGAGCAGGCGCTCGCGATCGGCGGCCGGATCGTCATCATCGGCCGCGCGGCGGAGCGCGCGCCGATGTACCTCGAGCACCTGCAGACCCACGCGGCGCAGGTCTACGGCGCGCAGGGCCACTCCGGGTACGGCACCTTCCAGAACGTGATCCGTCTCATGGCGTCGGGGCGCATCGATCTGCGGCCGATCATCACGAGCCGCTTCCCGCTCGCCGAGGCGCGCGACGCGGTGCTGCGGGCGAGCAAACGTCAGGACGGTAAAGTGATGGTCCGGATCTGACCCGCTACCGGCTGCTCGTCACCGACGTCGACGGCACGCTCGTCCCCGAGAACAAGATCGTGCCGCCGGGAGTGATCGACGCGATCCACCGCGCCCAGGACCGGGGGATCAAGGTGTGCCTCGCGACCGGCCGGCCGTGGCAGGCCACGCAGCCGTTCGTGGAAGCCGTGGGCGCGGATTCGCCGGTCATCATCTACAATGGTGGGCTCGTCTACGACTTCGCGGGCGACCGCGTCCTCGCCCGGACGGCGTTGCCGCAGGCGGTGGCTCGGGCGGTGCTGCCGGTGCTGAAGCGGTTCTCTGACACCTCGCCGCTGCTTTTCCTCCACGGCCAGGTGTACGCGGAGCGGATCACGCCGCTGACCGAGCTGTACGCGCATCGGGACCGGCCGCTGGTCATCCAAAAGACGCCGAGTTTTCAGGCCCTGCTCGACGCATCGCCGGACGAGGATCCGCTGAAGATGCTGATCATTGGCGGGGCGCCGGATCTCAAAGCGATGGACGAGGCGCTCGGAGCGCTGCCGATGCCGGTCAACCGCGTGTTCTCCCAAAAGGACTACCTCGAGATTCTTCCGGCGGGAAACAACAAGGGGCGGGCGCTGCCGGTGCTGGCCGCGGCCGTGGGCGTGACGGTCGGCGAGACGGTCGCCGTCGGCGACGCGCACAACGACCTCGCGATGATTCAGGCCGCCGGGCTCGGAGTGGCCGTGGAGACCAGCCCGCCGGACGTTGTCGCCGCCGCGGCGTGGACGTGTCCGCCGCCGGAACGGGAAGGCCTGCGCGTTGTGATCGACCGGCTGTTCTTCAGCGAGTAAGGACACGGCGAGCCGGGCGGCGGGAGCCGTCCGAAGGCCGGGTAGGAGGCGTCGATGAGCCGGGGGATCGCGGTGTTCGCCGGCATTCCGGCAGACGTGATTCGCGCCTCGGCGCGCGAAACCGAGGCGCTCGGCTATCAGTCGTTCTGGGTGAACCATCCGCCGATGATCGACGGGCTGGCCGCGCTCGCCGCGGCGGCCCGCGAGACCCGCCGTCTCGACCTGGGGGTCGGCGTGATTCCGCTGCACAATCGCGGGCCGAAGAGCATCGGCGACGGGGTGCGGACGAACGCCCTGCCGCAGGACCGGTTGCTGCTCGGCATCGGGAGCGCGAATCCGGAGGCGCTGCGCCGGATGCGGGAGGGGGTCGCGGAGCTTCGCGGGTCGCTCTCGTGCCGCGTATACGCCGCGGCCCTCGGGCCGAAGATGTGCCGGCTGGCCGGCGAGCTGTTCGACGGCGTGCTGCTCAACTGGCTTACCCCAGATCACGCCCGCCGCTCCGCGGAGTGGGTGCGTGCCGGGGCCGCCGAGGCGCGGCGCCCCGCACCGCGCCTCGCGGCCTACGTTCGGGTGGCGATCGGCCCGGCCGCGCGCGCGCGCCTCGCGGGCGAGGCCGGGCGGTACGGCGCGATTCCCGCGTACGCGGCGAGCTTCAAGCGCATGGGGGTCGCGCCGATGGAGACCTGCGTCGCGGTCGACGATCCGCACGCGGTGCCGCCGGCGCTCGCCGCATGGGACGAGGCGATCGATGACGTTGTCATCCGGGTGATCCCCGCCTCCGATACCGCAGACGACCATCTTGCCGTCGTGCGGGCGGCCCGACCGGTGACGTGATGCGGGCCGGGCCGCGCCCCACGCGGCGCACGCCGACCGATGCCTGAGCTTCCGTTTGTCACGGTCGTCGTCGAAAATCTCGCGCCGCTCGTGGCCGGGCGGACCGTCGAGGACGTCGTCGTCCGCGGGGTGTCGGTGTTGAAGACGGTCCAACCGTCGATCGCCGATCTGCACGGCCGGCAGATCGCCGGCGTGCGCCGGCGCGCCAAGCTCCTGTTGCTCGACGTCACGGACGGCCTCGTGCTCGTGATCCACCTCCGGCGCAACGGCCGCCTCCGCGCCGTCCCGCGCGGAACCGGGCGCACCGCGCGGGACCTGGCACTCGTGCTGGCGCTCGATCGCGGACCGGACATCCAGATGATCGAGATGGGCCCGAAGAAGGCCGCCTCGGTCTGGCTGTGTCCCGCGGACCGCCTGGACACGGCCGGGCCCCTTGCCGGCCTCGGCATCGAGCCGCTCTCCCCCGAATTCACTCGGGCAGCGCTCGCGGGGGCGCTGCGGGGCGCGCGGATGCGCCTCAAAGCCTTTCTCGTGACCCAGCGGTACGTCGTGGGGATCGGCAACACGTATGCGGACGAGATCCTGTGGGAGGCGCGTCTCTCGCCGCAGGCGATGACGACCACCCTCGACGAGGACGAGGTGCGCCGGCTCCACCACGCGATCACCGCGATCCTCGAGCGCGGCATCGACGTCCACCGGAGCGCAGCCGCCGGCGGGCTGCCGATGAAAGAGCCGCTCGAGGGTCTCGCGGTGCACCGTAAGGGCGGCGAGCCGTGTCCGCGGTGCGGGACCCGCATCGCCGTGATCTACTACGAGGACCGAGAGACGTATTACTGTCCGGCCTGCCAGGCGGAGGGCAAGGTCTACGCGGACCGGAGGCGCTCGCGGCTGCTTCGTTAGAGCGGAGGCGGTGAACATGCGGTACAAGTACGTCATCGTGGGCGGCGGCATGACGGCGGACGCCGCGATCGAGGGCATTCGTCAGGCCGATCCGTCGGGCTCCATCGCGCTCCTCGGGTCCGAGACACACCCGCCGTACAATCGTCCCCCGCTGACCAAGGCGCTCTGGAAGGGACAGCCGCTCGACAGCATCTGGCGCCGCCCGAGCCCGCAGGGCGTGGATCTGCGCCTCGGCCGGACCGTCGCGGTCCTCGATCCGCGGCAGCGGCGCGTGACCGACGATCAGGGCACGACCTACGAGTGGGAGAAGCTCCTGCTCGCAACGGGCGGGACCCCTCGGCGGCTCGACGGCGGCGACGGCGGCCGCGTCATCTACTACCGGACGCTCGACGACTATACGCGGCTTCGCGCGCTGACCGAGCAGGGTGAGCAATTTGCCGTGATCGGCGCGGGGTTCATCGGCTCGGAAATCGCGGCCGCGCTCGCGATGAACAACAAGCGTGTCGCGCTGCTCTTCCCGGGCGAGGGTCTCGGCGGGCGCGTCTACCCGCCCGACCTCTCGCGGTTCCTCAACGAGTTCTATCGGGACAAAGGCGTCGACGTGCGGCCGGGGCAGCGGATCGCCGGCGTGGAGGCCGCGGGTGACAAGACGCGCGTCCGAACGCAGAGCGGGCCGGATCTGCTCGTCGACGGCGTCGTGGCGGGCCTCGGCATCGAGCCGAACACAGGGCTGGCCCGCGCGGCGGGCCTCGAGACGAACGACGGAGTGGTCGTCGACGAGATGCTGCGCACAAGCCATCCCGACGTTTACGCGGCCGGTGACGTGGCGCTGTTTCAGAACCCCGCGCTCGGCCGCCGCATTCGCGTGGAGCACGAGGACAACGCCAACACGATGGGCAAGACCGCGGGACGGAACATGGCCGGCGAGGCCGGCCCGTATCATCATCTGCCGTTCTTCTATTCCGATCTCTTCGACCTCGGCTACGAGGCGGTGGGGGACCTGGATCCGCGGCTCGAGACGTTTGCCGACTGGAAGCTGCCCAACCGGGAGGGCGTCGTGTACTACCTGCAGCACGGCCGGGTTCGCGGAGTGCTTCTGTGGAACACGTGGGACCAGGTGGAGGCGGCGCGGCGGCTGATCGCGGAACCGGGGCCGTTCCGGCCCGCTGACCTCAAAGGCCGGCTGCCGGCGCACACATGAGCCGGCCCGAGGCGACCTTTCATCGTGACGAAGCGGTTGCCCGCGTGCTCGCCGCCTGGCGCGGCGAGATCCAAGCGCGGCTGGCGTACGAATTGCTGGCGGCGCGCGAGCGCGATCCCGACCGGGCGAAGGTGCTGCGGCGGATGGCCGAGGGCGAGCGCGGACACCGCGAGCGCCTCGAGGCGCGCCTGAAAGAGCTCGGCGCGGCCGTGCCCGATCCGGCCTCGGTGCGCCTGCCGCTGTGGACGCGTCTGCAGATCCGCCTCGCCCCGACGGAAAAGGTCCTCGCCTGGCGCGAATCGCTCGAAAACGACGAGGTCGCGGACACGTACGGCCGCCCGACCGGCGACGCGGCGACGGATCATTTGTTCGAGGAGATTCGCAAGGACGAGCGCGCCCACTCGCTGGCCGCCGACGAGATGCGCTCTGGCGCGGTGGCCGGCGTCGAAACGCCGGAAGGACACCTCAAGCGCATCCTCGGCCGGGAGCGCTGGCACCAGGCGGGATCCAGCTGGATCTCGGGCGCCGTGTACGGCGCGAACGACGGGCTCGGCGCGGTGTTCGGAATCGTGGCGGGCGTCTCCGGCGCGACCGGCGGGTCGAGCTTCGTGCTGACGGCCGGCCTCGCCGGAGCGGTTGCCTCGGCGCTGTCCATGGCGGTCGGCGCCTTTCTCGCCGAGCGCTCGTCGTCCGAAGTGGCGGCGGCCAACGTCGCCGGAGAGCGCCGGGAGATCGAGGAAAACCCCGAGGAAGAGCGGCAGGAGATGTCGCTGTTCTACCAGTTGAAGGGCCTGCCGGAGAAAGAGGCGGACGATCTGGCCGCGCGGCTCGGCGCAACGCCGGAAACGATGCTCCGGACGATGGTGACCGAAGAGTTGGGTGGCACCGGTGAAGGCGGCAATCCCATCCAGGCCGGCATCGCGGCGGGAGTGAGCACCGGCCTCGGGGCGTTCATCCCGGTGCTGCCGTTCTTCTGGCTGCACGGTACCCCGGCGGTGCTGTGGGCCGCGATGATCTCGCTCGTCGCGCACTTTCTGGTCGGCGCCGCGAAGTCGCTGTTCACGCTGCGCAGCTGGTGGTCGTCCGGCCTCGAGATGACCGCGGCGGGGCTGATCGTCGGCGGGGCGACCTACGCGCTCGGCGTGGTGTTCAAAGTCGCGACGTGAGGATGTCCTCGGGCGCGCGTTGAGCGTCCGGCGTCTCCTCAATTACACGGTCGCCGCGGCGGCCGGCGTCCGGCCACGGTCCGGGTTGCTCGTTCTGCACGGGTTCTTCGGCGCCGGCCGGAATTGGACGACCGTCGCGCGCGGTCTGGCGAAAGCCCGTCCGGACTGGGGCGCGGTGCTCGTCGATCTCCGGTTGCACGGCGCGTCGCAGGGTTTCCCTCCGCCGCACACGCTAGACGGCTGCGCCGATGACCTCGCCGTCCTCACCCAGGCGCTGGACACACCGGTCCGGGCGGTGCTTGGACATTCCTTCGGCGGCAAGGTCGCGCTGACGTACCTCGCGCACCGGCCGCCCGGCCTCCGTCAGATATGGATCGTCGACGCTGACCCGTCCGCCGGTTCACCGCTGGGCGCCGCCTGGGAGATGCTGCGGGCGGTCGAGGCGCTGCCGCCGGTGTTTCGCCGCCGCGAGGACTTCGTCGCGGCGCTCGAGCGCTCGGGGTTCGACCGCCGGATCGGGGAGTGGATGGCGACGAACCTCGAACCCGCGGAGCGCGGCTATCGATGGCGGCTCGACGTCGCGGCGCTCGAGGCGCTGCTCCGGGATTTCTTCCGGGCGGACCTCTGGAGTGTGGTGGAACAGACGCCGCCCGGTGTGGAGTTGCGTGTCATCAGAGCGACGCGGTCGAGCGTCATCCCGGAGGCGTCGGTGGCTCGGCTGGAGGCGATCGGACGGGCGACCGGCCGCGTCTTCGTCGACCGCGTGACCGGCGGCCACTGGCTCAACGCCGACAATCCGGAGGCCGTCACGGCGCTCTTGGCGGCCCGACTCCCCGCAGCGTAGCGCATGTGCATCACGCTGATTTCCACGACGTTCCTCTTCGAACTCATTCTCTTTGTGGTGGTGTTCTTGATGCTCCGGCTGCGCCATCCGTGGGGCGGCCGTGTTACGGCGTGGGTCGTCGCCGTCGCGTCGATCTTGTTCCTGGCGAGCTTCGCGTTCTTGGGGGTGCTCGGCCTGGGCTACGGCTGCATTTGACCCGCGGCCCGCCCCGGCGGCCCGCGCCCCCGGGGCGAGGGAACCCTGTGCCCGTCCCGAAGTCTAGCGGCGAGACGAAATTTGCGGGGTGATGCGTGGCGAAGTGGACGATTCCGCCGAAAGGCGGGCACATGGACAAGCGGACGGGCATCTATTTGCAGAACATGACGGGCCGTGAGGTGGACGAGCGCCTCGAGAAGAACGACATCCTGATCGTCCCGCTCGGCGCGACCGAGACGCACGGCGCCCACGCGCCGCTCGGCGAGGACGTGTTCCTCGTCTGCCGGATGGCGGAAGAAGTCGCCGCGCGCACCGGCTGCACCGTCGCGCAGCCGGTGTGGTACGGGTCGCACCCGTACCACCATCTCGGCATGCAGGGTACGATCGTCATCCCCGAGGAGATCTTCGCCGGCTACGTCCGCGCGATGATCGCGGGGTTCTGGAACCTCGGCTTCCGCAAGCAGATTCTGCTGAACGGCCACGGCCAGGAGTACGTCATTCCCACGGCGATGCACCAGTTCGCGAAGAAGTACCGCGTGCCGAGCCTGCTGCTGCTCGTCAACTGGTACCATCCGATCCGCGATCACTTCAAGCTCATCGGCGAGGGCGGCACGTACGAGACACCGTTTATCCACGGGGACGAGGTCGAGACGTCCTGGTCGCTCGCGCTGTTTCCCGACCTGATCGACATGAAGTACGCGCCCGACAACACTGTGCAGGGCTTCCTGCCCGGCGACCACGTCGACAAGGCGGGCAATTTGTTGAACCGTCCGATCAACTGGTACAGCCAGGTCGGCGCCGGCCCGATCGAGGTAAAGGCGTACATCGAGGGGGTCGTCGGCCGCAGCAGCATCGCGCGCGCCGAGAAAGCGTACCAGGGCGTGGAGCAGCTCCTCGACTACCTGGAGCGGCTGGTGACGGACGTGCACCGCACCTTCCCGCCCGGCACGCTGCCGCCGATCGAGATGATGACGGAGCGGGATCCGCGCGAGCTCGACGCGGTGCTCAAGGGACCGCGCGCCGGCGGAAAGAGCATCTACAGCCTCGGCTATCCGCCGTGAGACTGGCGTACACGATCTCCGTCTCGCAGACGCGGTTCGCCGCGGTCGCGGCCGCCGACATCCAGGCGACGGTCCCCGCGCTCGCGGGGCTCGGCTTCGACGGCGTCGAGATGGCCATTCGCGACCCCGGACACGTCGACGTCGAGGGACTCGCGGCCGCCGCTGAGCGTTCGGGGATCGCGGTGCCGGCGGTCGGCACCGGACAGGCGTATTTGGAGGAAGGGCTGAGCCTCACCGCCTCGGAGGAGCAGGTGCGGGTGCGCGCGGCCGCCCGTCTCCTCGCGCAGGTCGCGGCGGCGCGGCGGCTCGGCGCGCTGCTCATCATCGGGCTGATCCATGGACCGATCCCGCCGGAGACCGACCGCGCGCTCGCCGAGGAGCGCCTGCTCGAGGGCCTCGGCACCGTCGCCCGGGCGGCCGGGACCGCGGGGGTGCGGCTCGTGATCGAGCCGATCAATCGGTACGAGACCAATTGGCTGAACACCGTCGAAGAGGTGCTCGATCTGATCGATCACCTCGGCGAGGACAACGTCGGCGTGCTGCCCGACACGTTTCACATGAACATCGAGGAGGCCGACGTATCGGCGGCGCTCCGCCGAGGCGGGGCGCGCGTCTGGCACGTGCACGCCGCGGACAGCAACCGGCGCGCGCCAGGGTGGGGGCACCTCGACTTCGGGCCGGTGGTGCGGACGCTTGGCGAGATGGGCTACGGCGGGTTTCTCTCGGCGGAGATTCTCCCGCAGCCCGGGGTGCTCGACGCTGCCTGGCAGACGATCGCGGCGCTGCGCCCGCTCGTGCCGCATCGGGCCCGCCGGGCGCCGGAGGCGTCGCTCGGCACGTCCGGGAACGGGCAGAGCCGCGGCCCCCGCTGAGGGTCGCAGGAGGTGACGTGATGCGGGAACCCTGGAGCCGCTATCTGCGTCTCGGGATTGTGCACTTCATGGCCTATCCGGCGGTCATGAAGGGGGACGGCCCGTACGTCGAGACCCTGCGCGAGATCGCCGCCGACCCGTTCTTCACGGCGGTCGAGGTCGGCTGGGTCACCGACGCGGAGCAGCGGAAGCAGGCGGCGCAATTGCTCGCGGAGGCGCACCTCGACGTCGGGTTCGGCGCGCAGTCCGCGCTGCTCACGACGAAGTCGGACCTCAACGCGGCCGACGAGAAGGCGCGGCAGAGCGCGGTCGCGCTGGTGAGGGGCTGCGTCGACCAGGCCGTCGACCTCGGCGCGCGGCGGCTGGCGGTGTTGAGCGGGCCGTACTCGGGGTCCGGCGACGAGGCGAAGGCGGTGGACCGGCTGGTCGAGTCGCTCGCCGAGATCTGCGAGTACGGGCGCGGACGCGGGGTGGGGATTACGCTCGAGACCTTCGACCGCACGATCGAGAAGAAGGCGCTCGCCGGCCCGACGCCGCTCTGCGTGACCGTGTCGGAGCGCGTGCGGCGGACGCACCCCGACTTCGGGCTGATGCTCGATCTGAGCCATCTGCCGCTGCTCGGTGAACGGACGCGGGACGCCCTCCTGTGCGCCCGCGACCATCTCGTGCACGCCCACATCGGCAACTGCGCGATGCGCGACCGCGCGCACGCGGCGTACGGCGACGTGCACCCGCGGTTCGGGATCGTCGGCGGCGAGAACGACACGCCGGAAGTGCTCGAGTTTCTGCGCGTGCTCTTCGAGATCGGATACCTCGGCGGCGGCGCGGCCGGCGGCCGGCGGCCGTTCCTGTCGTTCGAAGTCAAGCCGCTGCCGGGCGAGGCGACCGCGACGGTCGTCGCGGGCACCAAGCGCGTCTTCATGGACGCGTGGGCGATGCTGTAGGAGGAGGATCGACGCGATGGCGACACCCCGAATCTACGTAACCCGGCCGCTGCCCGAGCCCGCGGCGCGTCTCCTGCGCGAGGCGCCGGTCGAAGTCCGCGGGTGGGACCGGGACGACACGCCGGTGGCGCGGGACGTGCTGCTGCGCGAGGTCGTCGACGCCGACGGCGTCATCTGTCTCATCACGGAGAAGGTGGATGCTGAGGTGATCGACCGGATGGCCCACTGCCGCGTGATCGCGCAGGTCGCGGTCGGCTACGACAACATCGACGTCGCGTCGGCGACGCGCCGGGGCATCTTCGTCACCAATACGCCGGGCGTGCTGACCGAGACCACCGCCGACATGGGGTGGGCGATCCTCATGGCCACGGCCCGCCGGGTCGTCGAGGGCGACAAGTTTACGCGATCGGGCCGCTGGAAGACCTGGGAGATCATGGGCTTCACGGGGCAGGACGTGCACGGCGCGACGCTCGGCATCGTGGGGATGGGGCGCATCGGCTACGCGATCGCCCGGCGCGCGACGGGGTTTGCGATGCCGGTGCTCTACAACAATCGCACGCGGCTGCCCGAGGCGCAGGAGCGCCTCGTGAACGCGCGCCACGTGTCGCTCGACGAGCTGCTGGCGCAGTCGGACTTCGTCGTCATCTCGTGCGCGCTCACGCCGGAGACGCGGCACCTGATCAGCGAGCGGGAGCTCGGGCTGATGAAGCGCACCGCGGCGCTGGTCAACATCGCGCGCGGGCCCATTGTCGACCAGCGCGCGCTGTACCGCGCGCTGGTCGACAACAAGATCTGGGCGGCGGGGCTCGACGTGTTCGAGCGGGAGCCGGTGCCGATGGACGAGCCGCTCCTCAAGCTCGACAATGTCGTGCTGCCGCCGCATCTCGGCAGCGCGAGCGTGGCGACGCGAATCAAGATGGCGACGCTCGCCGCGGAAAACTGCCTCTTCGGCGTGCGGAGCGAGGTCCCGCCCAACGCCGTCAACCGCGAGGCCCTCGAGCACCGCTAGTCCTCAAGGGTGCGTGACGTGTCCGCGCGCGCATGTTGACGAACGCGATGAAAGCCACGATCTCGTCCGGGCGGGCGGCGATCGGTCTGTCGGTGATGATTCCCTCGCCGCAGATTGTGGAGATGGCCGGCCGGCTCGGCTTCGATTGGGTGTTGATCGACTGCGAGCACGGCACGATCAACCGAGAATCCGTCGAGCTGATGGCGATGGCGGCGCAGGCCGGCGGGACGACGCCGATTGCGCGGCCGGCGGCCAACAGCCCGGAGGCGATCTTGCAGGTGCTGGAGGCCGGCGCCCTGGGCGTGCAGGTGCCGCACGTCAGCACCGCGGACGAGGCCCGCGCCGCCGTGGACGCCGTCAAGTACCATCCGCTCGGCTCACGGGGGCTCGCCGTCGGCACGCGCCCGGCCGGCTACGGGCTCGGCGGCTCGGCGGCCGACTACGTGGAGGCGTCGAACCGCGAGACGCTCGTCTGCGTGCAGATCGAGGACATGGATGGGCTTGCGAACCTTCGCGAGATCCTCGCGGTGCGGGGGATCGACGTCTTCTTCGTCGGGCCGTCGGATCTCGCGCAGGCGATGGGCCACCCGGGGCGGACGGACGTGCCGGAGGTCCGCGCCGCGATCGACGGCGCCTTCCGCGCGATCCTGGCTGCCGGCAAGGTCGCGGGCTCGACCGGCGCCCCGGAGGCGATTCCCGGCCTCGTCCGACAGGGCATCCGCTACACGTACACGCACCTCACGCGTCTCTTGGCTCGGGCGGGACGCGACTTCTTGCGGTCGGCGCGCGACGTCGGGTAGGGCGCCGCCGCCTGCTATAATGCCCCACGTGAGCATGCGGTGCCCGCAGTGCGGCCGTCCCAACGTCGTGAGCCACGTGACGATCCGCTGGGCGCACGCGCGAGGATCGCTCGTTCCCGAGCGCGGCTACTACTGCGTCGCCTGCGGCAACGCGTTCGACGAGCCCCGTCCCCAGCGCGGCTCGTTTACGTTTCGTTCGGTGCAGGTGCCGTCCGTGACGTCGGCGATCCGGCGCCTTCAAGAAAGCGCGGACGTGGTGGTCGTGCGGCACCGGACGGGGATGCGCGAGGTCATGTACTGATCTTCGTGCTGGCCGTGCTGGCCGGCCTCGCGGTCGGCCGGCGGCGCGGGGGACGGCTCGTCAATCTCACCCGACTCGCGCCCCGCTGGCTGCCGCTCCTTATGCTGGCGGTCGCCGCGGTGACCGCCGCACGGGTTGCGGTTGTGCCGGTTGCGGCCGCGCGCGTCCTTGTCATCGGCGGCTACGTGCTGGCCCTCGTCGGCCTCGCCGCGAACATGGCCCTGCCGTGGCTGTGGCTCGCGTTCGCCGGCGCGGCCCTCAACACAGCCGTGATTGCGGCGAACGCCGGACGCATGCCGGTCTCCGGGCCCGTCATTCGCGCGATCTCACGGTCCCTTGTCGTCGGCGGAGCGACGGGCCCCTTCTACGTGCTGGCCGGTCCGCACACCGCGCTCGCGCCGCTCGGCGATACGCTGCCGCTCGTGGTCGGCGGCGTCGGTGTGGTCTTGAGTCCCGGCGACGCGCTGCTCGCCCTCGGCATCGCGGCTGTACTGCAGGCAGGCATGCTCCCGGGACGTGCCTCGCCGGCGCCCGAAGCCCGCGACCTGCGGCGCGGCAACGGGGACCGTCCCGGACCGGGAGTCCGATAGCGAACACCAGTGCGGTAGTCAATAGACACCCCGGCCTCGCGCGATTCGACGAGGTTTTTTTGTTGTTGGCGCGCGTCTAAATGCAGGAGTATGGGGGTATGTGGAGAATCGTGGGGTTTCATAGGGATAGGTGGGGGAGACCATCTTTTCATCCCACGGCCCAACGCGGCGTCAAGTTCGATGGTGGCCGGCCGCAGACGCTATGGCTCACGCCGTAGGCAGTCGGCCGGCGAGAGGTCTGGAGCGGTTGTTGACGGCGGCGGATGCTCAGGGGCGAAGCGCAGTACGCGCTGGACGACAAAGGGCGGGTGGTGATTCCGCCCAAATTTCGGGCGGTCATGGGCGACCGGATCATCGTCACCCGGTGGACCGACCCGTGTCTTTTCGCCTTTTCCGCGCCTGAATGGCAGTCGCTTGAAGAGAAGCTCCGGACGCTGCCGTTGGGCCAGCACGAGGCGCGCCGGTACGTGCTGTCGGCGGCCGAAGATTGCGAGCTCGACCGGCAGGGCAGGATCTTTCTCGCGCCGCACCTGCGCGAGCACGCGAGCATCACGCGGTCGGTAACGATCATCGGGGTGGGGGGACACCTGGAACTCTGGAGCACCCCCGCCTGGCGCAGGCGGCTCCAGAAGGTTCGGAAGGCGCCGGAGGAACTGGCGCAGCAGCTCCAGGCGCTGACGCTGTAAGTGTTGGGCAACCCGAGGGCGGCGGTGAGTCGTGCTGGCGACGGTGGCCGTGTGGATGGGTGCGTCGGAATCCCCTCACGCGACAATGCACGTTCCGGTGCTGGTGGACGAGGTGCTCGCGTACCTCGCGCCGCGGCCCGGCGCCGTCATTGTTGATGCGACGCTCGGTGAAGGCGGGCACGCGGAGGCGATTCTCCGCAAGATCGCGCCCGCCGGCCGGCTGGTCGGCTTGGACCGCGACGGCGAAGCGCTGGCGCGCGCGGAAGAGCGGCTGCGCCGGTTCGGACAGAACGTGACCCTGGCGCAGGCGAATTTCGGCGACCTGGACGAGGCGCTGAACGTGCTCGGCGTGGGGACGGTGGACGGGGTGCTGCTGGACATCGGGGTCTCGACGCGGCAGCTCATGGAGGCGGAGCGCGGATTCAGTTTCGACCGCGTCGGGCCGCTCGACATGCGCATGGATCGCGGCGAGTCCCGGACGGCCGCCGATTTGGTGAACGCGCTGCCGGAGCGCGACCTCGCCGACCTGATCTATCGCTACGGCGAAGAGCGGGCGTCGCGGAAGATCGCCCGGCAGATCGTGGCGCGGCGTCCGCTGCGGACGACGCGCGACCTGGCGCGCGCCGTCGAGGCGGCGGTGGGCGCGAGCCGCGGGCGGCTGCATCCCGCGACCCGGACGTTTCAGGCGCTGCGGATCGCGACGAACCGCGAGATCGAGTCGCTCGAACGCGCACTCCCGCAGGCGGTGCGGCGTCTCAGGCCGGGCGGCCGGCTCTGCGTGATCGCGTTCCACTCGATCGAGGACCGCGTCGTCAAGACGGCGCTCGCACGGTTCGCGCGCGGCTGCACCTGTCCACCCGGGCTGCCGGAGTGCCGGTGCGGCGGCGAGCGGCTCGTGCGGATTCTGACGAAGAAGCCGGTCACGGCGTCCGCGGCCGAAATTGCGCGCAACCCGCGCTCCCGGAGCGCGCGCCTGCGCGCGGCCGAGCGGTTGATCGATGCCGGCCGGCCGCCGGCCGGCCGGCAGAGCGGCGCCGCATGCTAGCGCTGGAACGGCAGCACCGAGTCTATCCGGTGCTTCTGCCGGAATCTTGGGCCGAAGGGGGGGAGGCGACCCGGCGTCGGCGGAGACGTTATCCGGTAGTTTCGGCACTCACAATCGCAGCATTCGCGGTGCTCCCGTTCATCGCATACGTCGCAGCTGTATCCAACGCCGCACACATCGGCTACCAGATCCTACACCTGTCGAAGGACATTGCCGCACTAGAGACGGACCACGAACGTCTCCAGGCCACCGCCTCCTCCCTGAGAGCCCCGGATCGCATCGAGCGATTGGCCGTGACGCGCCTCGGCCTGCGTTCGCCCGGCGAGCACCAAATCGCCGCGATCCGGCTGCCGCACACCGCGGTCCATCCCGACGATCATCGGGCCGGAGTGTGGCAGCGGTTCGGCGCGTACTTCAACCGCAGCGAGGCGCAGGCCGCACCGGCGCCGCGATGAACCGGCGCCGTCCGTCACGGCCGCGCCGGCGCCGCCATACCGAGGACGGATCGGGGCCTCCCCGGATTCGCCTCGGCGCCACGAATCCGCGGGGTGATCGCGCCGCCCCGGGCCAGCCCGATGGCGACGCCCGCCGGCGGCTCGTCGCGTTATCGGGCGTCTGGCTCGTCGCGCTGGGCCTGCTCGCCGTCCGCATGGTCGATCTGCAGCTCGTCCGCGCCGGTGCGCTCGCGCGGCTCGCGGACCGCCAGCAGGTGGAGTCGCTGCGGCTGCCCGGCCGCCGGGGACAAATCCTCGACCAGGCCGGCCGCCCGCTCGCGATCAACGTCGAGGTCGATTCCGTCTACGCGGTGCCGAGGGCGATCGACGACCCCGGCGCGTTCGCGCGCGCGGTCGGGCCCGCCCTCGGGCTCTCACCCGGCGGGGTGCAGGCGCGGCTGCGCCGCGGCGGCCCGTACTTCGCCTGGCTCGCGCGGCGGCAGCCCGCCGACGTCGCGGACCGCCTCCGCGCGCTCGATCTCGGCGAGACGGCCGGGATCGTCGCGGAATCGCGGCGTGCGTATCCGGCCGCGACGCTCGCCGCGAACCTCCTCGGGTTCACCGGCACCGACGACGCGGGGCTGGCGGGCCTGGAGCTCCAGTACGACCGTGTGCTGCGCGGCACCGGCGGGATCGAGGTGGCCGATCGGGACGCGATCGGCCGGGAGCTCATGCAGACGCAGCGCATCGTCACCCCGCCGCGAGACGGCGCGACGCTCGTGCTGACGATCGACGAGGTCATCCAGCACATCGCCGAGCGCGAGGTCGCCCGCGCGGTGGAGCAGAGCCACGCCCGCGCCGGGCTGGCGATCGTCATGGATCCGGAGACCGGCGGGGTGCTTGCGCTCGCGGCGTCGCCGTCGTTCGATCCGAACCGGTATCAGGACGCGCCGCCGCGGTTGTGGAAGAGCCCCGCGGTCGCCGACGTGTACGAGCCGGGGTCGACGTTCAAGCTGATCCTCGCGGCCGCGGCGCTCGACAGCCACGCCGTCACGCTCGCGGACCGGTGGACCGATCCGGGAAAGATTCGGATCAACGGTGCCTGGATCCATGACGCGGAACCCAACGAGCACTTCGAGTCGCTGGGCCTCGCGGACATCATCAAGTATTCCAGCAACGTCGGCGCGGCGCAGGTCGCCACGCGGCTCGGGAAGAACGCGATGTTCGCGTACATCCGCCGGTTCGGTTTCGGCCGCCCGACCGGCATCGATCTCCCGGGCGAGGCCGCGGGCATCGTGCGGCCCGTCGCGCAGTGGTACGGACCGAGCCTTCAGAACATCGCCTTCGGTCAGGGCATCTCCGTGACGCCGATCCAGCTGCTGGTCGCCGCCTCGTCGTTCGCCACGGACGGCCTCGCGGTGCGCCCGCACGTCGTCGCCGTCATCCGGGACGCCGCCGGCCGGACGATCTCGACGCCGGGCGACGTGACGCGGCGCCGGCTCATCGATGCAGGGGTGGCCGCGCAGGTGCTCGCGATGATGCGCGAGGTCGTGCGCGCCGGCACCGGCGTCAAGGCGCAGGTCGACGGCTACACCGTGGCCGGCAAGACGGGAACCGCCCAGCGTCCCGGCCCGTCGGGCGGCTACGAACCGGGCGCGTACGTCGCGTCGTTCGTGGGCGTCGTGCCGGTGCCGTCTCCGCGCCTGGCGATCCTGGTGGTGGTCGACGGGCCGCGCGGCGTGTACTTCGGCGGCGACGTGGCGGCGCCGGTCTTCCACGAGATCGCGCGGCGGGCGCTGTGGTATCTTCGGGTGCCGCCCGAGGAGGCGCCCCAGGCGGCTTCAATGACGCCGCTACCGATGGCGGTGAGTCCGCCGGCGTGGCCGGCCGCGGGCCGGCCGGCACAGGCCCCGCGCTGAGTGGTGCCGCGGGCTCGTGGGCGGCTGCGCGGCGCATTTTGATGGTATGCTGAGCTCGGAGGACTACCGAATGCGCGCTACTGACCTAGTGGCCGCCTTGGCCGCGGAGGACGGCGGGGCGGCGCCGGCTGTCTCTGTGCTCGGGGACAAAGGCCGCGAGTTCGGCGGGCTCGCGCACGACTCGCGCAGCGTCCGCCCCGGCGATCTGTTCGCCGCGATCCGCGGCTTCACGCAGGACGGCCATCGCTACGCGGCCGACGCGGTGCGGCGCGGTGCTGCGGTGCTCCTCGTCGATCATCCGCTCGTCGATCTTCCCGCGACGCAGGTCGTGGTGCCGGACACGCGCCGCGCGTTTGCGGCGGCCGCGGCCGCCTTCTACCGGCATCCCTCGCGCGAACTGAACTTGTGCGGGATCACCGGCACCAACGGCAAGACTACGACGACCTTTCTCGTCGACGCCATCCTTCGCGCGGCCGGCCGGCGCAGCGCCGTGATCGGCACGCTCGGCGTTCAGTCGGACGGCGCGCCGGTGGAGTTCCATGCGACCACGCCGACCACGCCCGAGGCGTCGGACCTGCAGCGGCTCCTGCGCGAGATGCGCGAAGCCGGCGTGCAGGACGTGACGATGGAGGTGACGTCGCACGCGCTCGAGCTGGACCGGGTCGCCGGATGCCGGTTCGTCACCGCCGTCTTTACGAACCTGACGCAGGACCACCTCGATCTGCACGGCACGCTCGAGGCGTACCGCGACGCGAAGGCCCGGCTGTTCGCGATGGTGGAACCCGACGGCGTGTCCGTCGTCAACGCCGACGATCCGTACGGCGGCGCGATGGCGCGGGCCAGCCGCGCCCCGGTGTGGACGTACGGCATCGACCGGCCGGCGCGGTTTCGCGCGGAAGGGCTCGCGCTCTCGCCGCGCGGGGCGGGGATGACGGTGGTGTGGCCGGAGGGGCGCGTGCCGGTGGCCCTGCCGCTGCCCGGCCGCTTCAACGTCAGCAACGCGCTCGCCGCCTTCGCGGTCGGGCTCAGCCGCGGCGTACCGGCGGAGACGATCCGTGGTGTGCTCGAGTCGACGCCGGGCGTCCCCGGACGGTTCGAGCCCGTCGACGAGGGCCAGCCGTTCGCCGTCATCGTGGACTACGCGCACACTCCCGACAGTCTGGAGCAGGTCCTGCGGCTCGCCGCCGAGATCTCGCCGGGGCGGCGGATCGTCGTCTTCGGCTGCGGCGGCGACCGCGATCGTACGAAGCGGCCGATCATGGGACGGATCGGGACGACGCTCGCGGACTATGCCTTCTTCACCTCGGACAATCCGCGCGGCGAGGATCCCGAGGCGATCCTGCGCGAGATCGAAGCCGGCGTGCCCGGGGCCCGCAACTTCTCGAGCGAGGCGGACCGCCGGCTGGCGATCGAGCGGGCGATCGCGCTTGCCGGGCCCGGCGACGTCGTGGTGATCGCCGGCAAAGGGCATGAGGCCTATCAGATCGTCGGCGACCACGTGATCGATTTCGACGACCGCGCGGTCGCCCGGGAGGTGCTGCGAGCGCGGTGCGCCGGGCAGCCGCCGTGATGCCGGTCTCGATCTCCGCCGCCGATGCCGCCCGGCTTGCGGGCGGCGCGGTCGTCCACGGTGATCCCGCGGCGTTCGTCTGCGGCGCCGCGGTCGACAGCCGGGCGGTCGAGCCCGGGATGCTGTTCGTCGCGCTGCGCGGCGAGCACGCCGACGGCCACCGGTTCGTCGGCGAGGCGCTGCGCCGCGGCGCCGGGGCGGCGCTGATCGCCGCCGGCGCCCCCGCCAGCGATGTCCCCCCTGCGGGCGCGGTGCTGATCCGGACGGCCGACACGCTGCTCGGGCTGCAGCGCCTCGGCCGGGGACTGCGGGACCGCCGGCCGCTCCGCGTCGTCGGCATCACCGGCAGCGTCGGCAAGACGTCGACCAAAGAGATGACGGCGCTCGTGCTCGCGGAGCGGTTCGAGACCGCGCGGTCGCCCGAGAACTGGAATACAGAGATCGGCATCCCGCTCGTGCTCGTCAACCTGCCCGCGGCCGCCTCGGTCGCCGTCCTCGAGCTGGCGATGCGGGGGCCCGGCCAGATTCGTGAGCTCGTGGAGATCGCCCACCCGCAGATCGGCGTCGTGACGGCGATCGGCGAGTCCCACATGGACTTCTTTGAGACCCGCGAGCAGCTTGCCGCCGCGAAAGGCGAGCTGATCGAAGGCCTGCCGCCGGACGGGGTCGCGGTGCTCAACGCCGACGACCCGCTGGCGCTGAGTCTGGCCGGCCGGGGACCGGCGCGCGTGATGACGTTCGGGTTCGGCGAGGCGGACGCCACGGCCCGGGGCGTCCGCATGCGGCCGGGGGAGGGCAGCGCGTTCGTCCTGCGGGTCGGGGGAGACGAGGCCCCGGCCGCGCTGGCCGTCCCGGGGCGGCACGCGATCCGCAACGCGCTCGCGGCCGCGGCGGTGGGGGCGGCGCTCGGCATCCCCGCGGCCGAGATCGCGCGCGGCCTCGGCCGCGCGCGCGCGATGCCGAAGCGCCTGGAGGTGCTGCGGCTCGGCGGGGCCGTCGTGATCAACGACGTGTACAACAGCAGCCCGCGCTCGATGGAGGCCGCGCTCGACGTGATGGACGAGTTTGCGGGACGGCCGCGGATCGCGGTTCTCGGCGACATGCGCGAGCTCGGCGCCCTCTCGATGGAGGTCCACCGTCGGGTCGGACGCGAGGTGGCGCGCCGGGGAATCGACACGCTGATCGCGCTCGGCCCCCTGGCGGCGGACCTGGCCGGGGCCGCCGGCGAGGCGGGACTGCCGTGCGTCGTGCGCACGATCGCTCCCGCGGAGGCGCTCGACGCGCTGCGGCGCGAGATCCGCCCCGGCGCCGTGGTGCTGGTGAAGGGCTCGCGGGCGCTGGCGATGGAGCAGATCGTCGACGCCCTCCGGCAGGAGGCCGCGAAGGCGGCCGGAGGTCCCGCGCAGACGGGGCAGGAGGCCGCGAAGGCGGCCGGAGGTCCCGCGCAGACGGGGCACGAAGCCCCGGCCGTGGACGCCGCGGCGGGCCACCATGTCAGCTGAGCGGCGCGCGGGATGACGCCGGCGCTGGCCGCGGCGTGGATCCTCGCGTGCCTGGCGGTCGTCGCGTGCGGCCGGCCGTTCATCGCGTGGCTCGCGCGCGCCGGCGCTGCGCAGCGCGTTCGCGAGGACGCGATCGCGCGTAAGATGGCCCTCGATCCGTCCGCGGCCGCGCTGCACGCCGCGAAGGCCGGCACGCCGACGATGGGCGGCCTGCTCGTCGTCGCCGCGCTGCTCGTCGCGGGCCTCGTAGCCGGCGCCTGGGCGGGGCGCCTCGGACCGGACCTCCTCGTTGGACTGGCCGCGGTCGCGGTGTTTGCCGCGATCGGCGCGCTCGACGACGCGCTCTCGCTCGCGCGCGGACGAAACCTGGGCCTGCGCGCGCGGGAAAAGTTCGCGCTGCAGATTCCCGCGGCCCTCGCGCTCGGCGTCTACGTGCTGCGCCAGCCTCACCTCGGCGGCACGCTCGAGATTCCCGGGACCGGGGCGCGGTGGGATCTCGGCTGGGGGTATCCCGTCTTCTGCCTGATCCTCGTCGTCGGCATGGTCAACGCGGTCAATCTCACCGACGGACTCGACGGGCTGGCGGCGGGCACCGTCGCGATCGGGGCGGGGGCGCTCGCGGTGCTCGCGGCCCGCGCCGGCGCCGGACCGGCGGCGGTGATCGCCGCCGCCACGGGCGGCGCCGCGCTCGGCTTTCTGTGGCACAACGCCTTCCCGGCCGCCGTGTTCATGGGCGACGTCGGGTCGATCGGGCTCGGCGCGGCGCTCGCCGTGGCTGGGGTACTGTCCAAGCGAGAGGTGTTGACGCTGATCGTCGGGGGCGTCGCGGTCGCGGAGGCCGTGTCGGTCATGCTGCAGGTGGCCTGGTTCAAGACCACCGGCGGCCGCCGGCTGTTTCGCATGAGTCCGCTTCACCACCATTTTGAGCTGGGCGGCTGGACCGAGACACAGACGGTCGTGCGCTTTTGGCTCTGCGGTGCGCTGCTGGCCGCGGTCGGCGTGGGGTTGCGGCCGTGATCGCCGGCGGACCGCCTGCCGGCGGACTCGCCGGCAACCATGACATCAGAGCCGACGTGGTCGCGCGCCTGCGCGGCCGCCGCATCCATGTTCTCGGCCTCTCCGGCACGGAGGGCTCAACCGTCGTCGACTTTCTCCTCGCGCACGGCATCACGACGATCACCGCGCACGATCTCGCCGGCCCCGACGCGTTTCCGGGCGCGTTCCGCCGCACGCATCAATGGATGACGCCCGACGAGCAGACCGCGGCGCTCGAGCGGCTCGCCCGCGCGCCGATCACGCGCTGCTTCGGCGACCGCTACCTCGACGGCATCGACGCCGCCGAGATCATCTACGTGACCCAGGCTTGGTTTCGGCACGCCGGGAACGAGCCGGTCCGCCGCGCCCGGGACCGGGGCGTGCCGCTCAGCAGCATGACGGCGCTGTTCTTCGAGACGGTTCCCTGTCCGATCGTGGGGGTCACCGGCACGAACGGTAAGTTCACCGTCGTGCGCCTCGCCGCGATGATGCTGGCGCGGAGCGGCCGCGCGACGTTCGAGACCGGCAACGACCGTACGCACGTGCCGATTCTGTACCGGCTCGCCGAGGTCACGCCGGAGGCGGTGCTCGTGGTCGAGATCAGCAACCGCCAGCTGGTGGGGCTCGGGTACAGCCCGCACGTCGCGGTCGTGACGAACGTCGCCGCCCATCATCTCGACGACCACGGCTCGTTCGAAGCGTACGCCGAGACGAAGCGCGGGATTCTCGCCTACCAAGGCGCGGGCGATTGGGCGCTGCTCAACGGCGACGATCCGGTCGCGCGGGGGTTCGCCGCGGGCGCGCGCGGCCGGGTGCTCTTCTCGAGCCGCACCCGGCCGATCGACGAGGGCGCGTGCGTCGTGGACGGCCGGATCGTGCTGCGGCTCGACGGGCGGGAGGACGACCTGGCGGACGCGCACCTGCAGTCGCCGGGGACACACACCCTTGAGAACGCGCTGGCCGCCGCCCTGGCCGCGCGCGTTGCCGGCGCCGACGCGGGCGCGATCGGCGCCGTGCTGCGCGAGTTTCGCGGCCTGCCGCACCGCCTCGCCCTCATCGCCGAGGCCGGCGGCGTCCGGTACTATGAAGATTCGCTCGCGACCAACCCGGCCGCCGCGGCGGCCGCCGTGCGCGCGTTCGACGGCCCGCTCGTGCTGCTGGCCGGCGGTATGCGGCGCAACGCGTCGGCGCAGGACTTCGCGCCGGTCGCCGAAGCGCTCGCCGCGCGGACCGTGCGCGGCGTCGTTCTCTTCGGCACGATGGCGCCGCTGCTCGCCGAGGCGATCGCCGCCGCGGGGGTGACCGCGCCGGTGGTGCGGTGCACGACGCTCGACGAGGCGGTGCCCGCGGCGCGGGCGCTCGCGCAGCCGGGCGACGCCGTGAGTCTGTCGCCCTCGTGCGAGAGCTTCGACCAGTACCGGGACTACCGCCACCGGGCGGAGCACTACCAGGCGCTGGTCGAGGCGCTTGCCCGTGACGACGCGGAGGGCGCAGCCACCCGGCCGTCCGCGGGTTCCCGCGACGGCACCAACGCGACGGGAGGCCGCTCGTGGACCTGATTCACCGGCGCGGCGCCGCGTGGGGTCTCTTTACGATCGTCCTGCTGCTCACGTGCATCGGCATCGTGATGGTGTACAGCGCGAGTTCGGTCGCGGCGCAGGCGCAGTATCATGACGGCACCTGGTTCCTGAAGCGCCAGCTGTTGTATGAGCTGATCGGGCTCGCGGGCATGTCGGCGGCGTGGCGGATCCACTACGTGCGCCTCAGGCGCTTCACGTTTCCGCTGCTGCTCGGGACGCTCGTCAGCCTCGTGCTCGTGCTGATCCCCCACGTCGGCCGCGTGGCCGGCGGCGCGCGGCGGTGGATCTCCTTCGGCGGTCCCCTCAACTTCCAGCCGGCCGAGCTGGCCAAGCTCGCGCTGATTCTCTACTTGGCGCACTTCCTCGCCAACCGCGGATCCCGGACGCGCGAGTTCGGCGCCGGGATGATTCCGCCGCTCGTGGTGCTCGGCCTCGCGGCGCTGCCAATCTTAAAACAGCCCGACCTCGGCTCGGCGCTGATCCTCGTCATCATCACCTTCGTGATGCTCTTTGTGGGCGGCGCGCGGCTCACGCATCTCGCCGGCGTCGGGGCGCTCGCGGTGCCGGCGGTGCTCGGCGTCATTCTGCGCGCGGGCTACCGCAGCCAGCGCCTCCTGGCGTTCCTCCACCCGTGGCGTGATCCGCGCGGCAGCGGCTTCCACATCATCCAGTCGCTGCTCGCGATCGGCTCCGGCGGCCTCGTCGGATTGGGGCTCGGGCACAGCCGGCAGAAGTTCTTCTATCTGCCGGAGCGCCACACCGACTTTATCTTCGCGATCATCGGCGAGGAACTCGGCCTCATCGGCAGCATCGTCGTGATCGTGCTGTTCGCCTTACTCGCGGTCTGGGGATACCGGATCGCGACGCGCTGTCCCGACCGATACGGCGCGCTGCTCGTCTCCGGGCTCACGACGATGCTCGTCGGGCAAGCGGTCCTCAACATCGGCGTCGTCTCCGGGTCGTTGCCGATCACCGGAGTCCCGCTGCCGTTCATCAGCTTCGGCGGGTCGTCGCTCGTACTGAACGACATCGCCGTCGGCATCCTCTTGAACGTCTCCCAGTACGCGCGTCCCGAAGAGGAGGTCGTCACCTCGAAATCGCGGGGCGCGATCGTCCGCCGGCACTCCGCCTGGGCCCGCGGATGAACCTCGTGCTCGCCGGCGGCGGCACGGGCGGCCATGTCTATCCCGCGCTGGCGCTCGCCGCCGCGCTGCGCCGCCGCGATCCCGCCGCGCGGGTGCTGTTCGTCGGCAGCGGGTCGGGCATGGAGGCGTCGCTCGTCCCGGCCGCCGGCGTCCCGTTTGCCGGCCTCATGGTGCGGCCGCCGCGCAGCCGCTCGCCGCTCCGCACGGCGGTGGCGCTCGGGACCGCGGCCGTGGGATTCGTGCAGTCCGCCGCGATCGTCGCCCGGTTCAGACCCGACGCCGTCGTCGCGACCGGGGGCATCGCCGCGGCGCCGCCGGTTCTCGCGGCGTGGGTCATGCGCGTCCCCGTCGTGCTGCTCGAGGGTAACGCCGCGCCGGGGCGCGCGAACGCCTTCCTGGCGCGGTTCGCCCGCGCCGTCGCGGTGACGTCGGACGACGCGTCGGCGCGCATCCCGGGGGGCCGGGCCCTCGTGACCGGTCTTCCGGTCCGCCCGGAGATCTACTCGACGCCGCGCACGGACGGGCTCGGCGCCTTCGGATTGGATCCCGCGCGGCGGACGATTCTGGCGATCGGGGGGAGTCAGGGCGCGGCCCGCCTCAACGCCGCCGTGGATGAGATGGCGATGCATTTGGCGGGCCGGACAGATCTCCAGGTCCTGCATCAGACCGGCCGCGGCTGGCGCGCCGGCGGCACGGCGGATCCGCCGTCCGCTCCGCTCCCGGCAACGATGACACTGCAGCCGCCGGCCGCGCCGGGATTGGAGCCCGGCATCCGGCACGTGCGGGTGCCGTACCTCGAGCAGATCGGCCTGGCGTACGCGTGCGCCGATGTGGTGATCAGCCGCTGCGGCGCCACGGCGCTGGCCGAGATCACGGCGTGCGGACTGCCGGCCGTGCTCGTGCCGTACCGCTACGCGGCCGGGGGCCACCAGGCGGAGAACGCGGCGCCGCTCGTCCGCGCCGGCGCGGCGTCGCTCGTCGCCGACGAGGCGATGGACGGAGAAACCTTGGCCCGCGAGGTGCTCGGAATCCTCGAGACGCCCGGCCGCCGGGACGCGATGGCCGCGCGGTCCAGGGCGCTCGGCCGTCCCGACGCCGCGGACCGGGTCCTCGCCCTGCTGGAGCGGCTCCGCAGCGGCGCCCCGGCGGCCGTGTCGAAGGAATCCCACGCATGACCGCATCCGGCAGCCATACCGACCCCGCCGCCAGCGGCCTGCCGATTGTCCGGGGCGCGCGCACCCATTTCGTCGGCATCGGCGGAGCCGGGATGAGCGGCATCGCCCGCGTGCTGCTGGCGCGCGGCTGCGCCGTGTCCGGCTCCGACCTCCGGGAGAGCGAGACGACGCGGCGCCTCAGGGCGGCCGGCGCGGTCGTGTACATCGGACACGCGGCGTCCAACGTCGAGGGCGCCCAGATCGTCATCGTCAGCCGCGCGGTGGCCGACGAGAACGTCGAGGTGCGCGTCGCGGTCGCGCGCGGGCTGCCGATCGTGCACCGGGCGCGGATGCTGGCCGAGCTCATGCGCGACCGCGACGCGATCGCGGTTGTCGGCACCCACGGCAAGACGACGACGACCGCCATGCTCGGCGCGATCCTCGCGCGGGCCGGCCGGGATCCGACCGTGCTGGTCGGCGGCGACGTCGCCGCTTTCGGCGGAACCGCGCGCGTCGGGGACGGGCGCGACGTCGTCGCGGAGGTGGACGAGAGCGACGGGTCGCTCGTCTGGGTCGCGCCGTCCATCGCCGTCGTGACGCCGCTCGACGCCACCGACCACCTCGACTTCTACGGCTCCGAAGCGCGGCTCATGGAGACGTTCCGGCGGTTCCTCGCCGCCGTGCCGGCCTCCGGGTTCGCCGCGGTGTGCACCGACGCCCCCGCGGGCCGGGCGCTGGCCCGGGACGCGGGATCGCGCACCGTGACGTACGGGCTCGACGGCGACCCGGCGTACCGCGGCCGGGTGCTCGAGGCCGCGGGCCACCGCACCGTCGTCGAAGCTCAGCGCGGCGACGCGGTCGTCGGCCGGATCGAACTGGCGGTCCCCGGCGCCTACAATGCGCAGAACGCGATCGGCGCGCTCGCCGTCGCGACGGAGCTCGGCATCCCCCAGGACGTCACCGCCGGGGCGCTCGCGGCGTTCGAGGGCGTCGCCCGCCGGTTCAGCGTGCGCGGCGACGTCGACGGTGTTCTCGTCGTGGACGACTACGCCCACAATCCGACCAAGGTGGCGGCCCTGCTCGCCGCGGCCCGCCGCGGCTGGCCGGCGGCGCGGATTGTGGCGGTGTTCCAGCCGCACCGGTTCACGCGCACGCAGACCGTGGGCCACCAGTTCGCGCGCGTGTTCGACCCGGTCGACGAGGTGATCGTGACCGAGATCTACGCGGCCGACGAGCCGCCCATCCCCGGCGTGAACGCGGGGATCATCGTGCGGGCCGTGAGCGCGCACCGGCCCGTCCGGTTCGTGCCCGATCTCGGCGACGCCGCGGCGCTGGTGGCCGCCGAAGCGCGGTCTGGGGACCTGGTCCTGACAATCGGGGCCGGCGATGTGTGGAAGGTCGCCGAGGACGTCACCGCGCGGCTGCGGGGACGGTCGGCGGCTCCAGTGTTATCGTTGCCGGGAGCGGAGCGGACGGCAGGTCCGCCGGCCGCGCCGAGCGGCGCGGAGGCCCCGCGTGGCTAAGATCGAGCTCGCGCCGGTGGCCGCGGCGCTGGAGCGTCTCTGGCCGGGGTTCGTTCGCCGGAACGAGCCGCTCGCGAAGCACGTGTCGTTCCGGATCGGCGGCCCGGCCGACATCCTCGTGCTGCCGCCGACCCTCGAGTCGCTGGACGCGGCGGTCGCGTGGCTCTACGAACACGGCGTGCCGTTTCTCGTGCTGGGCCGGGGCAGCAACGTGCTGATCGCCGACCGCGGGATCCGCGGCGTGGTGCTAAAGACCGGCCGCGGGCAGGAAGGCGTAACCTACGATGGGCCGCACGTCCACGCCGAGTGCGGGGTGAGCGTGCCCCACCTGAGCCGGCGGACGGCCGAACGGGGCCTTGCCGGGCTCGAGTTCGCGGCCGGGATCCCTGGCTCGGTCGGCGGGGCGGTGGTCATGAACGCCGGCGCGCACGGCTGTGCCGTCGCCGACGTGCTCCTCTCCGCCCGCGTTCGGACCCCGCGCGGTCTCGTCACGTGGACCGGCGCCGATCTCGGCCTGCGCTACCGGCACAGCCGGTTGCAGGACGAACCGGGGGTCATGCTCGACTGCGAGTTGATCCTCCACCCGGCTCCCGCCGCGGAGACCGTGGCCCGGCTCGAGGCGTGGCTCCGCACGCGGGCCGAGAGCCAGCCGCTGGGTCCCCCGAGCTCCGGGTGCATCTTCCGCAATCCGGACGGTGACTACGCCGGCCGGCTGATCGACGCCTCCGGCACGAAGGGCCTGCGGCTTGGCGGTGCCGTGGTAAGCGACCGGCACGCCAACTACATCCTCAACACCGGCGGTGCGACCGCGCGAGACGTGGTGGCGCTGATCGGCCAGGTGCGCGAGCGGGTCCGCTGCCACGCCGGCACCGACCTTGTGACTGAGATCAAGATGCTCGGCGACTTCGAGGCGGCCTGATGCCGCGTCCGCCGGTGGGGGATGCCGCGGCGGTACTCCCGCGCGGGCCACGCCGGGCCGCCCCAGGGGCGCCGGCCGTCTCCGCGGGCAGCCCCGCGGCGGCCGGCAGGCGCGTGGTGCGCTTCCTCGCGGCGATCGCGTTCCTCTGCGGCGGGGTGTCCTTCGCGGGATCGAGTGTGTTCGACATCCGGTCGGTCAGTGTCGCCGGGAACCGCGCCGTCCCGGCGCCGGAAATCCTCGCGCGGGCCGGCGTCCGGACGGGGACCAGCCTTTTCACGGTCAACGCCGAGCGGATCCGCGACCGGCTGGCGCAAGACCCGCGGATCGCCGAGGTCTCGGTCGGCGTCGCCTTTCCCGACCACGTCTATATCACTGTGCGCGAGCGCACGGCCGCGGCCGCGCTGCGCGTGCCGGGAGGCTACGTTCTCCTCGGTTCGGACGGGGTCGCCATCGCGCCGTCCGGAACGCCCGGGCCGCTCCCGACGCTGAGGGTCGACGGGCTCGACCCGGCGGAGGTGCAGGCGGGGATCGTGGTCCCCTCCCCGGACGCCCGGTTCGGGGCGGAGGTCGCGGCCTCGCTTCCTGAGGTTCTGCGGCCGGACGTGGCGGCCCTCCGGGTGGACGGGGCGGGCGAAGTGGTTCTCTACACCCGGGACGGCATCGCGGTCCGCGCCGGAGCGCCGGACGGCATCCGCGATCGCCTCGCCCGCGTGGCCGACGTGCTGGCCGCGGTGCGATCGCGCGGCATGCGGGTCGAGTACGTGGACCTGCGGTTCCCCGGCAGTGTGATCGTGAAGCCCATCGGCGGCCCCGCCGGACCGGCCGGAAGGCCGGGTTAGCGGCAGGAGAACTTCCCCGAACGTTGAAAGAACCGCAACATATAGGGTTTGTCGACCCTTTAGTCGCAGCTGTGCTCGCAGCCGGAGGTGCACCCGTTGGCAAAACGGGGGCCGCTGGTGGGCCTGGATATCGGCACCACCAAGGTCTGTGTTATCATCGCAGAACCCGATGAAGACGGGGAAGTCCACATCACCGGTGTGGGGACGTCCCCGTCTCTTGGTGTCCGGAAGGGCGTCGTCGTCGATCTCGACGCCACCACCCGCGCGATCGAGGACGCCGTCGACAAGGCCGAGCGCATGGCCGGCATCAAAGCGGTCGCCGCGCTTGTCGCCGTGTCGGGCGAGCACATCGCCTCCCAGAACAGCCGCGGCGTCGTCGCCGTCTCGCGCTCCGACCGGGAGATCGCCGAAGCCGACGTTTCCCGCGTCGTCGAGGCCGCCCGCATGGCGGCCATCCCCGGAAGCGACCGTGAGATCATCCATCTGCTGCCGCGCGACTTTCTCGTGGACGGCCAAGACGGGGTCCGCAACCCCGTCGGTATGTACGGCATGCGGCTTGAGGTGGAGGCCCACATCGTCACGGGCGCCAGCACGCTGCTCGCCAATCTCTTAAAGTGCATCCAGCGCGCCGGCCTCGAGGTCGACGATCTGGTGCTCGAGCCCCTTGCCTCCGGCGAGGCCGTGCTGACGCAGGCAGAGCGCGACCTCGGCGTCGTGCTGGTCGACATCGGCGGCGGCACGACCAGTATCGGGGTGTTCTCGGGGGGCAGCCTGTGTCATGCGACGGTGCTGCCGGTCGGCGGCAACCACGTGACCAACGACGTCGCGGTCGGACTCCGCACGCCCATCGCGGAGGCCGAGAAGCTCAAGATCCGTCACGGGTGCGCCAGCGCGTCGATGGCGGCCGAGGGCGAGCTGATCGAGGTTTTTCACATCGGGACGCGCGAGCCGCGCATCCTGCCGCGCCGCGTGCTCGGCGAGATCATCGAGCCGCGCTTCGACGAGATCTGCGGCATGATCAAAGCCCAGATCAAGCGGTCGGGGTACGCGCAGATGGTCCCGGCCGGGGTCGTCGCCACCGGCGGCGGGGCGCTGCTGCAGGGTCTCGGCGAGGCCGCTTCGGAGAAGCTCGACCTGCCGGCGCGTGTGGGCACGCCCGACGCGACCGGCAGCATGGCCGACAGCGTGCGCAGTCCGGTCTATGCGACCGGCGTGGGCCTCGTGCTGCACGCCGCGCGGCAGCGCGGACCGGTCCGGGTGATCAAGTCCGCGAACGGCGACGGCCACATGTTCGGCAAGTTGCGCCAATGGTTCCGGGAGTTCGCGCACGGGGGGTGAGGGTGGGGGAATCCCCGCTTCTGCCGGCCGCCATGATCGCGGCGGGGCAGACGGCACGGCCGTCGTGACACCGCAGCAGACGCACCACACAACGCGCATTCATTCTGACACAGACGAGGCGACAACCATGGCAGAGAAACGGTGGCATCCGATCCAGCGCATGATCTCCGAGCGGCCCGGGACGGCACGTGCCGGGGACGGTGTCCCCGAACCAGCGGGAGGGGTGAGGATGGCCAATCTAGATCGGGATCTCCGGCGCTACGCCGCGATCAAAGTTGTGGGCGTCGGTGGCGGCGGCAGCAACGCGGTGAACCGCATGATCAGCGCGGGACTCCGCGGCGTCGAGTTCATCGCCATCAACACGGACGCGCAGGCCCTCGCGCTGAGCAACGCCGACCGCAAGATCCACGTCGGCGGCAAGGTCACGCGGGGTCTCGGCGCCGGCGGCGACCCGGAGATCGGCCGTCAGGCGTCGGAAGAGAGCCGCGAGGACCTCGTCGAGGCGCTCGAAGGCGCGGACATGGTGTTCGTCACGGCCGGCATGGGCGGCGGCACGGGGACCGGCGGCGCGCCGATCGTCGCGCAGATCGGGCGGGAGTTGGGCGCCTTGACGATCGGCGTGGTGACGCGGCCGTTCGGGTTCGAAGGGCGGCGGCGCGCCGCCGCCGCGGACGAAGGCATCCGCACCCTGCGGCAGCGCGTCAACACCGTCATCACGATTCCGAACGACCGGCTGCTTCAAGTGGTCGAAAAGACCGCCACGATGGTCGAGGCCTTTCGGGTCGCCGACGACGTGCTGCGCCAGGGCGTGCAGGGTATCGCGGACCTGATCACGGTGCCGGGCCTCATCAACCTCGACTTCGCCGACGTGCGCACCATTATGGCAGAGGCCGGCTCCGCGCTGATCGGCATCGGGATCGGCACCGGCGAGGGGCGCGCGTCGACGGCTGCGCAGGCTGCGATCTCGAGCCCGCTGCTCGAGACGTCGATGGACGGCGCCCGGGGTCTGCTGATGAACATCACCGGCGGGCTCGACCTCGGGATTCACGAGGTCAACGAGGCGGCGGCGGTCGTGCAGAAGGCGGCCGACCCGGAGGCCAACATCATCTTCGGCGCCGTGATCGACGAGCGGCTCGACGGCGAAGTGCGGATCACGGTGATCGCCACGGGGTTCGAGGCGAAGCGGCACGAGACCGAGGAGGCGATGGAGCCGACGGCGGCCGCGGTGGGCGTCGCGCCGAACGGCGGGGTCGCGAGAGACCATGCGCGGCTCGGCCTCGACGATCTCGACATCCCGGCGTTTCTCCGGAAGCGGTGACGTTCCAAACGCCCTGACCGGCGGGCACCGCGGCGTCTGATCACCCGGCTAGACGGGGCAGAGCAGGGGCGGTCCGTGAGGGCCGCCCCTGACGTTGGTTTGGCGATGCGCCGTGGACAGTAGGGTATAACACGCGCGAGCGGGGTCTTCTTTCGCCGGCCCGCGCGCGGTGGTAGGCTTAGTTATATGGTGGTGAGTCCGGAACACTTCGCCGCCGCCCGCGCGGCCGTCGAAGCGTCTTTCCCCGTCCAGGAAGTATGGTTCCAGAACGGCCGGCCGGCGTTTACGATCGTTCCGGGCGCGGACCACAAGGCCCGGTTCTTGGAGCTTCGCGAACGCCTGCGCGGCCTCGGCGTGCTGCCGTTGATGCGGCGGCACCTGGGCGAGACGGTGATCTTGCTGGCGCCCAGGCCGCCGGAGGCGTCGACCGCCTGGCGCTGGCCGGTGCTGCTGTTCAGCGCGACGCTGGGTACGACGTTCATGGCCGGCTACCTGAACGGTTTGGGCTCATGCGTGCCGGGACTGCCCGGGCCCGTGCCGGCCGGGATTGCCTTCGGCCTGTCGTTGATGGCGATCTTGTTCTGTCACGAGATGGGACACAAGGTGGTGTCGATCTGGCGAGGTATCGACGCGAGTCTTCCATACTTCATCCCTATGCCGCCCATATTCGGTCTGTCGATCGGTACGCTCGGCGCGGTGATCTTTACGCGCACGCCGGCGCCGAACCGCGATGCGCTGATCGAGTTGGGGGCCAGCGGGCCGCTCGCGGGCTTCCTCGCGACAATACCGATTCTCTTTTATGGCATTACCCACTCGATCGTGATCTCCAGAGCGGCGATACTTGCTCATCCGGGGTGCTCGCTCATCGAAATTCCGGATCCGCTTCTGATCACGCTGATGGGACACTGGCTGCTGCACCCTCCGGCGTCGTCCGTAATCATCGAACACCCGATGTTGTTCGCCGGTTGGGTCGGACTCCTGGTGACCGCTCTCAACCTTCTGCCGGCAAGTATGCTCGACGGCGGCCATGTCACGCGCTCGGTGCTCGGTTCACGCTGGCACCTGATCCTCTCCTACATCGCGGTCGCCGTGGGCGTCGCCTTCGGCTACTGGCTGATGAGCCTGCTGGTGCTCTTTATGATCCGGCGCGGACACCCGGGGCCGCTCGACGACTGCTCCAGCGTGAGTCCGGCCCACATCGCGATGGCGGTCTCCCTGATCCCGGTGTTCGTGCTGAGCGCGGTCCGGCTGGGATTGTTCTGAGATGAGCGTGACCCCTCAACTCAGACAAACCGGCCAGACCGAGGCCGGCGACGGGCAGCGGCTCCTCGTCGAGGCGCGTAACCTCCAGAAGAAGTTCAAGAGCTACCACGCCGTCCGGGGCGTGTCGTTCACGTGCTACGCCGGGGAAGTGTTCGGTCTCCTCGGTCCGAACGGGGCGGGCAAGACCACGACGATCCGCATGCTGACGACCATCTTGCGGCCCACCGCGGGCACCGCCCGGATCGCCGGCCACGACGTCACCCGCGACCCCGAGGCGGTGCGGCGCTCCATCGGTGTGCTGCCGGAGAACGCCGGCGTCTACGGGCGGCTGAGCGGGCGGGAGGCGATCCGCTACGCCGGCCGGCTGTACGGCCTCGGAGGCCCGGGGCTCGAGCAGCGGATCGTCGAAATCGCCGACGCGCTGGAGCTGACCACACACCTGGACCGGCTGACCGACACGTACAGCAAGGGCATGAAACAGAAAGTCAACGTGGCCCGCGCCCTGATCCACAATCCGCCGGTCGTGTTCCTCGACGAGCCGACCTCCGGGCTCGACGTCTTCTCCGCGCGCTCTGTGCGCGATTTCGTCCTGCGGTTCAAAGCCGAGGGGCGGTGCGTCGTCCTCTCCACCCATATGATGGAAGAAGCCGAGCGCCTGTGCGACCGCGTCGCGATCATTGCGGGCGGCCGCATTCGGGCGGAGGGCGACCTCGCCGCGCTCAAGGCGGAGACCGGGAAAGACCTGGAGGAGATCTTCATGACGATGGTCGGGCAGAGCATCGTCACATGATGCGGGTGGCGTGGGCCTGGATGCGGGGCGCCGGCGGAGACCGCGCCGCGCAGTCGCGGTCGCACGAGACCGGAGCCTGGATCCGGGCCGTGTACTGGAAGGAGACGCTCGAGGCATTCCGCGACAAGCGCAGTCTGCTCGTGCTGGTCGTGCTGCCCGCCCTGATCATGCCGGTCGTGACGCTCGGCATCCCGTATCTCGAACAGCGTCAGGCGCACATGATCCGGACGACGACGCCGGAGGTCGCCGTTCAGGGCGACGCGCCGAATCTCATCCACCTCGCGTACACGAGCAAGCTCATCACGCCGGTCCACACCGCCGACGTGAACAAGGCCTTGAAGGAGCGGCGGGTGCTGGCGGTGCTCGAGCTCCCGCCCAAGTTCGAGAGCCTCGTTGCCCGCGACGTGCAGCCGCACGTCGGGGTGCTCTACGACGCCAGCAACCCCGAGAGCGTCGCGGCCCGCGCGCGGGTGGTCGACCTGATTTCACGGTACAGTCAGACGGTCGTGGCCCGGCGACTCATCGCCCGCCGCATCAACCCGAAGGATCTCCTGCCGGTCGTGCTCGACGAGCGCAACGTCGCCACCCAGCGCCAGCTCTCCGGCCTGCTGCTGGCGAGCCTGCTGCCCTTTTTCATCGCGATGTGGGCGGTCGTCGGCGGCATGTCCCTGGCCGTGGACGAGGCGGCCGGCGAGAAGGAACGGGGCACTCTCGAGTCCCTGCTGGTCACTCCTCCGTCGCGCGAGGGGATCGTCGTCGGCAAGTTCCTCTCCGTGCTGACCGCCTCGGTGGGCGCCGTGGTCGTGGTCGTGGTCGCGATGATGGTCAGCCTGCGCTGGGGATACCCGTACGTTCTCCACACGTCTGAAAAGCTCGACGTCAGCCTTCCGGTCGGCACCGCGATCGTCATGCTGGGAGTCGCCGTGCTCTTCGCCGCGTTGATGAGCGCCGTCCAGTTGGCGATGAGCATCTATTCCAAGTCCCCGCGGGAGGCGCAGCAGTTCATCACCCCCCTCTACTTCATCACGGTCCTGCCCGCCCTCGCCGTGCAGTACATCACGGAGTGGCAGGGCCTCACATGGGCCTACGTGCTGCCGGTCCTGAACACGTTCTTCGGCTTTAGGGAACTGCTGCTCGGCACGACGAACTGGGGCCACCTCGTGCTCGCGTCGGTCTCCTCCGCCTTCTACGCCGCGCTCGCCGTCGAACTCGCCATCGTGCTGATGAGCCGGGAGTCCGTGATCTTCCGAACCTAGCCCCCGCGTGTGCGGACGAGGAAAACGGAGCGCCGAGGCGTTCGCAGGACTTCCCTCGGCACCCGGCCCGCGGCAACAGCATTCACAGGGAATCCCACGCGTCCACGGAAGTCGCCCCAAAAATCGGACCAATTAGGACGTATTTTGAGGCCCTTCGTCCTTGAGATACAACATCTAGTATGCTACGATTCCTTTCGCGCTAAATCTAGGAAAAAGGCCGAACGCCTGTGCGTTGTCCGTACTGCGGAGCCAAGGAAACCAGGGTGTTCGACTCCAGGCCGGCCGATGAGGGAGAGGGGATCCGGCGGCGGCGGGAGTGCGAATCCTGCCACCGGCGGTTCACGACCTTCGAGCGCGTCGAGCGGCTCGCCCTTCACGTCATCAAGCGGAACGGGCGGCGGGAGCGCTTCGAGCGGGCCAAAATCCTGCGCGGTCTGAGGCTGGCATGCGAAGGCAGGCCGGTCGAGGACTCGGCGCTCCAGCAGATCGCCGACGAGATTGAGCGCGCGGCGCTCGAGCAGGGGACCGGCGAGATCAAGAGCCGGGAGATCGGGGATGCCGTGATCGAGGGGCTCCGCCGGCTCGACGACGTAGCTTATGTCCGGTTTGCGTCGGTCTACCGGCGGCTGGCCGATGTCGACCATCTTGTCGAGGAGATTCAGGCCCTGAAGGCACGCAAGCAAATGGAGGCCGAGCTGGCCTCGCAGGTTCTGCTGCTTCCGCTCACCCCGCAGCGTCCGGAGCGCAACTAATCCTATGTCCGCCGCCGATTCGATTAGGCCTAATTCTATCCAGGGGGAAGCACCGATGGCGATGACGTCGGACAACCAGACATCGCAGCCGTCCATCACCGCGGAGGGTACCGCCCAGATTGCCGCGCCCGCGGAAGCGCGCCGTCCGGAGCCGGCCGCGCTCCCCTCGGACACCCTGGGGTTCTTCAAGGGGGACGAGCTTCGCGCCCGCGTCTTCCACGACAAGTATGCGCTGCGCGACCCGGACGGCCGCGTGCTGGAGCCCACCCCGGTCGAGATGTGGCGGCGGATCGCCGGCGGCCTCGCCTCGGTCGAGCCGACGGCGGAAGCCCGCGAGCGCTACGCCGGCGAGTTCTACTGGCTGATGGAGAACTTCCGCTTCATCCCCGGCGGCCGCATCATGCACGCGATCGGCAACAACAAGCGCGTGACCGCGCTCAACTGCTTCCCGGCCGGTACCAAGGTGGTGACCCGGGACGGCATCCTGCCGATCGAGTTGATCAAGCCGGGGCAGGAAGTGCTGACGCACAAGAACCGCTTCCGGCCGGTGACCCACGTTCTGTACCGTGACGTCGATGAACCGTTGCGGATGCTCAAGTTCTGGTACCTGAGCGACCAACCAATACGTGCCACCGGCAGTCATCCGTTCTGGGCCTACGACGGAACCAGAGTGGGCTGGGTCGAGGCCAAAGATCTCACGACTGACCACTACATTAAGGTGGGTCGGATCGCCGAAACGCTGCCATCGTGGGATCTTGAACTTCAGAACTTCGTAAGCGATGGGATCGAAGAAATGGCTGGCATGATGTATAAGACCGCCGCGCATGTCGCCGGGCACGGCGCGAGGCGCGTTAGTCGAAGCCTGCCGATTCGGAAAGCCATCTCATTTGATGAGCGCTTCGGCCTGTGGCTGGGCTTTTTTATGGCTGAAGGCGGCGTGAATGACAATAACGTCTACTTTACCTTCAACAGAAATGAAGCATCGTACGCGAAAACCGTTAGTAGTTTGACCCGCGAGCTCTTTGGTATCGACGCATCGATCGACTGGCGTGAGGGCCAACCCAGTAATTGGATCCGGGTATGGATTCACAGCAAGCTGCTGGTAGAGTTTGTTCGGTCATGGTGCGGTGGTGCTACTCACGTCCACAACAAGAAACTGCCGGCCTGGTTCCTTACCGCTCCGACATCGGTTCAAAAGGCGTTCGTCGCGGGTTTGTTCAAAGGCGATGGCGTCATTGGTCGCAACTTCATAAAGATCTTTCTCGCCAATCCGGAGCTGGTGCGGCAGATCTTCCTTCTCCTGGTGCGTTTGGGGATCGCGCCATCGATTCGCTGGGAAGGCATACTCAAATACACGCGGCACCGCGGCATGTGGATCAACATCGGTACCCGCCGGTACATCGGAGCGATCCGCGCGTGGCTCAACGGTGATTACTCGTACGACTCGGAGTTTGAGGAGAGCCATCGCAACTACTTCTACAAGGTTGTTGATGGCGATCTGTTTGTTAAGGTCAAGCGCGCAGATTGGACAGAACCTCGTCGCGAAACCGTGTACGATCTTACTGTCGACGATGATCACTCGTTCGTTGCCGAGTTCGTCAACGTCTCAAATTGTTACGTTCTTCCCATAAAAGAAGATTCCATCGAAGCGATCTTCGAGTGGACGAAGGAAGCGGCGCGCACCTATTCGCTCGGCGGTGGCGTAGGTGGCGACATCAGCATCCTGCGGCCCGCGGGCGCGCCGGTGAACAACTCCGCGCGCTCCAGCACCGGTTCGGTCTCGTTCATGGAGCTGATGTCGCTTACGACCGGCACGATCGGACAGAGCGGCCGGCGTGGCGCCTTGATGATCACGATCGCCGACGATCATCCGGACGTGCTCGCGTTTACCAAGATCAAGCGCAACATGGACAAGGTCCGCTACGCGAACATCAGCGTGCGCGTCAGCGACGCGTTCATGCGCGCCGTCGAGGCGGACCAGCCGTGGACGCTCAAGTTCAAGAACGAGCGGGTGGGCGTCGAGAGAACGGTGCAGGCACGCGAGATCTGGCGTGAATTGATTTACGGCGCTACTCATCACGCGGAACCCGGCATCATCTTCTGGGATTCCATCAAGCGGTGGAGCACGTCCGAGTACAACAACATGAATGTAATCACGACCAATCCGTGCAGTGAGATCCCTTTGGAACCATATGGAGCGTGCTGTCTTGGTAACCTCGGGCTCCAAGAATTCGTGCTAGACGAGTTTAGCCCCCAGGCGCAGGTGGACTGGCCCCATCTGGAGCATGCATTGCGGCTGGCGACCCGGTTCCTAGACGACGTCCTCACATACAACGCAGACAAACATCCCCTCCCCGCTCAACGGGAAGCCAGCCTCTACTCGCGGCGCATCGGGGTCGGTTTCACCGGCCTGGGGGATATGCTGTGCAAGTTGCGCCTCAAGTACGACACGAAGGAGGCGGTAGAGTTCGTCGACCGGACGTTCGAGCGGATCAAGAACATCGTGTACGATGAGAGCGTCAACCTCGCGATCGAGAAGGGGACGTTCCCAGGGTACGACCGGGAGCAGCATCTGGGGGGCGCTTTCCTCCAGACGCTCGCGCCTGAGGTCCTCGAGCGGATTCGGGAGCACGGTCTTCGCAACGTCGCGCTGCTCACCGTGCCGCCGGTCGGAAGCGGCGCGGCCCTTGCCGGCACCACGAGCGGCATCGAACCAATCTTCGACCTGGGGTACACGCGGCGGAGCGAGTCGCTCTCGCAGCAGAAGTTCACCGTCTACCACCCGCTCGTCCGGTCGTACATGGAGCGGTTCGGGGTTGAGGATGAGGACGCGCTGCCGGAGTTCTTCGTCACCGCGCATGAGATCCAGCCCGACATGCGCGTGCAGATGCAGGCGGCGATTCAGAAGCACATCGACCACTCGATCTCCTCGACGGTCAACTGCGCCGCGGACACGACCGAGGAAGGTGTGGCTCAGATCTACTTCCTCGCCTGGAAGATGGGCTGCAAAGGCATCACAGTCTACCGTGAGAATTCGCGCGAGAACATCCTGACCGCCGGTGTTAAGAAGGACAAACCGGCGCAGGCCGCCTCGGACCAGGCGGTGCCGGCAGCGGCAGAGCCGTCCGCGGCGTCGGCCGTGCTCGGCGTGTCGCACGGCGCGGAGGAGTCCCGGCCCCAGACACGCGCGCGGCCCAAGGTCACGACCGGACGGACCGAGCGGATCGAGACGCCCCGCGGCCGGATCTACGTGACGATCAATGAGGACACCAAGGGCATCTGCGAGGTGTTCGTTCAGTCGCTCGACGTCGAAGCGGATGCGGTCGGCCGGCTCGCCTCGCTTGCGCTGCGGACCGGCGCGGATTCGCGCCACGTGATCGAGCAGCTGTGGCGCGTCCAGTCCCGCGAGGTCGCGATCGACCGGTCGAGTGACGGCACCGTGGTGCGCATCACCACGATCGCGCAGGGCGTCGCGCTGGCGCTCGGGCGGGCGCTCTACGGCCCCAGCTTCAGGCCGGACCAGGTGTTCCCGATGGCGGACAGGCTGCCCGCGCCGGCCCCGAAGAACGGTAACGGTCACGGAAACGGCCACGGCACCAACGGACACGACCAGCCGGCGACGGCCGTCGCGGCACCCGCGCCGGTCGCGACCGAGACCCGCGAAATTCAGGAGCCGCTGCTGACCTTCGCCGGCGTCTGTCCGGACTGCGGCGGATCGCTGGCCTTCGAAAACGGCTGCAGCCACTGCCGGAGCTGCGGATACTCGAAATGCTAGGGCGTGGCGCAAAATCGAGCGCTGATAAGGTCAAAGTGAGGGATACACATCGCAAGCATCAAGAGGTTTGAGCCTGGTCCTCGATTCTGTGGCCGACGCGGGACTAGGGTGACCGTATTGTAAGCGGCAGACCACCAAGGTGTGAGAACGGCGTTGGACTAATGGCGCGTCAACGGAGGAGAACCTTTGGCCTAGCGGCCCTCAACAACTCCCATAAGGCGATTGCTCGGATACCATGACGCCGCGAACTGCCACCCCGACGCGTTGAAAAGCGCGACGTACTCGTCCTCCGTCCTCTCCCGCCCCGTCCCCCAGCACATCATGTGCAGGTCGAAGAGTTTCGCGAGATGCGGCGTCTCCGGCCCGGGGACGACGTGCTCGATTACGAAGACGCGGGCGTTCCGCGGCGCGGAGCGGCGGATATTCGAGAGGATCGCGACGCATTCATCGTCATTCCAATCGTGGAGAATCATCTTGAGAGTATAGGCGTCCGCGGTCGGGATGGCCTCGAACATATCACCCGCCACGTACCCGCAGCGGTGTTCCAATCCCATCTTCGCGGCGAGCAGTTCAGCCGGATGCTCGACCACGGCAGGCAGATCGAGGACGATACCCGTGAGATGCGGATATGCTCTGAGGAGCGCACAGAGCAGGTGTCCCTGCCCGCCGCCGATGTCACAGATCGTACGGATGGCGGCGAAATCGTACTCGCGCAACGCCTCGAGCGTCCACGCGGACTGCAGGGCTGAGGTACTGGTCATGCCGCGGTTGAAGGTGCGCCGGTAGCCATCGTTTTGCCGAGCGTACACGAACGCGGGAACTCCAAACTCCCGAAGAAACGCATTCTGTTTCCCGTCTCGAATCAGGTCCTTCAGGTGCCGCCAGATCAGGTAGTGCTCGGTCCCGCCGTTGAGCAGCGCTCGATCCCGGAGGGATTGGGGATGCTCAGACCGCAACAGCGCGCCGGTTGGGGTGATTGCAAAACGGCGTGACCGGTCCTCGGCCAGAAGACCGAGCGATGCGAGCCCGCGCAGCAGCCGGTACAGGAGGCCGGCGTGGCCGCCCCGGCATACAGCGCCTGGCTTCGCCAATGGGCGACCATCATCTCGTTCACCTGATCGGCGGGAGTGCTCATCTGCCTTGGCTCAGGACTCGTTTGACCTCGGCCACTGTCCCCGTCCCTCACTGGCCGCTGCACTTCAGTACGTCGGACGGCCCGGCCCGGTATGCCAGACTACTATTCGACCTTCACACAAGCGTACTCTGCAAAGATTCGATTAATCGCGGTCTCGGCGGCTCTTAGAGTCACCTGGCCGGCCATCTAAGAGAACGGTTGTCCAAAACGTTCGCGTGAGGCGACCTGGCCGAGCGGCTTGCGCTTCTTCTTTCCGCGCCCGCCGGGAGCGGCCGGATAGCCGAACGGTACGATCGCCAGGAGGTCAAACTCGTCCGGCACGCCGAGCAGTGACTTGGCCTCGCTCATCCCGAGGAACCCGACCCAGTTCGAGCCGACGCCCTCCGACCAGGCCGTCAGCATCATCGACTGCACCGCCCGGCTGCCGTCCGAGACGCCGAACCGCGACGCTTTTTCGATCGCGGCCGCGATTGCGAGCGGCGCCTGCGAGATGTACGGGCCGTAAGGAGACGCCGCCGCGAGCTTCAACAACATGTCGCGATCCTGCACCACGATGAAGTGCCACGGCTGCTTGTTCTGGCTGCTGCCGGTCAGCCGTCCCGCCTCGACGATCCGTTTCACGAGATCCGCCGGCACCGGCCTGTCTTTGTAACTACGGACGGCGAGGATCGTCCGGACCGCTTCAACAACTTCCAAGTGACGCCTCCCGTGTCGTGCTGCGGGTTAGATAGATAGTGGATCGGGAGAGTGGGGCGCACCAAGTTCCGGAGTGAGGACGCCCCGGGGAAGGCCGTTCAGGATTCTGATCGGCCTGATACGGGTGTCCTCATTCCTGCATGGGGTGCGTCATATCTTCGGCGCGCACCCACGCATCGAACTGCTCCGCCGTCACATAGCCGAGGGCCAACGCGGCCTCACGCAGACTCGTGTTCTCGTGGTGCGCCTTGAGCGCGATCTTCGCGGCATTCTCGTAGCCGATGTGGGGGCTCAGCGCCGTGACCAGCATCAAGGAGTCCGCGACGTGCTCGCGGATCCGCGCCTCGTTCGGGGCGATCCCGACCGCGCAGTGGATCGTGAACGAGCGGCAGCCGTCGGCGAGCAGGGCAGCCGACTCGAGCACGTTGTGCAAAATGACGGGCTTGTAGACGTTCAGCTGAAAGTTGCCCTGCGAGTCGGCGAAGGCGACGGCGTGGTCGTTTCCGTACACCTGCACGCATACCATCGTGAGGGCTTCGGACTGCGTGGGATTGATCTTGCCCGGCATGATGGATGACCCCGGTTCGTTCTCGGGGATCAGCAACTCGCCGAGCCCCGCGCGCGGTCCGGAGGCGTGCCAGCGGACGTCGTTCGCGATCTTCATCAACGCCGCGGCCAGCGTACGGAGCGCCGCGCTCACGTTGAGCATCGCCTCGTGCGCCGAGAGCGCCGCGAACTTGTTCGGCGCCGACACGAACGGGCGGCCGGTCAGTTCGGCGATCTTGCGCGCGGCGACCTCGCCGAAGCGCGCTGGTGCGTTGATGCCGGTGCCGACGGCGGTCCCGCCGATCGCCAGCTCGTAGACGCCGGGCAGCGTCCGGCGGATCGTCGCGATCGCGTCGTCGAGCTGCGCCGTCCAACCCGAGATCACCTGGCCGAGCGTCACCGGCGTGGCATCTTGAAGGTGGGTGCGGCCGATCATCACGATCGAGGCGTAGGCGCGGGCCTTCTGGTCGAGGACGTCGCGCAGGCCGGCGACCGCGGGAAGCAGCACGTCCTCGACCTGTTCGGCGGTCGCGATGTGCATCGCGGTCGGAAACGTGTCGTTCGACGACTGGCTGCGGTTGACGTCGTCGTTTGGGTGGATCGGCTTCTTCGAGCCGATCGTGCCGCCGGCGAGCTGGATCGCGCGGTTGGCGATGACCTCGTTGGCGTTCATGTTCGACTGCGTGCCGGAGCCGGTCTGGAAGACCACCAGCGGGAACTCGTCGTCGAGCGCGCCCGCGATGACGTCGTCCGCCGCGCGGGCGATCAGCTCGGCCTTGCCGGCCGGCAGCTGCCCGAGCTCGAGGTTCGCGAGGGCGCAGCCCTTTTTCAGAATCCCGAGCGCGCGAATGACCGGCCGGCCCATCCTGAAGCGGTCGACGCCGATCGGAAAATTCTCGATCGAGCGCTGGGTCTGCGCGCCCCACAGACGCGAGGCCGGGACGCGCACCTCGCCCAGCGAGTCCTTCTCGATCCGGACGTCCGCGGCGGCGCCGTGAGTCTGCGCCTCAGCCACCGCGCGTCCCGCCGCCGTGCCTGCCCCCCGTGCGGAGCTCTCGCTCATCGTGCCAACCCCTCCTTGGGGCCGGTTCTAATTTCATGTTTGCCGGCCGCATGTCGGCCGGCGGTCAGATCCGACCCCGTGACTGCGGCCAGTACCATCAACGGCGCCGCGACCGCCCACATCGCCCACCGCTGCTCGGCGAAGCCGCCGATCAGCGCGCCGAGCAGGTACACCGCCCACAGCCCCGTCATCAGCGGGGTTCCGCGCTCCGCCCCCTTCTGATGCGGGACCTCCGGCCGCCGCCGAGACGCGGCGTTCTCGGTCCCGGACGCCGCACCGGTCTGCCGACCCGGGGCGGCGCCGCGCGCCATCCAGCGGTCCAGTAGATCGCTCGCCGTGTCCGTCGCCAACGTCGTAAGCGTTCCCGTGACATACGTCGTCGCCACGCGATGCTCGCCGACCCGCCGGACGGTCGCGCTCTGCATGCCCATCGCGGCGGACAGCAAGGCGATCAGCCAGTAGGCCGCCGGTTCGCCGATGCGCCCGCGCGGCGACCCGAAGAGCACCCACACGGCGATGGCGGCCGCCAGCACCACGGCCTCGACGCCGAGCCCGCGGGCGAGCCGGCCCGCGACCCGCGTGGCGGCCGTGCCGGCCCCGGCCCCGCAGACGAAGGCGGCAAGCGCAACAATATTGTGCATCGCGTCCGCCCAGGCTTCCCGCCCGACCGAGAGTCCGAGAAGAATCGTATTCCCCGTCATGTTCGCGGTAAAGAGGCCGAGCGTAAGGTAACCCACCGCATCGAGGCATCCGGCGGCACCCGCGAGCAGCAGCACGAGCCGCTTGCGTGGTGCCGCCGGCGCGCCGGGCGTCGTCGCCATCCCGGCGCCTATTTCGCACGCCCCTCGGACGAGTCCTGGAGGCGGGAGGCGCGTCTCTGGCCTGCGCCGCAGGCTCAGAAGCCGGAGGTCTCTCAGCCTGCGGCGTGAGCCAGTACACCCGGACGAGAGGAGAAGATTCTCCGCCGAAAGAACCTGTGCGCGAATCGCCACCGTCTCGGGGGAGGAACACCATGCGACTTCGCGTTACCGCTCTTGCGCTCGCCGCCGTTCTCGTGCTCGGCATCGCCGCGGCCGGCCCATCCTCGGTGCCCGCGCAGACCCGTCTGGTGATGGCGTTCGTTCCATCGGGCGAGGCGCGCACGATCCTCGAGTCCGGCAACCGCGTCTCGCACCTGCTCGAGCTGGCGACGGGATATCAGTTTCAATCCGTCGTCGCGACGAGTTACGCGGGCGTCATCGAGGCGATGGGCGCGAATCGCGCCGACATCGGCTGGCTCAACACGTTCTCGTACGTGATCGCGCACCAGAAGTACGGCGTGGAGGTGCGCCTCGTCACGGTGCGGTTCGGGCTTCCCTACTATCGAGCGGAGATCATCACCCAGGCCACTTCCGGCATCAACGGGCTGGCGGACCTGCGGGGGAAGCGGTTCGCCTTCGTCGATCCCGCCAGCACGTCGGGATATCTCTTCCCCGTCGCCGGCCTCAAGAAGGCCGGGTACGACCCGCAGAAGTTCTTCGGGCAGACTTTCTTCGCCGGCTCGCACAACAACGTGGTCCTCGCCGTGTACCAAGGCCGCGCGGATGCGGGGTCCGTGTTCGAAGACGCCCGCGGCACCGTGCAGAAGACCCTGCCGGACGTGATGCAGAAGGTCAAGGTGGTGTGGAAGTCCGACCCGATCCCGAACGACACCGTCAGTTTCCGGAAGGGGCTGCCCGAGGACGTCAAGGCGAAGGTCACGACCGCGCTGCTGCGGTTCTCGCAGACCCCCGCCGGCCTCGACGCGCTGAAGTCGCTGTATGAAATCGAGGCCCTCGCCGACTACAATCTGCTGGTGACGAAGTACAAGGTCAAGACCCCCACGCTCGATGCGTTCTTCGATCCGGTGCGCGACGTCCAACGGTTCGTGGGGCTGAACCCATAGCGATCCGCGTTAATTTCATGGTGGCCGGCCGCTCGGGTTTCATGTTGGCCGGGAGCGGAGCGGACGGCAGGTCGGCCGGCATTCACGGGAGCATCCCGTGAGCGAGCCGATCCTCCGGGTAGAACACCTCAGCAAGGTCTACGAGGACGGAACGCGGGCGCTCTCGGACGTCTCGTTCGAGGTCGCCCGCGGCGAGTTTCTCGTCATCATCGGGCTGTCCGGGTCCGGCAAGTCCACGCTGCTGCGGTGCATCAACCGGCTCGTCACGCCGACGTCCGGCCGCGTCTGGGTGGGCGGCCGCGACGTGACGGGCGCCTCGCGCGAGGAGTTGCGCGCGATCCGCCGCGGCATCGGCATGATCTTCCAGCAGTTCAATCTTGTGCGCCGCGCGTCCGTGTTGACGAACGTGCTGGCCGGCCGGCTCGGCTACGTGCCGCCCTCCTGGGCGCTCGCGAACTACTTCCCCGCGGACGCCGTCGGCCGGGCGATGCGGAACCTCGAGCGCGTCGGCATCGCGGATAAGGCGTTCGGGAGGGCGGCGGCGCTGTCCGGCGGACAGCAGCAGCGCGTCGGCATCGCGCGGGCGTTGATGCAGGAGCCGCGGCTGATCCTGGCGGACGAGCCCGTGGCGAGCCTCGATCCGGCGCTGTCGCATTCGATCCTGAACTATCTGGAGGAGCTCAACCGCAAAGACGGCATCACGATCCTCTGCTGCCTTCATTTCTTGAGCCTGGCGCGGCGGTACGGGACCCGTATCCTTGCGCTCAAGGAAGGCCGCATTGTCTTCGAAGGCTGGCCCCACGATATCGACGAGACGCGCTTCCGCGAGATCTACGGCGAGCAGGCGCAGGAGGTCGAGATCCGGTGACGCCCGCGCCGCCGGCGGCGCCGGACGAGAGCGTCCCGGCGTCCGGCCCGCGCGGGCCGAGCCGCGAAGCCCCTCGGACGGCGGACAAGACGGTCCGCGGTCCCGCGTTCAGGCCCGTGCCGTGGTATCGTTCGTGGCGCGCGTACGCCGGACTGCTGATCGCGGTGCTGGTCTACGCGTACGGATGGCACGTGACCCAGATTCGTCTCGGTGAACTGTGGCGCGGGGCGGGGCTCATCCGCCCGTTCGTGGCCGCCCTCGCCACGCCGGACGTCGCCGCGCGCGAGCCGGTCGTGCAGCGGGCCGCCGGCGCCTTCTATTACGGAGGCGAGGTACCTCCGCCGCAGCCCGGCGCGGCGGAGCCGTCGCTTCGTCTGTCCCGCACCTCGGGAGCCGTCGGCGACCACGTCACCGTCCACGGGGAGGGCTTCGGGCCGGACCGCGAGGGCATGCTGTGGTGGGAGAATCAGATCGGCCAGCGCCAGCAGCTCGGTCGGTTTCGAACCGACGCGCAGGGCGGGTTTGACGCGGCGATTACGGCGCCCGAGGTCCAGGGCACGCACAACCTGATCGTCGCCGAGGTAATCACGGGGTACGGTCCGTGGCGGCCGAGCCCGACGTTTGTCGTCGTGTTCGACCGGATGGTGGAGACGGTTTTTCTGGCCCTCATGGGGACCACCATGGGTGTCGTGTTCGCCGTGCCGCTGTCGTTTGTGGGCGCGCGCAACCTGACCCGACAACTTCCCGCGGGCGGCGCGGTCTACGGGCTGACCCGGGCGTTGTTCAACATTACCCGCTCGATCGAGGCCCTGGTGCTGGCGATCATCTTCACGGTGTGGGTCGGGCTCGGGCCCTTCGCCGGCGTGCTCGCACTCGGCGTGCACAGCATGGGGACGCTCGGAAAACTATACTCGGAGGCGATCGAAAGTATCGACGCCGGTCCGATCGAGGCGGTGATGGCGACCGGCGCGACCACGCTCCAGGTGGTCCGGTATGCGGTGGTGCCCCAGATCGTGCCGCAGTTCATCGCCTTTACCATCTACCGGTGGGACACCAACGTGCGGTTCAGCACCGTGATCGGGTTCGTCGGCGGCGGCGGCGTCGGCTTCATCCTCATGCAGTACATCAACCTGCTGCAGTGGCCGCAGGCCGCGACGGCGCTGTGGATGATCGCCCTGGTCGTCGCGGCCCTCGACTACGCGAGCGCCGTCGTCCGCGAACGCCTCGTGTGAACCGGGGACCGGGCGGGGGCGGCCCCGCCGGCGTCCTGCGCGCCCGCGCGCTCGAGGCGACGGGCGTCGCGCGGGCCGTGTTCACGACGCGGCAGGGCGGGACCAGCGGCGGACCGTACCGCAGCCTCAACCTGTCCTATGCCGTCGGCGACGCGCGCGCCGCGGTCGACCGGAACCGGCGGCTGGCCGCGGCGACGCTTGGGGCGGAGCCGCGACGGTTGGTGGAAGCGCAGCAGGTCCACGGGGCCGCGGCCGCGGTGGTCGGTCGCGGCGACGTCGGCCGGACGATCCCGGCCGTCGACACCCTGCTGACGGCGTCTCCGGACGTCTGGCTCGCCGTCCACATCGCGGACTGCGTCCCCGTGCTGATGCTGGACCCCGGCCGTCCGGCGGCGGCGGTCGTCCACGCGGGCTGGCGCGGGGTCGCCGCAGGCGCGGTTCCGTCGGCGGTGGCGTGTCTCCGAGCCGCCTTCGGGTGTGATCCCGCCCGATGTCTCGTGGCGGTGGGGCCGGCGATCGGCGGCTGCTGCTACGAAGTCGACCGGCCGGTCGCCGAAGCGATGCAGGGGGCGTCGTGGTGGCCGCAGGCCGCCCGGCCGGCGGCGCCGGGGAAATGGTACCTTGACTTGAGGGCGGCCGTTCGCGCGCAGCTCACCGCCGCGGGAGTGCGGCCCGACGGCATCGAGGTGACGCCGGGCTGCACCCGATGCCAGCCCGACCTGTTTTTCTCCTACCGGCGAGAGCGGGCGACCGGACGCATGGCGGCCTGCATCCGGCTGTGCGGACGAGCCCAAAGGGAATAACGCCGCTTCGTCGAATACAGCGCCCGCCGGGAAGCCTCCATGGCCGATCTTGCAACCAATGTGGCGGATGTGCGCGCGCGGATCGCGGCGGCCGCGGAACGTAGCGGCCGGCGCGCCGGCGATGTGTTGCTGGTCGCCGTGACCAAGACCGTCGACGCGGCGCGGGTGCGGGAGGCCGCGGTGCTTGGACTCCGGACGTTCGGCGAGAACCGGGTCCAGGAGGCGCGCGAGAAGATTCCGGCCGTGTCCGCCGTGTCCGGCGTGTCCTGGCACCTGATCGGCAGTCTCCAACGGAACAAGGCCAAGGAGGCCGCGCGGCTATTCGACGTCATCGAGTCCGTCGACTCGGAGGCGCTGGCGGAAGAGCTGAGCCGCCGGGCCGCCGAGCAGGAGCGGGCCGTCGACGTGCTAATTCAAGTTAACGTGGCCCGCGAGCCGCAAAAGCACGGCGCGTCGCCGGAGGAGGCGGCGGCGGTGGTGCGCCGGACGGCCGCTTTGCCGGGGCTGAGAGTGCGGGGACTGATGACCATCGCGCCCGCCGTCTCCGACCCCGACGAGGTGCGCCCTGTGTTTCGGGCGCTCCGCGAATTGAGGGAAAATCTACAACGTGTGCTCGGGGTCGCCCTTCCCGAGTTGTCGATGGGGATGTCGGAGGACTTCGAAGTCGCCGTCGAGGAAGGCGCGACCATGGTCCGCATCGGGCGGGCCATATTTGCTGACCGCAGCCAGACATAGCCGGCAAGACGCAGCAGAAGACGCAGCAGCGGACGTTCCACACCGGAGGCGACATATGGGCCGGGTCATGCAGCGGATGTGGCACTTTCTGGGCTTCGGCGAGCACGAGGAAGGAGGAGTACCGGCCGAGACCGCGCCGCCGCGGGCGCCGATTTTTCGCCTGCATCCCCAGCGGTCTTTGGAGATCGTGGTGCTCGAGCCGGGGCAATATGAAGAGGCGCAAACCGCGGCCGACTACCTCAAGACACAGCGGCCGATCGTGCTCAACCTCAGGAACGCGCACAAGGACCTGGGGCGGCGCGTCGTCGACTTCCTGAGCGGAGTCGCGTATGCGCTGGATGGGCACATGCACCGCGTCGGAGACGAAATATTCCTGTTTACACCCGCGCACGTGTCGATTACCGCGGAGCACATCCGCGAGGAGGCGGCGCCCCAAGGGCTCTTCCCCGTCGAGTGAGCACGCGTTTCGCTATACTGAGAGGCGCCTGCATCGCGTGACGTCCGGATTTGGAGACCGCGCGGGATGAGCACCGAGGCCCCCTTGTGGTGGGAGGACGGGGCGCTGTGTCTGATCGACCAGACGGCCCTGCCTCACGACTTTCGGTCACGCCGCTGCACAACCTGGGAAGAAGTCGCTGAGGCGATCCGCGCCCTCCGCGTGCGCGGCGCCCCGGCGATCGGTCTCGCCGCGGCCTACGGCCTCGCGCTGGCCGGGCGCGCCGCGACCGGGTCGCGCGCCGAGCAACTCGCGCGCCTCCGGCTGGCGGCGTCCGGGCTTCGCGCGGCGCGGCCGACGGCGGTGAACCTGGCGTGGGCGCTCGAGCGGATGCTCGCCGCCGCCGAGGCGACTCCGGAGGCCGAGCGTCTGCCCGGCCGCCTGCTCGAAGAAGCGCAGGCGATGGCCCGCGCCGATCTCGAGATGAACCGCCGCATGGCCGCGCACGGCGCGGCGCTCCTTCCGCACGGCGCCTCCGTCCTGACCTACTGCAACACCGGGATGCTGGCCACCGGCGGGTGGGGCACCGCGTTTGGGGTGCTGCGGCAGGCGCACGACGAGGGCCGGCGGATCCGGGTGATCGTCTGCGAGACGCGGCCCGTGCTCCAGGGCGCGCGCCTCACCGCGTGGGAACTCGTGCAGCACGGCATTCCGGCGACGCTGATCACCGACAACGCCGCCGCGACACTGATGCGCGCCGGAGAGGTCGATGCGGTCATCGTCGGCGCCGACCGCATCGCCGCCAACGGCGACACCGCGAACAAAGTCGGCACCTACGCGCTTGCGGTCCTTGCCCACGCCCACGGCCTGCCGTTTTTCGTGGCGGCGCCGCTGTCGACCGTCGACCTCGCGACCCCGGAGGGTACTGTGATCCCGATCGAAGAGCGTTCCGCGGACGAAGTGACGATGCTGGGCGGGACCCGTGTGGCCGCCCCCGGCATCGCGGTGCGCAACCCGGCGTTCGACGTGACCCCGCACCGGTTGATCACCGCGATCGTCACCGAATCCGGCGTGCTGCGGCCGCCGTACACCGTCACCCTGCGCGCGGCGCTCGAAGGCGCCGCCGCGGGAGCGGCGCGATGAAGCGGCCGTTCCGACGCAAGGCGCTCGCCGTCGTGGTGCTCGCCGCCTGGGCCGCCATCATGGCGCGGCAGCTCGCCCTGCACGACGCGACGTGGCTATCCGCGATCTTCTTCGCGACCGGGCTATACGGGACGATGCTGATGGCCTTCGCGGTGTGGCCGCGGCGTGTCCCGGGGAGCGGGGACGCCTCCCCCGCGGGCCCGGCGGCCCGCCCGTTTGTCAGCGTCATCGTTCCGGCCCGCAACGAGGAGGACGTGATCGTCGATACGGTCCGGTGCCTGTGCGCGCTCGATTACCGGGACGCTGCGGGAACGGCGGCGTTCGAGGTCATCGTGGTGGATCACCGCTCGACGGACCGGACGGGACAGGTCCTCGACGCCCTGCGCCGCGAGCTTCCGTTTACGGTCGTGCGCCCGTCGGTCGAGGACGGCGTCGGCAAGGCGGTGGCCCTCAACGTCGGGTTCGCCGCGGCGCGCGGCGAGGCGATCTGCGTCTTCGACGCCGACGCGCGGGTCGCGCCGGATTTTCTCGCGCGGCTGATTCCGCACCTCGCGCGGCCGGGCGTCGCCGGCGTGCAGGCCCGCAAACTGGTCTACGACGGCCGGGGCAGCCTCTTGATGCGCGCCCAGGACGACGATTATTTCGTCTTCCAGACGTTGACCCAGCGCAGCCGGCACCGGCTGGGGGGCGCCGTCATCCTCACCGGCAACGGGCTCGTCACGCGCCGCGACGCGCTCGAGGCCGTCGGCGGCTGGAACGAGGACGCCCTCACCGAGGACATCGATCTGTCCCTGCGGTACGCGCTGCGCGGCTGGACCGTTCACTACTGCGAGGACGTGGTCGTGTGGGAGGAAGCCGTGGCCACCTGGCGTGCGCTCGTGCACCAGCGCACCCGATGGTCCGAAGGCTCGCTGGGGTGCCTGTTCGAGTACGCGGGCGCGATGCTGCGCGCGCCGGTGCCGTGGCGGAAGCGGCTCGATTTTCTCGTCTTTCTGTCGGGATCGCTCGTGCTGGGGCTCTCGATGATCGCGAGTTACGTGTTTCTCGCGGAAGATTGGTTCCTGAACCTCACGTCGCACCGGCTTTCGGTGCTGAACGCGTTCCCCGTGGCGCAGCACCAGCCCTGGTACGCGTACTACTGGATCGTGGTCATGCTCTCCACCGTGATCGGGATCGCGGTCGAGCGGTCCCGCACCCCCATCGAGGTGCTCATTACCTCGGCCCGGTACATGCTCTTTGCGACGCACCAGATCGTCACGCTGCCGCTCGCGTTCTACCGGTTCGTCCGCAGCGTCTTTACCGGACGGATCGAGTGGATGAAGACGGAGCACCGCGGCCTCGGCCTCCCGTCGTTTGGGAGCCGCATCTCGGCCGCGGAGCGGGGAGCCACGAGCCCGGCGGAGGCGGTCGCGGCGACATCCCCGCCGTAATCGCTTGACGGCGCGCGCGGGGCGATGCAGCCGCCATAGGCGGTGCTCCGACGCAGCCCTTATTTGACGCTCCCTCCGGCCTGTGCTAGAATCCGCGGGAACACGCGATGACGGAGGACCGCCGCCGTGCGGCCCGGAGAGCGAGCCGGGTCGGGTGAAAGCCGGTGCGGTGCCGGCGGCAGCGATCGCCTCCCGAGGTGCCGGGCCCAGGGGATAGACACCGAGGCCTCGCCGGTATCCCCCGATAACGGGATCCGGACCAGGCGTTCCGGCTCTGCCATCCGCCGAGCGCCGGTCCGACCGAGTGCCGGGCCCGCAGGGGCCCGGAACGAGGGTGGTACCACGGTGACCCCGTCCCTTGCCGGACGGGGTTTTGTCATTCCGGGCGCGCTCTCGTAGCGCGGTCCCTAGACCGGTTCTAGATCGGAGGAGTTGCTCGATGGTATTCCGGCCAGTCGATCCGCGCGCGGATTTTCCGGCGCAGGAGCGCGCCATCTTAGACTGGTGGACGCGGGAAGGCATCCTGGCCCGCTACCTCGCGAAGAACCGCGACGCGGCGGCGCGCTGGTCCTTTCTCGACGGGCCGATCACCGCGAACAATCCGATGGGCGTGCACCACGCCTGGGGCCGGACGTACAAGGACCTGTTCTGTCGGTACCACACCATGCTCGGCCACCGGCAGCGCTACCAGAACGGCTTCGACTGTCAGGGTCTTTGGGTGGAGGTGGAGGTCGAGAAGGAGCTCGGATTCAAGAGCAAGCGGGACATCGAGCAGTACGGGATCGCGGAATTCGTCGAGCGCTGCAAGGCGCGCGTGCTGCGGTTCGCCGGCGTGCAGACGCAACAGTCGATCCGGCTCGGCTACTGGATGGATTGGGACAATTCGTACTATACGATGTCCGATGAGAACAACTACAGCATCTGGCTCTTTCTGAAGCGGTGCTGGGAGCGCGGCCTCGTCTACAAAGGCCACGACGTCATGCCCTGGTGCCCGCGGTGCAGCACCGGCATCTCCGAGCACGAGATCGTCACCGAAGGCTATCAGGAGGTGACGCACCTCAGCATCACCGCGCGCCTGCCGATCGCCGGGCGGGCCGGGGAGTATCTCCTGGTCTGGACGACGACGCCCTGGACGCTGACGAGCAACGTCGCCGTGGCCGCGCACCCGGACCTCACCTACGTCCAGGTGAAGGAGCGCAACGGCGCGAGCTACTACGTCGCCAAGGACCGTCTCGAGGCCACGACGGCCGGCCGGGCGAAAGTCTCGGTCGTGCGCGAGCTGCCCGGGCGCGACCTCGTCGGGTGGACCTATGAGGGGCCCTTCGACGATCTCCCGGCGCAGCAGGGCGTGACACACCGCGTCATCCCCTGGACGGAGGTGAGCGCGGCCGAAGGCACGGGCCTCGTGCACATCGCCCCGGGGTGCGGCGCCGAGGACTTCGCGCTCGGCAAGGAGCACGGCTTGGCCGTGCTGGCGCCGATCGACGAGTTCGGCGTGTTCACGGAGTCCTTCGGGCGCATGAGCGGCCGGCACGTCTACGAGGTCGCCCCGCTGATCAAGGACGACCTCGAGCGGCGCGGTCTCTTGTACGGCGCGGACGACCACACCCACCGCTACCCGATGTGCTGGCGGTGCGGAAGCGAGCTCGTCTTCCGTCTCATCGACGAGTGGTTCATCGCGATGGACTCGCTGCGGGAGCCGATGATGGCGGTGACCCGGCAGATCACGTGGATTCCGGAGTTCGGGCTCGAGCGGGAGCTCGACTGGCTGCGCAACATGCACGATTGGATGATCAGCAAGAAGCGCTATTGGGGCCTCGCGCTGCCGATCTACGAATGCAAGGCGTGCGAGACGTTCGAGGTGATCGGCAGCGAGCAGGAGTTGAAGGCGCGCGCCGTCGAGGGCTGGGACGCCTTTGAGGGCCACACACCGCACCGGCCGTGGATCGACGCGGTGAAGATCCGCTGCCGGAAGTGCGGCGCCGTGGTCTCGCGCATTCTCGACGTCGGCAACCCGTGGCTCGACGCGGGGATCGTGCCCTTTTCGACGATGTTCTACCGCCAAGATCCCGCGACGTGGCGCGGGTGGTTTCCCGCGGACTTCATCACCGAGGCGTTTCCGGGGCAGTACCGCAACTGGTTCTACTCCATGCTGGTGATGAGCACCGTGCTCGAGAACCGGCCGCCGTTCCTGACGTGTCTCGGCCACGCGATGGTCCGCGACGAGACCGGGCGCGAGATGCACAAGTCCTGGGGCAACATGATCGAATTCAACGACGCCGCGGAGCGGATGGGGTCCGACGTCATCCGCTGGCTCTACGCGGTGCAGAACCCGGCCCAGAACGTCAACTTCGGCTACGGGCCGGGCGACGAGGTCCGCCGGCGCTTCGTCCTGCCGCTGTGGAACGTCTACGCGTTCTTCGTGACCTACGCGAACCTCGACGGCTGGACACCCGGCGGCCGGCTTGACTTACATGGTGGCCGGCCGCCTGTCGGCCGGCAGGAGGCGCCGCCGTCGCCGCTCGATCGGTGGATTCTGTCGCGGCTCGCGGACGTGATCGCCACCGTCCGGGCCCGGCTCGACGCCAGCGACGTCGCCGGGGCGGCGCGGCCGATCGAGCGGTTCGTCGACGATCTCTCGCTGTGGTACGTCCGGCGCGGCCGCCGGCGCTACTGGAAGTCGGAGGGCGACGCCGACAAGCAGGCCGCGTACGAGACGCTGTACGAGGTTCTCGTCACGCTGTCGCGCGTGCTGGCGCCTTTCGTGCCGTTCCTGACCGAGGCGCTGTACCAGAATCTCGTACGCTCGGTGGACGCGCGGGCGCCGGAGAGCGTGCACCTCTGCCCGATGCCGGCGCCGGACGAAGGGGCGCGGGATCCGCAGCTCGAGCAGGGGATGCAGCAGACGCGCCATCTCGTCTATCTCGGACGCGCCGCGCGGAACGAGGCGCGGATTAAAGTGCGGCAGCCGCTTGCGTCCGCCACGCTGCTCGACCGATCGGGTACCGTGGCCGGCCGCCCCGAGCTCATCGAGCTGTTGAAAGACGAACTGAACGTGCGCGAGGTGCGGTTCGCCGGATCGCTTGGAGACATCGGTCGTCTCGAGGTCCGCCCGCGCTTCGATCTACTCGGCCCGAAGTTCGGCGGACGCATCACCGCGATCGCGGACGCGCTGCGGGCGCAGGGCCCTTCGCTTGTCGAGCAGACCCCCGACGGCGAGCCGTATCGCCTACGGTTGCCGGGCGGGGAGGAGATCGTGCTCGAGCGCGCCGAGGTCGACGTGCGGATGCGGTGGCGCGAGGGCCGCGCCGGGGCGGGCGAGGGCGGCGCGTGGGCCGTCCTCGACACCACGGTGACGGAGGACCTCGCCCTCGAGGGACTCGCGCGCGAGCTCATCCATCAGGTGCAGCAAATGCGCAAACAGGCGGGGCTCGAGATCGCCGACCGGATCACCCTCTACTACGAAGGCGACGACCGGCTGCCGGACCTGATCCGGAAGCACGGCGAGACGATCCTGCGCGAGGTCCTGGCGACCTCCGCGGCTGCGGGCGTGCCCGCCGGTGCGGCGCATACGAAGTCCGTGCGGCTGGATTCGCAGACGGTGACGCTCGGGATCGCGCGGCTGGAGGCGGCGGCCGTACGGCGGACGAAGCCGGGACCGGTGCAATGAGCGGCGCCGCGCGCCGCACCATCGGGGTGATCGGCGGGATGGGGCCGCTCGCCACGGCGGACTTCTACCTGCGACTCGTGCGCGGCACTCCCGCGGCGACCGACCAGGAGCATCTCCACGTTCTGATCGACAGCAACGTCGAGATCCCGGACCGGACGGCCGCGATCGAGGGCCGGGGGCCCGATCCCACGCCCATGCTGGTCGAGACCGCGCGCCGGCTCGTCGCGGCCGGGGCGGAGGTCCTCGTGATGCCCTGCAACTCGGCCCACGCGTTCCTGGATCGGATCCGGCGGGCGGTACCGGGCGTGCCGGTGCTGGATATTATGGAAGAGGTCGCCGCGGCGGCGGCGGCCGTGCGGCCGGTGCCGGCCTCGGTCGGTCTCCTGGCCACGGCGGGGACCGTCCGGCAGGGCCTCTATCACGCCGCGCTGGGCCGCCGGGGTATCGGCGTCCTCGTCCCCGACGCCATGGGCCAGCGGGTGGCGTCGGAGGCCATCGCGTCGGTGAAGGCCGGCGACATCGGGCCCGAGGTGCGCGGCCGGATCCGGGAGGCGGCGGAGACGCTGGTGCGCGCGGGGGCCGCGGCGGTCGTGCTCGGCTGCACGGAACTGCCGCTGATCCTGGGTCCGGGCGATCTCGCCGTACCGGTGCTGGACGGCACGGAGATTCTGGCGCGGGCCGCGATCCGGGAAGGGTTCGGGGAATATCACTCGGGGCGAGAGCGTTCGCAAAGCAGTATCGGGGCGTCGCTTGGCCCGGTCAGGAGGCACTGAATGCGCGCACGTCGTTCTTCCAAGAAACCTGCCCGCGCAACCCCCGCGGCCCGCGCCTCCCGGCGTCCCCAGACTGCGGCCGCCCGGGCCCGCGGCCGGAGCAAGACCGCCCGCGCAGAGGCAAAAAGGCCGGTCGCCCGGAAGGCGCGCGCCGCGAGCCCGGCCGTCCCGCCGGAGCCGGCGCCCAAGCCGATCGTCCGCGCCCGCGGCCTGTCGGGTCCGCGGCTCGAGCCGTACATGCGGCGCCTCGCGGACGAACGCCGGCGCCTCCGTCAGGAACTCGCGGAGATGGAGCAGCACCAGGTCAAGACGGAGGAGAAGCCCGTCGCGGACGTTTCGGGCAGCTACGACGACGATCTCGTCGACGTGGCCACGGAGACGTTCGAGCGGGAAAAGGGTCTGGCGCTGGAGAGCAGCGTGCAGGGCATGCTGCAGATGGTGGAAGACGCCCTGCGACGCGGCCGCAGCGGGACCTACGGAGTCTGCGACGGCTGCGGGCGGCTGATCGACGCCAACCGGCTCCGCGCGATCCCCTACGCGCGGCTGTGCATCAAATGTAAGGAGCGCGAGGAGCGGCTGCGCAGCGCGGCGCGCTGAACCGACGACGGGTCAGCGGCCGGGCGGCGGTACACCGGCACGCCGGGGAGTGGGCGGCCGGTGCCGCGGGTTTTCTCCTCGGGTGCGGCGGCGCGCTCGCTGCCGGCGCGGCGGTGCGCGCGTCCCTCGCGCCGGGCGTCGAACGGGTCGTCATTCCGGGCGTCCTCTCGCTCACACTTGTCCATAACACCGGCATCGCCTTCAGCCTCTTGCGCGGGCTGTCGCCGGCGGCGATCGTGGCGCTTGCCTTGACCGTTCTCGCGGTGGCCCTCTACAATAAGGACGCTTGGCCGCGGACCGTTGCGGTCCGGTGGGGGCTCGGGCTGGTGCTGGGGGGCGCCGCCGCCAACGTGGCCGAGCGGCTGCGCTTCGGATACGTCATCGATTACCTCGACGTTCACGTCTGGCCGGTGTTCAACCTGGCGGATTCCGCCATTGTCGTGGGGGCCGGGCTGCTCGTCCTGGTACTGCTCCGCGAACGGGACCGGTGAGTTAGGGTGGCATAGTGTCGCGGACGCCGTCCCGCGGTCCCGCGGGGCGGCTGGTGTCGCGAACGGAGGTGAAGGATGAAGCCCGTGCTCTTCCAAATCGGGCCGTTTCCCGTGTCGTCGTTCGGCGTGTTCCTGCTGGCGGCGTTCGTCGCCGGCATTCTGCTGCTGCGGACACGGACGTTGCGGTGGGGGTGGGACGGCGGGGAGATCCTCGATCTGAGCCTTTATTCGATCATCGGCGGCGTGATCGGGGCGCGTATCGGGTACGTCCTCGTCAACCTTCGCGACTTTGCGGCCGACTGGGCGCGCGTGCTCACGATCTGGAGAGACGCCGGGCTCACGTTCTACGGGGCGCTCGCAGGCGGCGCCTTGGTCGCGTGGCTGTACAGCCGCCGCCGCGGGTGGAGTCTCGGATGGCTGGCCGACGCCGCGGCGCCGGGGCTCGCGTTAGGGTACGCCATCGCCATGATCGGCACGCTGCTCTACGGGCTCAACTACGGGCGGGCCGCGTCGGTACCCTGGGCGGTCACGCTGTTCGGCGAGCCGCGGCATCCGACGCAGCTGTATCTCATGCTCGCGTCGGTTATCATTCTGGCGATCGTGCAGCCGGCCGCGGGCCGTCCGCACGCGCCCGGGCGGGTGTTTTGGGCGTATCTTGGCCTGTACGGGATCGCGCGGGCGGTGGTCGAGGTGTTCATGGACAGCCCCCGCGTGGTCGGGCCGCTCACGCTCGCGCAGGCGCTGAGTCTCCTTGTCGCCGTGCTATCGCTGGTGATGTGGCTCGTGCTCAAGGGACGTCCCGCGGAAACCGGACCCGCCGGCGTGGCGGGCATGGAAGCGGCACCCGACCTCGGCGACGTGGGCGGCGGTTCGCCGCCGTCCGAACCCGGTGAGCGCCGGGTCTAATGCCGGCCGGCCGCGGGCCTGCGGTGCGAGCCAAAGCGCGCCGGCCGCAGTAAGATCGTAGCCGGTCCCACGATCCATCGGTTCGACGCGGCTGCGGCCGACGACGGGCGCCGGCTCGACGTCGTGATCGCCGCGCACGTGCCGTCGATTTCGAGATCCCGTGTCGCGCAACTGGCGGCGGGCGGCGGGGTTCGCGTAGACGAACGGCCGCGGAAGCCGGCGTTTCGCGTGCGGCGCGGCCAGGCCGTCGAGATCACGGTGCCTCCGCCGGCGCCGTCCGGCGTGCAGCCCGAGGCGATCCCGCTCGACATCGTCCTGGAAGACGCGGACCTGCTCGTCGTCAACAAGCCGGCCGGCCTCACCGTCCATCCCGCGCCCGGCCATCCGTCGGGCACGCTCGTCAACGCGCTCCTGTCGGCGGTCCGCGACCTCGCGGGGATCGGCGGCGAACTGCGGCCGGGCATCGTCCATCGCCTGGACAAGGATACGTCGGGGCTGCTGGTGGTGGCGAAGTCGGACGCGGCGCACCGCGTTCTCGCCGCGCAGTTCAAGGCGCACACGGCGCAGCGGACGTACCTCGCCGTCGTACGCGGCCGCGTGCGCCGCGACGAGGGCACCATCGCGGCCGCGCTCGGCCGGCATCCGGTGCGGCGGACGCGCATCGCGGTGGTGGCGCGCGGCCGTCCCGCGGTGACGCATTATACGGTCCTCGAGCGATTCCGGAACGCGACGCTCCTGGCGTGCCGGCTCGAGACCGGACGCACGCACCAGATCCGCGTTCATCTCGCGCACGCGGGGCATCCGCTGCTCGGCGATCCGGTCTACGGCCGGGCCCGAGCGCCGGAGATTGCCCGGCAGGCGCTCCACGCGGCGCGGCTCGAATTCACGCACCCGCGCACCGGGCGGCGCGTGACGTGCACGGCGCCGGTGCCGGACGATATGGTGCGCCTCCTCGCGCGGCTGCGCGCCGAGGCGGGGCAGGAGGCCGCCGGGCGACCGGGGCGGCCGGAGGTCCCGCGTCAGACGGGGGACGTTTCGGCCGGAAGCGAAGGATAGGGCGCGGAGGTGGCGCGAAGCGTGGAGCGGCGGGAAAAGGCGCGGGTCATGGATCAGGAGACGATCCGGCGGACGATTACCCGCATGGCGCACGAGATCGTCGAGCGCAACAAAGGCGCGGCCGCGCTGTCCCTCGTGGGGATCCAGCGCCGCGGGGTGCACCTCGCCGAGCGGCTGGCGGCAGCCATCGCCGCGGCGGAAGGCACCGAGATCCCCGTCGGCACCCTCGACGTGAGCGCCTACCGCGACGACCGCGAGACGCGTCCCGCCGGTTCGGAAGCCGAGACCCGCCTCCCGTTCCCGGTCGCGGGCCGGCCGATCGTACTCGTCGACGACGTGCTCTACACCGGCCGCACGGTCCGCGCGGCGATCGCCGCGCTGATCGACCGCGGCCGGCCCTCCGGCATCCAGCTCGCCGTGCTGGTCGATCGCGGCCATCGCGAGCTGCCGATCCGGCCCGACTACGTGGGCAAGAACCTTCCCACCTCGTCGCGGGAGCAGGTCGCCGTTCGGCTCCGCGAGATCGACGGCGTCGACGAGGTCGTGATCGAAGAGCCGGTGTGATCGTCAGCGCGGACCCGGCGGCGGCAGCGCCGGACTGACTCGCAGCGTTCGCTCTCCCTCGTACGTCACCGCGCCCGGCGCGGCGCCGCGCGCCTTGCGCACCTGCCGGCGCGGGACCACGTCCACCGCGACCTGCGCGGCCCGGCGGCCCTCGCTGTAATACGCGGCAACCTGCGCCGCGGCGGTCATCGCGGCCTCGGTGGGCGTCCCCGGCGTCTTGAGGACGACGTGCGCGCCCGGGATCGCGCGCGCGTGCAGCCACAAGTCGTCCGGCGCGGCGACGTGAAACGTGACGTGGTCGTTCTCCCGTGAGCTGCGGCCCGCGATGATGACCGCGCCGTCGGGGCCGTCGAACCGCCGCGGCCCCGATCGCGCCGCGGGTCGCGTACGCGGCGGCCGGCGTACGAGGCGCCGCGCGACGAGATCGGTGTGCACCTCGTAGAGATCGTCGGCGGCGGCCGCGGTCTCGATCTGCACCAGCGCTTCGCGCAGCGCGAGCCCCGCCGCCTCGAGCGTGGCGATGCGGGAGGGAATCGCGGCCGCCGCCGCGCGCGCTTTGGCGTAGCGCCGAAAATATCGCTGCGCGTTCTCCACCGGGCCGAGGGCGGGATCGAGCGGGATCTCGACCGCGGCCCCGGCCGCCGTGTGATCGGGAACGGACACCGACGCGGCGCCGGGGGAGACCTCGCGTCCGTACGTCAGGAGCAGCTCGCCGAGGATGCGGAAGCGCTCGGCCGCCTGACTCTCCGCGAGCGCCGCCCGGTTGGCCTCGAGCGCCCGCTCAGTTTGCCGAAGGCCCGCGGCGGCCGACGCCGCGAGCGCACGCCGCCGCTCCTCGATCACCGTGCTGCCCGCCGCCGCCTCATAGTAGCGGCGCACCGCCTCGCTCATCGTCTCGACCGGAGCCGGCTCGAGCGCCGCGTACACACGGAGCGGAAGGGCGGCAAACGCGGCCGGGTGTCCGTCGCGCAGATAGAGCGTCGGGGCGAACTGCGCCGCGCGAAAGGCGCCCGCGAGGGCTTTGATCGCGCGGGTGATCGCGGGGGCGACGGCGGCCGCGTCGGCGGCGGGGACGTCGGGATCGACGCCCGCGCGGAGCGCCGCCTCGTGCGCGAGCACGGGCCCGAGTCCGAGCACGCCCTGCGCGAGGACGCGCCACACCGGCCGCTCGCCGGTGAGCAGCGGCGCGAGTGTCTCCAGCTCGATCGCCCCCAGGTGCGGCCGGTCCGCCGGCGGCAGGCGGTACGGACGGCCCGGGGTGACCGATCGCCGCGACATGTGCTCCGTCACGACCTTCAAGGCGCCCACCACCACGCCGGACGCGCCGGCGCCGCGCACGAGGATGAGATTGCTGTACCGGCCCATGACCTCGGCGACCAGCGTGTGCGGACCGTCCAGAGTTTCCAGTTCGAGGTAGAGGATGCGTTCAAACGGCGGCTGCTCGACGCCGGTCAGGCGCGCATCAACCAGCCGGCTGCGCAGCAGCAGGCCGAACGACCCGAGCCGCTCACCGGGGACGTGAGGCGCCCCGAGATGGACTCGCGCGGCCTGGGGATGAATCGAGCAAAATACGTCCTGGGTCCGGCGCCCTTCGTGGAGGCCGAGGACGATCGTCTGGGGATCGGGCTGGCGCACCCCGGCCAGGCGGCGACCGGCATGCGCGTTCAGGTCCAGCGCAATCGCCGCGAGGGACAATGCGTCGAGGGCAGGTGATGGGACCGTGGCCAACGATTGCGCCTCCGGGCCGGGCCTCGTCTCGCGCCGGGCGCGGCCCATATGTCGAAAGATCGCGTCCGAACGCGTGCGGACGAGCAAGAAGGAGATTCGCCGGGCCATGCCGGACTTCCTGACCGTGGCACGTAGCATGACGGGATTCGGAGCCGGAGAAATCGTTACCGGCGCGGGCCGCTACGGGGTTGAGGTCCGGTCGGTCAACCATCGGTTCTGCGAGGTGGTGGTCCGGATGCCCCGGGACTTGTCCCAACTCGAGGACCGGGTCCGCGCCCTCGTCCAGAGCCGCGTGCTGCGCGGCCGGGTGGACGTCGTGTTGGTGCGGGACGATTACGGCCGGCGGCCGCGCACGGTGAAGACCGACATGGAGCTCGCCAAGGCTTACATCGGCGCCCTGGACGGCCTGCGGCAGGCGCTGCCCGTGTCCGGCACGGTCGACCTCTCGCTGCTCCTGTCGCTGCCCGACCTCGTCAAGATCGAAGACGAGAAGGCGGATGTGGAGGCGGCCTGGCCGGCGGTCGAAAGCGGTGTCGGCGCCGCGCTCGAGAAGTTGGTGGCGATGCGGGAGGCGGAGGGCGCCCGCCTCGGAGCCGACCTGCTCGCCCGCCTGGCGCGGATGGAGGGGTTCGCCGAGGCGATTGCCGCGCGGGCCCCCGCCGTGGTCGAGGACTATCATGCCCGGCTGGAGCGCCGTGTCCAGGAGCTCGCCGGTTCGGTTGCGGTCGATCCGGGCCGGCTCGCCACGGAAGTGGCGCTGTTTGCCGACCGCTCCGACATCACGGAGGAGCTGACGCGGTTTCGCAGCCATCTCACGCAGTTTCGCGCGACGCTTGCGGGCTCGGGTGCGATCGGACGAACGCTGGAGTTCATCGTCCAGGAAATCGGCCGGGAGGCCAACACGATCGGCAGCAAGGCGAACGATCTCGAGATCACCCGGCACGTGATCGCGATCAAAAGCGAGCTGGAGAGTCTGCGGGAACAGATTCAGAACGTCGAGTGACGGGCGGAGGGCGGCGCGGCCATGGATACGCGGCTCATCAATATCGGGTTCGGCAACATCGTGGCGGCCAGCCGCATCATCGCCATCGTGAGTCCGGATTCTGCGCCGATCAAGCGGATCATCCAGGAGGCCCGGGACAAGGGCATACTCATCGACGCGACCTACGGCCGGCGGACGCGCGCGGTCGTGATCACCGACAGCGGACACGTCGTGTTGTCGGCCGTTCAGCCGGAGACGGTCGCGCACCGGTTCACCAGCAAGGAGGCCGTCGAGGAAGAGGACGAAGACATCGAAGAGGAGCCGGTGGCGGGCGAATGATTCTCACCGTCAGCGGCGAAATCGGCGCGGGCAAGAGCACCGTGGCGCGCGCGCTGGCGCACGCCCTCGGGCTTCGTTATCTCTCCAGCGGTGCGATCTTCCGGGAGGAAGCCCGCCGCCGCGGCGTCACGGTTGCCGCGCTCGGCCGCCTGGCCGAGCAGGATCCCTCGATCGATCGCGTGATCGACCAGGCCCAGGTGGCCGAGGCGCGCGCCGGTGATATCGTCGTCGAGAGCCGGTTGAGCGGCTGGCTCGTCGATGGGGATGTGCGGATCTGGCTGCGGGCGCCGGCGGAGGTGCGCGCGCGCCGCGTCGCCGCCCGCGACGGCATGCCGATCGACGCGGCGCGGGCCGACGTCGACAATCGTGAGGCCTGCGAACGCCGGCGCTACGCGGCACTGTACCAGATCGATCTCGCCGACTTGAGCCGCTATCACCTCATCCTCGACACGTCGCTCTGGGGCCCGGAGGACATCACGCACGCGATCGCCACGCTCTCTCGCGCGCTCCGGCCGCCGGTCGTCAGTGGCTGAGTCCCTGCGCGGCCGGACGGTCGTCCTCGGCGTCGCCGGCAGCATCGCCGCGTACAAGGCGGCGGTGATTGTTCGCCGGCTGCGGGAACGCGGCGCCGAGGTCTTCGTGGTGATGACGTCCGCGGCGGCGCGGTTTGTCACGCCGCTGACGTTCCGCGCGCTCTCGCAGCAGCCGGTCGTGGCGGATATGTGGGCCGGCGACGTGCCCTGGGAGGAGCCCCACGTCGTCCTCGGTGAGCGGGCGGACCTGGTGCTCGTGGCGCCGGCCACCGCCGACCTGCTCGCGCGCCTCGCCGGCGGGTTCGGCGACGATCCGGTCTCGGCGACGGTGCTCGCCACGCGTGCGCCCGTCGTCGTCGCGCCTGCGATGAGCGACGCGATGGCGCAGGCCGCCGCGGTCCAGGAGAATCTCGCGCGCCTGCGCGCCCGCGGCGTCCACGTGGTCGGGCCGGAGCGCGGGGTGCTGGCATCGGGCCGTGTCGGACTCGGCCGGATGACCGAGCCGGAGGCGATCGTCGAGGCCGTCGCCGCGATCCTCGCCGAGAAACGCTGAGGAGGGCGGACTCACGAACGCGTTCGTGCCGGCCGACCGGCGGCCGACGACCATGCTGTCCCAGCCGACGGGCCGCCCGCCCCACTCGCCCGAGAGCCGCACGGGCGCGGAGCTCTGCGCCGACGTCCTGGTGGCGGGCGCGGCGCGCCTTGCCGATCGCCCGCTGACGTACCGGGTTCCCGAAGCCCTGAGGCCGTTCGCCGCCGCCGGCGTGCGCGCGTTGGTGCCGCTCGGGGCGCGTCGCGTGTGGGGGTTCGTCCTGGCGGTCAGGCCGTGCGGCTCCGTGCCGGTCGCGGACGGGCATGCGATGCGGGACGTGGTCGACCTTCCCGACTCGACGCCGATGTTTTCGGAGCCGCTCCTCCGGCTCGCGCGTGACATCGCCTCCGAGACGCTGTCCTCGCTGCGGGACGCCGTGGAGTGCCTGGTGCCGCCGGAGGTGTTCAGGCAGCCCGTGCCGTCCAGGCCGCGGATGGTGCTCCGAAATCCCGCGCGGCCGCTGCCGCCGCGGCTCGGCCGGCGGCAGGCCG
>DASYXS010000015.1:0-7825 GCA_035934535.1 bacterium
TCGGGAATCTCCGGCACGTGGAACGCCGCATCCTGTTCGGCCGCCGCGAGGGCCCGCGCCGCGGCGTCGATGCGCTCCAAACGCGCGGCCAACTCGCCGCGGCGCCGGCCTACCTCGTCCCACCGCCGGTCCAGCTCTAGCAGACGGCGGTTGGCCCCAAGCAGCGCCTCGTCCTCGGTGACGGCGCTCTCCAGCTGGCTGATCCGGGCCGCGCGCACCTCGCGCTCGGAGGCCGCCCCTTCGATCTCCTTGACCTCGGCGGCGAGCCGCTGCCGTTCGTCGGTCAGCGCTTTGAGCCGGTCCTGACCGCGCTTGAGCGGCCCGGGCGCCGTCGCCGGCCGGCCGCGCAGGCCGACCTCTTGCCGCCGCACCCAGTCGGCGATCGACTTAAGCACGCGCACGGCATCCCCATCCCCACCGGTCATGATCCTCGACAGATGCGCGCCGATCTCGCGGGACTCGTTCTGCACCGCCGCGAGCTGCCACTGCCCGATGTGCGCGGTCGCGCGGAAGAGCGCAAGACTCCCGAACCCGAGCAGCGCACCAACGCGGCCGGCCACGTCTTTCGACGTCTCCCACTCGCCGCCGTCCGCGCGCAGCAGCGTCTTTCGCGACGCGAAATCCTTGCGCAGCTCGTAGCGCCGGCCGTCGGCCTCGAACTCCAGCGTCACTTCACCGTCCACCTCACCCCAGGACCGGTATGACTTTACGTCGGAGGGGTGCACGGGGAAGAGCGCCGCGGAAAAGGCGAGATGCAGCGTGGACTTGCCGGCGTCGTTGCGCCCGCGAACCACGTTGAGGCCCGGCGTAAACGCGAGGTCCTCGTCGCCGAGCCCGCGAAAACACCGCACCCGCACGCGCCGGATGATCATCCGGGCAGCTCCATGGTCCCCTGCAGCAGCGCCACGCCGTAGGCGAGCGCCTCCTCGGCCAGCGCGCGGTCGTCTCCGTGGCGGGAGGCGATCTGCTCCCGCATCTCGCGCACGAAGCGGCCGATCACCGTGTGCTCGGGGTAGCTCGCCGGATCGGCCACGTCGGGCCTGAGACGCGATTCGTCGCGGAGATCGAGGCGGAAAAACGACGGCGCGAGGTCCTCGCGCAGCCGCTCGGCCAGGACCCGCGTGTCGAGGCCGCCGAGCCCCGTCAGTACAACGCGCAGCGCGAGGTCCGGATCGGCGCGCTCGCGGATGCGGCGGGCGATCGCCTCGCCGTCGCCCGCCGTCGCGAGATCGACGACCAGCCGCTCGCTGCGGCGGCGGCCCACGCGGCGCCGCTCGACCTCGGCGCGGCCGGGCTCGGGAATCGTGACGAGCAAGACGTGTCCGGACTGGCCTTCGTCGAGATCGATCATCTCCGGCGCGCCGCTGTACCACGCGGCCACGCCGCCGGCGGAGACATCCTGCGTCGAATGCCAGTCGCCGAGAGCGAGGTAATCGACCGCGCTCTCGGCGATCTCACGCGGGATGATCATCGTGAACTGCGGCTCGAAGTCGGGGCGCTGCACGCTGCCGTGGGCGAGCGCGACCTGGAAGCGCGTGGCGCGGCGCACCGGCAGTCCGGCGAGCGGACTCTCCGTGGACAGCCGCCGCGGCGCCGACCGTCCCACGACGGTCAGGTCGCGCTCGGCGATGACGCGCTCGCCGAGCGCCTGGCCGAAGACGGTCAGCCCCGGACAGCGGCGCTCGAGCTCCGTCCACACCCCGGCGCTGCCCTCGCCAAGCGGGTCGTGGTTGCCGGCGATCGCGCACACGGGAATGCCCGCCTGTCCGAGCCGGCTCAACTGCTCTGCGGCAAACGGCGCGTGGACGCGGGCGGCCGCGACGGAATCGAAGAGGTCGCCCGCGACCAGCACCGCGTCGACACGCTCCGCGACGGCGAGGTCGACCACGCGGGTCAGCGTCTCCCGCAGCTGCCTGCGGTGCTCCGGCCCCCGATCACCCAGGATCTTGAACGTCGCCCCGAGGTGAACGTCGGAGGTGTGGAGGAGGCGGAGGCTCATTCGGCCGCCGTGAACGGGCAGATTTGATTGAAGGCGCAGTACGGGCAGGCCCGATACGGATCCGGGGTCGCCGTGAACTGGCGCGCCCGGATGCCCCCGGCCGCGCGGTCGATCATCTCCCGCGCCTCCGTGACGTCGCCGGCGTCCTTGTGCGCCCGGCCCACCATGATCTCGCGGCCGAGGAAATGCAGCTCGACCCGGTCCGGCAGCCGGCCGAGCACCTCCTGGTACGCGAGGGAGTAGATCGCGAGCTGCTCGCTGTCCCGGGTCCGCCGGTCGGCGTCTTCCTGCGTCCGCACGTCCGTGCTCTTGAAGTCGATGATCACGACTTCGTCGCCGCGGATGTCGACGCGGTCCCACCGGCCGCGCACGTAGGCCCCGCCGGACCGGAATCGGAACTCCCGCTCCACGAACGTGGGCACCGTCCCGCCGGCCTCCTGGTAGGCGAAGAACCGGCGCAGCACCGCGCGGCCTTCTTCGAGGCGCCGGTCCTCGTGTTCCCGGCTGAGAAAGCCCTCGCTGATCCACGCCCGCTCGAGCGTCGCCACGAGATCGTCCGCGGTGACCGGCTGGCGCCGCGCCCGGCGGCGGTTGTACTCCTGGACGGCCTCGTGGAGCGCCGCACCGTACGCGATCCGGTGGTCCCGCAGAATCGGAACGCGCAGCACGTGGATGTACCGGTACTTGTACGGACAGGTCGTGTAGTCGTCGACCTGCCGGAACGACAGCGGCACCGGATCGTCCGACGGCGGCAGCAGCACGATCGGCCCCCCCGCCGGGGCGGGCGGCGGCGCGTGCCGCTCCACCGCCTGCGCGGGGGACGCCGCCGCGGCGGCCGGCTCGACGCGCGGCAGGTCGAGCGCTTCCAGCACGAACCGGCTCACCTTGCGGCGCCGCACGCCGCCGTAATCCCACGCGCCGGTCAGGTAGAGCTCGCGGCGCGCGCGGGTCATGCCGACGTAGCAGAGCCGGCGCTCTTCTTGGAGATGGAAGTCTCCGCTCGGCAGGATGTCGCGCATCAGCGCGTCCGGCAGGGCGAGCGGCTCCCGGCGCGCCCGCGACGGAAACTTCTCGGCGACGAGGCTGACGAGAAACACGACCGGAAACTCGAGGCCCTTCGCCTTGTGGATCGTGAGGACGCGCACCGCGTCGGTGTCCGCGTCGGACTCCGCCGTCGCGGGGTCGTCGCCGGCCTCGATCAACAGCTCCAGGTACTCGACGAACGCCGGCACGCGGTCGACCTTGGCGGTCGCGCCGTACCGCGCGACGAGATCGAAGAATCGCGCGATGTTGGCGACCCGATGCGCGTCGCCGGGCTCCTCGGAGGCCGCGAGGCGGTGCACGTACCCGGTGCACGTGACCGCGTATTCGTACAGCACCCGGCCCGTCGGCATTTTCGCCGCGAGCCGCCCCATCGCGTCGAGATCCTCAACGATCCGCGCGATGACCGCCCGGCCCGGCGCCGAGACCTCGAGGTCGTCGAACCGCGGCAGCGCCCGGTAGACCTGATTCAGCGACCGATTGCGGCGCTGGCCGTAACTGGTGCAGAGCGCGAGGTCCGCCGGCGGCACGTCGTAGAACGGCGACGAGCTCAGCAGGTACAGCGACATGCTGTCGCCCGGGTGCGCGAGCACGCGCAGGAACGCGGTGAGGAAGCGGATCTCCTCGCGATCGTAGAGGCCGCGGGTCCCGGTGAAAGTGAACGGGATGCCGCGCATGTTGAGCGCCCGCATGAACGGGTCGGCATCCCGGTTGGCGCGCACCAGGATCGCGATGTCGCGATACCGCCACCGGCCGGTCCGCACGGCATCCTCGATCCGGCCGGCCACGTCCTCGGCCTCCTCGGCGAGCGTTTCGAACTGGTGGTGGCGGGGCAGCTGCCCGGGCTCCGTGGCGGACCGCAGCCGCTTGTCGATCCCGTGCCGGACCTCGAGGCGATCGGGGTCGTTGTGGCGGATCAACCGGTACGCCGAATCGAGAATCAACTGCGTCGAGCGGAAGTTGCGGGTGAGCACGACCATCCGGGCGTCCGGATACGCCTCGGTGAAGTACGAGATGTTGCTGTATGACGCGCCGCGCCAACGGTAGATCGCCTGGTCATCGTCGGCCACCACGGTCAGGTTACGGCGGTCCCCGGCGAGCAGCTTCACGAGCTCGAACTGCGCGAAGTTGGTGTCCTGGAACTCGTCGACGAGCAGGTAGCGAAACTGCGACTGGTAGGCCTCCCGGACCGACGGGTGCTCCCGCAGCAGACGCAGCGTCAGCACGATCAGGTCGCCGAAATCGACGCAGCCCGCCTCGCCCAGCATCGTCTGGTAGGCGCGGTACGTCGCCGCGAGCTCCCTCTGCTGGCGCGCCTGCTCGGCCAGCGCGGCGTTGTCCGGCTGAGATGCGGCCTCCGCCGCGAGGCGCTCCGCGTACGCGGCGTAGTCCTCGGGCGTGACGGCCTCGTCCTTGGCGCGGCTCCACAACGTGATCAGCGCGTCGACGTGCCGGGTCGGATCGCCGAGCGGGCGGAAATAATCGAGGGGCAGCTGGAACAGCCGCTCGCGCACGAAGATGACCTGCTCGGGACGGCTCAACACCCGGAAGTCCGGCGCGAGCCCGAGGTGGAGAGCGTTTTCACGGAGTAGACGATCCCCGAACGCGTGAAACGTGCTGATCCAGGTATCCGTATAGCCGTAGGGCACGAACCGGTCGACCCGTTCCTCCATCTCGGCCGCGGCGCGATCGGTGAAGGTGAGCGCCAGGATCTCGCTCGGCCGGGCCTCCTTGGTCGCGATGAGGTGCGCGATCCGGCGGGTGATGACGGCGGTCTTGCCGGTCCCGGCGCCGGCGACGATCAGCAGCGGGCCGCCGGCGTGCGTCACGGCGTCCCGCTGCTCGTCGGTGAGCCCGGCGAGGATCCCCGTCTGCGCAGGACCTCCGGCCGCGTCTGGGCCTCCGGCCGCGTCGGCACGCGACGCCGGCGCCTTCGCGGGCGCAGCCGCCGCGGCGATCTCGGTGGATTGGGCGTCGAGGGCGGGGACGCCGTCGAGGAGTCCCACGCCGGTGTTCGGCAGCGGCGCGATCTCATCGACGCCGGCGGAGCCTAACCCGAGGGCAAGTTGATCCGAGTCCGCCCCGCCGGCCGATCCGCGGCCAGCGGGGCGCGCCTCGCGCCCGTTACGCATCCGAGATCTCACCGCGGTCGCTCCGCTGCACCGTCCGAAGAACGCGTGCGATTGTTGGTGCGGCAAATCCCCGGCGCTGGAGCAGGCCGGCCAGCCGCCGGACCCTGACGTCCCACGCGAGGCGCGCATAGGCGCGGAGCCGGCGCTCGGCCAGATCACGCGCGCGCCGCTCTTCCGCGACCGCCGCCTCTTCTTCGCCGCACGCCTCACGGATCGCCTGCTCGATCAGCGGCGGTGCGACGCCTTTTTGGCGCAGCTCGGAGCGGAGCCGCAGCGCACCGCAGGGCCGGACCGCGAGGCGGTTCCGCACCCACGCCCGCGCGAACTCCAGATCGTCGAGATAACCGTCGCGCGTGAGGTCGGTGATGACCGTGGCCGCCGAGTCCAGCGGCAGGCCCACGCGCCGCAGGCACGCCCGCAGCTCGGCGGTGCTGCGCGGCCGCGCCCCGAGAAAGCGCAGCGCGGTCTCTCGGGCGCGCCGGTATGCGTCTTGGGCCTCCAACGCGACGAGCGCCGGCGGGGCGAGCACGAGGCCGGGTTCCAGGCCGAGGCGCGCGACCTCCTCGGCGTCCGCCCTGAACCGGCGCCCGTCCTCCAGCACAATCAGGCGCAGCTCGCCCCCGGCTTCGATTTCATGGTGGCCGGCCACACGTCGGCCGGCACCGGTCGCGAGTTCGCCGGACGTTCGAATGACGGCGATGCGGACGGGTCCAGGCGCCGCGTCTCCGAGATCGTGGGAGCCCGAACGTTGCGCGGATGCGCCGCGGCCGACGCCGCCTGGACGGTGTCGGCCGCGAGACCGGTACCGGGCCGCAGGGACGCGCCCTGCGCGATTCACCGCTGGGCCCGAGGCGCGACTCCCTTCGCAGCCACGGCGGCGCCAGCGAGTTTCCGGAGCTCGTCTTCGGATGGCACGGAGCTCGGCACTGCCAGCCTCGGCGGCGGGCTTTTTGCTTCGGGAGCGGCGCCGTTGCCGCTCGACGCGGCATCAGGCGCGGCCGCCGCGGAGGCCGGCGAGCGCATGATGCCGAGCTTCTCGCGGGTCTTGGCCTCGATCTCGCGCGCCAGCTCCGGATTGCTCTCGAGGAACTCGCGCGCGTTGTCACGGCCCTGGCCGATCTTCATGTCCTTGTAGGCGAACCACGTCCCGGACCGCGAGACGATCCCGTGAAGCGCGGCGACATCCAGCAGGCTGCCGGACTTGCTGATCCCCCGCGGGAAGATGATGTCGGCTTCACAGTCACGGAACGGCGCGGCGAGTTTGTTTTTAACGACCTTGATGCGCACGCGCTGGCCGACGGCCTGATCGCCCGACTTCAGCGTTTCGATCCGGCGGATCTCCATACGCACCGACGCGTAGAACTTCAGCGCGCGGCCCCCGCTCGTGACTTCGGGGTTGCCGAACATGATGCCGACCTTCTCGCGCAGCTGGTTGATGAAAATCATCGTGGTGCGGGACTTGCTGATGGCGCCGACGAGCTTCCGCATCGCCTGGGACATGAGCCGCGCCTGCAGACCGACGTGCGCGTCCCCCATCTCGCCGTCCAACTCGGCCCGCGGAACGAGCGCCGCCACCGAGTCCACCACGATCACATCGATCGCGCCGGACCGCACGAGCATCTCGCCAATTTCGAGCGCCTGCTCGCCGGAGTCCGGCTGGGAGATCAGGAGGTTGTCGATATCGACCCCGACATTGCGGGCGTACTCGGTATTGAGGGCATGCTCCGCGTCGATGAACGCCGCGACCCCGCCTTCACGCTGCGCCTCGGCGACGATGTGATAACCGAGCGTTGTCTTGCCGGACGATTCGGGACCGTAGATCTCGACGATCCGGCCGCGGGGGACGCCCCCGACACCAAGCGCGGCGTCCAGGGCCAGCACGCCGGTGGGGATCACGTCGACGCTTAGCTTGGCCTGGTGCTCGCCGAGCTTCATGATCGAACCCTTGCCGAACTGCTTCTCGATCTGGGTCAAGGCGAGGTCCAGGGCGCGCTGCCGTTCGTTCATGGGGAACGTTCCCTCCGCCGCGTCGACGGTCGCTGATGCGACTTTTCGCGTATTAAGTTGGCCCCACCATACCAAACAGTTGTTCGTATGTCAAGTCACAGTGTGAACTTTCGCTGACCACTAAGTTGCCACTTCCAAGAGTTCGCCGCGGCTCAATCGGACCCCCCGGAGGTCGCGCTGAGGGGTGCTGTCGCGACGATCGTGTGAACAGGCTCCAAGGAACAAAGCACGCTCTTCACCACAACCAACTCGGTCACGAACTCGTCGCCCAACACCACGCGATCAAACGCCTCGGCCTCGCGCCGCAGGTCGGGCGGCCGGCCGGTTCCGCGTGCGCGCGCCAGCGTCAGGTGCGGCGCGAACGGTCTGGGGTCGAGCGAGAAGCGGCGATCCCGCAGCGCCCGGGCGAGCGAGCCGGCGAGCGCGGCGAGGCGCTCGGCGCCGCGCGTCACGCCCACCCACACCACGCGCGGCGCGGCCGTGGACGGGAAGGCCCCAACCCCCGCGAAGCTGATCGCGAACGGTGGGGTTGCACCGGCGGCGGCACGGGCCGCCTCGACGGCCTCGGCCACCTCGGCCGCCGGAATGTCCCCGAGAAACTGTAGCGTCAGATGCAGATGCGAGGGCGAGACCCAGCGGAACCGGT
>DASYXS010000090.1:0-3979 GCA_035934535.1 bacterium
GGCAGCCGCACCACCAACGAGTCCTGGAACAGCGACATAAACAGGTTCCCCCCGACAAACGCGGCCGGATAGCCGAACATCTTCCGGCGCTCGACGCGCGGATCGTCCGGGACGATCGCCTCGAACGTCCGCACCAGTGCCTCGGGAGACTTGCGCCACTTCATCGCCATGCGGCACCTCCGCCGGTCCGCCTGCGCAGTTCCATCTACTATAATGGAGCAATCCAAGGTCCAAGGGGGTTCTGCGATGCCCGCGGTTCGACGCGCCGATGTGACGTGGCAAGGAGACCTGCTCTCCGGATCCGGCGTGGTGTCGGTCGGCTCGAGCGGCCTGTTCAAGGAGCTGCCGGTAAGCTGGGTCTCGCGCACAGAGGTGCCGGGCGGCCGAACGAGCCCCGAAGAGCTGCTCGCCGCGGCCCACGCGAGCTGCTTTGCGATGGCCCTGTCGTTTGGGCTCGCGAACGCGAAGACCCCGCCTTCCCGCCTCGAGGTGAGCGCCTCGGTGACGTTCGACCGCGTCGGCGACGGCTTCAAGGTCGTCTCGAGCGCCCTGACCGTGCGTGGCCGGGTCGCCGGGATCGATCAGGACGGATTCCGGAAGGCGGCCGAGGCGGCGAAGGACGGCTGTCCCGTCTCGCAGGCCCTCAAGAACAACGTCCAGCTGAGCGTCCAGGCAACGCTGGAGAAGTAGGATCTCCCGCTGGATCCCATCAGGCAGGTCGGGATCGTCGGGTTCGGCGCGATCGGCCGGGGCGTTGCCGCCGGCCTCGAGACGGGTGTGCCGGGCGCGGCCATCGCCAGCCGCGATCTCGAGAAGGCCCGGGACGCGGCGCAGGCGCTGCTCCGGCGCGCGCCGCCCGTCGTCCCGCTCGATGATGCCGTCCGCCGCTCGGAGGTCGTCGTCGAGGCCGCTCCGGCCGCGGCGTTCGACGAGATCGCCACGGCGGCGCTCACCGCCGGCAAGGTCCTGCTGGTCGCGAGTGTGGGCGCGCTGGTCGCGGACCCTGAGCGCTACGCCGAGGTCGCGCGCCGCCACGGCGGCACGATCCACGTCGTCTCCGGCGCGATCGGCGGGCTCGACGCCATCTCTGCGGCGGCGATGGGCCCGGTCGAATCGGTGACGATGACGACCCGCAAGCCGCCGCGCGGGCTCGTGGGGGCGCCGTACCTCGAGGCCAACCGCATCGACCTGAGCGGCCTCACCGCACCGCGGGTTGTGTTCGAGGGCAGCGCGCGCGACGCGTGTCGCGGTTTTCCGGCGAACGTGAACGTGTCCGCGGCGGTGAGCCTCGCCGGCATCGGCCCGGACCGGACGCGGGTCCGCATCATCGCCGATCCCTCGCTCGATCGCAGCGTGCACGACGTGGAAGTGGCCGGCGACTTCGGGCGCTTCACCGTCCACATCGAGAACCGCCCGAGCGCAAACCCGCGAACCGGGGTCCTGACCGCGATGTCGATCGTGGCGACGATCAAGCGGCTGACGTCGCCGCTCCGCGCGGGATAGCCTAGCAGCCGACGGTCAAGACCGCGGTGCCCTTGATGCGTCCGCGGCGCAGCGCCTCCATCGCCTCGTTGGCTTGCTCGAGCGGAAACGCATGCACTTCCGTGTGGACCGGCACCCGTGGCGCCAGACGCAGGAACTCGTCGCCGTCCTGCCGCGTCAGATTCGCGACCGAGCGGACGATCCGTTCTTCCCACAGGATGTCGTACGGAAATGCCGGGATGTCGCTCATGTGGATCCCGGCACACACGATCGTGCCGCCCTTTGCCAGCGCGCGCAGCGCCGCCGGCACGAGCGGGCCGACGGGGGCGAAGATGATGGCCGCATCGAGGCGTTCGGGCGGTGCGTCGAGCGACCCGCCGGCCCATTCCGCGCCGAGGCCGCGGGCGAACTCCTGCGTCGCCGTGTCCCCCGGGCTGGTGAACGCGAACACCCGCCGGCCCTGCCACCGCGCCACCTGGATGATCATGTGGGCGGCCGATCCGAAGCCGTAAAGGCCGAGCCGCCGGGCGTCGCCCGTCATGCGCAGCGCGCGGTACCCGATCAGGCCGCCGCACAGAAGCGGGGCCGCCTGAAGGTCGGGATAGCCCGAAGGAATCGGAAAGCAAAACCGCTCGTCGGCGGCCGTGTACTCGGCGTATCCGCCGTCGATCTGGTAGCCGGTGAAGCGCGCGTTGTCGCAGAGGTTCTCGCGGCCGGTCCGGCAGTACTCGCACCGGCCGTCGGTCCAGCCGAGCCACGGCACGCCCACCCGGTCGCCCACCTTGAACCGCTCGACCCCGGGGCCGAGGCGCTCCACCGTGCCGACGATCTGATGCCCGAGGATCAGGGGAAGTTTCGGCTCAGTCAGTTCGCCGTCCGCGACGTGCAGGTCGGTGCGGCAGACGGCACAGGCGTGAACGCGGAGGAGCACGTGCGAGGGGGCCGGCTCCGGCACGGGAAGGTCCGCGTGCCGGAGCGGTGCCTTCGGGCTATCGAGCACCATGGCGCGCATGTGACGCGCCGGGGAGTGGCTAGCGGTTTCCTGCGCGCCGGGCCTTCATGGCGTTCAGCGATACGATCCGCCCGCGGCCGACCGCCTGCATCCGCCCGGACGGGGTCCGCTCGGCGCGGCCGCCGCCGTAGTGCTGTCTCGCGCACTCGGTCGAGCAGAAATCGTCGCGATGCTGGATCGCGACAGGCGGCAGCGGCATTCCGCAGGCTTTGCAGCGATTCGACATGACTCCACGCTCCATCCGCTGGTTCAAATGTGGGAGAGCAGCCGGTTGTCCGGCTGCTCTCCCGTAATTCCGCCGGCGTCTCGGAAACGCCCTCGGCTCTTAGCCGTTGACGACCCGGACGTTGCTCGCCTGGGGACCCTTTTGCCCCTGCGTGGCCTCGTACTCGACCTTTTGGCCCTCGTTGAGGGTTCTGTAGCCGTCGCCCTGGATCGCGCTGAAGTGCACGAACAGATCCTTGGTGCCGTCCTCGGGGGTAATAAATCCATACCCCTTCTCGCCGTTGAACCACTTCACCGTACCTGTTGCCATCCTACACCTACCTTCGAGATCGTGCTACCAACCGACTTATACAGTCCAGCTGATGCCAACTTAGTATGACAGATTCTGCGCCGATGCGCAATAAGTCCGGCGCTATCCGCGCCGCCGCGTGGTATAGGCGCGGCTGCGCGCGAGAATCGTCTGCGTGTCCTGCTTGTTGAACTTGAGTTCGGCCCGGGGTGGCTTCGGTTTGACGACACCGCTGCGGATGCCCCAGCCCCGGCTGACCATCGTGTTGATCGCCGTGAGGACCGCCTCCGTCCCGCGGAGCGCGAGCCCGCCGGATCTCGGCGCCCCGTTGTCGGACGCGGCCGCCCGGCCGCCGTCCAGATAGCCGCGAAGGAACGGCGCGATGAACTCGTTCGGGAGGTCGTCGAGCACGGTCGGATCGTCGCCGTCGAGATCGGACGGCACGCCCCACCGCAGCAGCGCCTTGCACAGACTTTGGTCGCGGACGTACAGCTGCCATCCGAGCACGCTGCTCTCGCAGTACTCATTGCGTACCTGCGGCGTCGCGAGATCCTCGACAAACGTGTTCATGTGGTTCTGCGACCGCTCGCCCAAGGTGATGATCAGCGCGAACGACGCGCCCTGTCCGCAGATCCGCCCCGAGGCGGTCAGGAACCCCACCCAGTAGACCTGTACGTCCGCGGGCGGCAGCCCCGCGGCAACGGGCCGGTTGTTCAGCAGCGCGGCCGGGTCCGAGAGCCGCACGTCGGCGATGGGCGCGAGGATCTGCTCGACCAGCTTCAGGGGGTAGTCGTGGACCTGCGCGATCTGCTGCGCGGTCTTGCCCTTCCGCGCCGCCGCGCGAACGCGCGACGTACGCTCGCGGGCCTCGAGGACCGCCGCGTTGACAGGACGTCTCCGGGTATCCACGGCGCCCTTACGTTCCGGGGTAGGTCAGCGGGCCGCGGTCGTGTTCCGTGAGGGCCCGGGCC
>DASYXS010000039.1:0-13585 GCA_035934535.1 bacterium
GAAGCGCCGCGAACGGCGCCGCGGTCGACATCGTCGTTAGCGGGACGCGGCCGGCGCCGCCTGCGGACCCGTGACTTCCGCCCGCACGGACTGCAGCACGTGGTCGCGCACCTCCAGGAACCGTCCGTCGTGGTTGACCGCGTCCCACGATCGCCCGCCGCGCGGCAGCGGGACCACCACGGATTCCTTGACCCTCCCCGGCCGGCGCGTTAGGACCATCACGCGGTCGCCGAGGAAGACCGCCTCGTCGACGCTGTGCGTGACGAACAGAATCGTCTTCTTCGTGACGACGGAGATCCGGAGCAGCTCTTCCTGAAGAGTGATCCGTGTCTGCGCGTCGACCGCGGCGAACGGCTCGTCCATGAGGATGACCTTGGGATCGGCGGCGAGCGTGCGCGCGACGGCCACCCGCTGCTTCATGCCTCCCGACAGTTCGTGCGGATAGCGGTCTTCGAATCCGCGCAGCCCGACGAGATCGATGTAGCGCGCGACGATCCGGTCCCGCTCCTGGCCCGGAACGCCGGCGATCTCGAGGCCGTGGCCGATGTTGCGGCGCGCCGTGCGCCAGGGCAGGATCGCGAGCTCCTGAAACACGACCCCGCGATCGCTGCCGGGACCGCGGACCCGCCGGCCATCGACGAGAAGGTCGCCGGCGGCCGGCCGGATCAACCCGGCAATAAGGTGGATGAGGGTCGATTTCCCGCATCCACTCGGTCCCACGACCGTCACCATCTCGCCCTCGGCGACGTCGAACGACACGTCCTGCAGCGCCGGAATCTGGCGGCCGTCGCTGCTCCGATAGTAATGGCGGAGTCCCGCGACCCGGATCTTGGCCCCGGCCTCGGCCGGCCGCGGGTCCGGAGACTGCCTCACGGGCGCGCGGCCCGGCGGATCACCGCGGGCGAGGCGCCGCTAGCGCCCGCACGATGCCGGAATCGGCTTGAGGTCGCGGACAAGCCCGGGATAGAGCGCCTGGGTCTGCTTCACGTAGCTGTCGGTGAGCTGCTCCTCGGCCGGCATCAGCGCCTTGATCTTGTGCTGCTGGTAGAGGAGCTGCGTCGCGGCGGCAAACGCCCGGTAGGTGCAGCCGCTGACGCGCGGGTCGAAGGGAATGTTCTTGATGGCGGCCGAGGCCACTTTCGGGGTGAGGCCCGGGATCCAGTGCGTCACCACGTCCGCCGCATCGTCCGGATGCGTGCGGATCCAGAACTGGGTCTCGGCGATCGCGTCGGACATTGCCTGGATCACGGCGCCGTGGCCCTGCGCGTAGGCCTCGGTTGCGCCGATGCCGAGGATGTACCCGAGGATCGGCCCGCCGCGCTTGATGAGGACCGCCTGCGGCCCCATCACATCGAGGATCTGTGTCTGGAACGGCTCCCACGTCGCGATGGCATCCACGTTCCTGTTCTGGATCGTGACGAGCTGCGACCCCGGCTCGACGTTCAGATACGCGACCTTCGCCAGATCCACGCCCTGTTTCGTGAGCCACGTCGTCAGCCAGACGTCCGCCGTGCCGCCCCGGACGAGCCCGACTTTCTTGCCGGTGAAGCTGCGGGCGTCGTCGGGCTTGATGCCGCTGTCGGCGCGCGCCACGGCCGCAATCGGGCTGTCCCCGAACTCCGTGGTCGCGTCGTTCAGCACCGGCACGGCCATGAACACCTTGAGTCCGGCCTCGCGAGCGGCCTGCACGGACGTCACGCCGGTGTCCGAAAACTGCGCGCTGCCGGACTCCATGGCCGCGTTGGCCTCGGCGCCCGTCTGTGTGTGGATGAACTTCACGTTGAGCCCGTGCTTGAGGAAGAACCCCTTCTCCACCGCCACGAACTCCGGCGTGTGGAGCATATTCGTCACGGTGATCAGCGTGACTGTGGTCGGCGCCGGCGCCGCGCCGGCAACGGTGCCCGTGGCCAGCGCGCAAGCGAGCACGCAGAGGAGCAGCGCGTTGCATTCCCGACCCGGAGTGCGCGGCGCGCGCCGCATCAGACGGTCACCTCGAACGCCTCGTGACCGGCCGTCGTGAAGTTGAGCCCGGCCGGCAGCGGCACGATCGCCGACTGCACGTCGCCGCCGAGGATGTGGACCTGGTTGCCGAGCGCCGCCATCGCGGCCTCGTGCCGCGGGATGAGGAGCGACGGCAGCTGGTACCAGGTGTTCGCCGCGGGATCGTAAGCCTCGAACGCCCGGTACGCGGCCAGGAACTGATACGTCTGCAGCTCGCCGCCGGCCACGTAGATGCGCCCGCCGAGGGCTGCGGAGTTGAGGCCGCTGCGTGCCGTGGGCATCGCCGCCCGGGTCAGCCAGACGTCCGTGGACGGATCGTACTCGAGCGTGAGATCGACGTTGCCCGGCATGGCGATGATAAACGCGCCGCCGAGCCGGCCCCCGATCGCGTAGACTTTGCCGCCGACGCTCTCGACGGCGAGGTGATTGCGGGCGATCGGCATCGGCATGCGGGGGCGCCAGCGGTTGGCCACCGGATCGTACTCCTCCACCGTCGCGAGCGAGCGCTGCGGGCTGCCGGGACGGATCGCCTGGTCGCGGGAGTTCGGCAGCGCCCCCGCGCCGCCAACGACGTAGATGCGTCCGTTGGCGAGCGCGGCGCCCGCCGCGCCGCGCGCGGTCGGCATCGGTGCACGGGCCCGCCACGCGTCCGAGCCCGGATCGTATTCCCACACGTCGTTGACCGCCGCCCATCCGGGCGGCCCGGCCTGCGGCCGCACGAACCCGCCAATAATGAAGATCCGGTTGTTAAAGGCCACCATCGCGCCGTGGTGCAGCGCGCGCGGCATCGGCTTCTTCTTGGTCCACGCATTGCCGGCCGGATCGTACTCGTACACGAGACCGGCGGGGACGAACCCCGGCCGCTGTCCCTGGATCGCGTACAATTTGCCGTTGAGCGCCGCCCCGGCCAGCTCGGGCGTCGGCTCAGGAAACGGCGCCAGGGTGACCCATCGTCCCTGCGGCGCGCCGACGCCCTGCGCGAACGCCACCGCCCCGGGCCCCCCTCCCCTGAGCCCCGGGACTGCGCGGTCAATGGCACCGGCCGCGAACGCCCCCATTGCCGACGCAAGCAACGTCCGTCTCCGCATGACCCCACTCCCCCGGAAGTAGCCGCCCGCCTCAGTCGGGCGGCGCGATCAGCGCGGGATCACCGGCAGGAGCACAAACGAGCCGTGGGCCCCACCGGTGTGCAGCGTGTTCCGGCCGCCGAACACCGAGGGCGGCCGGTCGTCGGGATCGGCATGAACGAACGGTCCCGAACCCCGGAACGGCGTCACGAAGGATCGGATCTCTTGGGCCGGTCCCGGCCGTTCGAAGTCGCGGCCGAGGATCGTGATTGAGAGGCGGCCGCCCGCCGGCACCACGATCGACGTCGGCCAGAGCTCGACGTCGAGCTCGTAGACGCGGCCGGGGAGCAGCGGTTCGGCGTGGTCGTGCGTATGGTGGGGACGCCACGGCGTCGACAGGTCCGGATCGAGCCGGCGGTGCGAGGCGCGCAGCCATCCGTTGGCGATTGGCGTGTGCGGATCGAGCGCCCCCTGGAAGTCGATCTCGCGGCCCGCGGGATCGAATGCTCTCAAGACGGCAAAGACGTCGGTGTCGCTCGTGCTCGAGGACAAGAAGATCTTCGCCGCGGCGGGGCCGGTGATTTCGGTGGCCTCCGCGAGCGGCGGCGTGGAGAAGGTGACACCCGAGCCGCTGGCTTCGTAGACCGCGGTCGCCGCGGCGGAGCCGGGCGCCGTCGACAAGGTACCGGCGCCGGCTTTGATTTCATGGATGCCCGGCGCGTTTTGGTTCACGCCGTAGGCCCAGGGTCGGCCGGCATCCAGATACCACCGCGTCCAGCGCGTGCGCGGGAGGGGCCATGCGTCTTCCGCCCGTTCCTCGAACCGGTCCGGGTGGCGGATTTGCAGCAATACGCGCGGCTGATCTTCCCAGCCGTTCGCGACGCCTTTGAGGTAGTGATCGAAGAAGCGCCGCTGCAGCGTGCGCCCGTAGTCGGTGTAGAAGTGCGTCCAGTGCTCGAGGCCGTGGACCTCGAGCCACTTCTCCGTGGACGCGGCGCGCATGAAGCCTTCGAAGTTGCCGCGCGGGTGCAGGCCTTGGCCGCCCCAGTTGGCGGCGGAGAGGAGCGGCACCCGCACCCGCGACCAGTCGGGCGAGCGCTCCCGATAGTACGAACCGTCGAGCGGCCGCGCCAGCACCGCGCCGCGGAGGTCGGCGCGGTTCGCCGCAAGCGCCGCATCCGACAGCGTCTCGGGGCCGGCGACCGGCTGTCCGGTGTTGGGGTTGACCGGGCCGCGATCCCCCACCCCGTGCTGCACGGTGATGACCTGTTTCTTCATCCAGTTGCCCCAGAAGTCGCAGACGATGCCGCCGTGCCGGGTCATGTCACGGTACCAGTCCGCCGCGCCCTCCCACGGGCAGATCGCGGCGAGATGGGGCGGCTGCAGCGCGGCGACGTGCCACTGGTTGATCGCGTAATACGAGATGCCGGCGAGCCCGACCCGGCCGTTGCTCCAGGGCCCGGTGCCCGCCCATTCGATACACTCGTACAGGTCGCGCGTTTCGCGCGGGCAGAACGGATCGAGGAAGCCCGGGGAGCGGCCGGCGCCGCGCGAATCGACCCGCACGCAGACGTATCCGTCCGGCACCCACTTCTCGGGATCCGGCGTCTCCCAGCTCTGGTAGCGACCGGACGATCCGCGCGACACGTCGGGATGCTGCTCGACCATCCGGTTCCACTGGTCGGGATAGCCCTGCTGAAAGGGCAGCCCCTTCGCGTACGGACCGTAGGTGAGCAGCACCGGATGGCGTCCCTCGCCGTCCGGGCGAAAAATGTCCGCGCGAAGCACAATGCCGTCGTCCATCCGAATGCCGGCGTCCCAATCGATCACCATGCCGCCGGTCCGGTCGACGCGCCAGGGCCGCTCCGAGAAATCGCTCATATGCGGTGCCCGCGGCCGTCCACGAGGCCCTTGCAGCTCAGGACTTCCGTGTCCTCGACCGCGGTGACCTGATGCGGCGTGTTGGGGGCCGCGAGGAACCCTTCGCCGGGGCCGAGGTCCTCCGTCTTCCCGTCGACGGTCGCCCGCAGGCGGCCTTTGATCACCACCATGATTTGCTCCTGCGGGTGGGCATGCCGCACGGCGCCTTCGCCGGCGCCGAACCGCAGGCGGCCGACCTCGATCTGGCCGCCCGCGACGAGCGGACCGAACGCCTTGGAGTATTTCGGCGTCACGTACTCAGGCGGCAGGGCGTCGAATCGGAAGAACGGCACGGCCGCTACCCCGCGGACTGCGATGACGTGGTTGCGCGCGGCTCGTCCACGCGCGCCGCGGCCGACCAGCCTTTGCTGCCCTTGCCGTCCACGAGGTTCTTGCTGCTCAGGAACACGCTGTCTTCGAGCGCGCGGATCTCGTGCACCACGTCCGGCGGCACGTGGATCACCTCGCCGGCCTCGACGACCCGCTCCTCGTCGCCCACGCGGGCCCGCAGCCTCCCGGTGAGTAGGTAGATGATCTGCTCGTTCGGATGCCGGTGCGGATCGGCGCCGGTGCCGCCGGCCATCCGGTACCGCCCGACCTCGATGATCGCCCCGGTAACGGTGCCGCCGGTGGCGGTGGAGTAATGCGGCGAGATGACCTCGTCCGGCAGTGTGTGCCACTTGTGAAACGGCATCCTCGTCCCCCTCGGTTCCAGGCCGCTACCGCGCGCGGTTGGGTGCCGCGGCGGCGGTCCAGGGCTTCTCCACGAAAAAGGTGCCGGCGTCGTCTTTGCTCGGGCAGTTGCCGTAGGTGAAGATCAGCTCGGCCGTCTCGGTGTCGCTCAGATTCTGCAGCCCGTGGATGACGCCCGCCGGAACGTAGACGAACTGGTTTTCCGTGACGAGGTACTCTTTGCGGTCCTCGCCCATGAAGATGCGCAGGCGGCCCTTGCGGATGAAGAACGACGCTTCGCAGGAGTGATAGTGCGCCTGGTTGCGACCGCCCGGCGGAATGCGCGTCCGCCCCATGGTGATCGTGCGGGAACCGACGCTGTTCTTGTCCACGCCGAACGCGATGACGAGCGGCGGCTCGTAGGTCACGTCGGAATTGATCTTCTCCGAATCGACGATCGCGTACTCTGCCATGGGACCCTCCGAGTGTGAACGTCGAGGACCTATACGGTTCGACGCCCCGCGGCGAGCCTCCCTGCCGTGTGCACGGCCGGCTCCGCTCGCCGCCACGTCGGCGAGCGGAGCCGGTACGCCCAGACGGGGCAGGAGGCCGCGGCACGGACACGAAGCGGCATGCGTGCCGGAAGTGCTGCGGATTCACCACGTCGGTATCATCGTCCGCGACGCCGAGGCGGCCGCGGAGACGTACCGGGCGGGTCTCGACCTCGACGTGCTCGGCGTCGAGGATTACCGCGGTGAAGCCACCGTGGCGCTGCTGAGCGCCGGCGATACGCTCCTCCACCTCATCCAGCCGCTCACCGATGGAACGATCTGGGCCGCGGCGCTCCGCGATCGGGGGGAAGGCCCCCACCACGTCGCCTTCGAGGTCGCCGACATCAATGGGGCCGTCGCCGAACTCGCCGCGGCGGGGCTGCGCACGCTGGAAGACCGACCCCGCCGCGATCCCGGCGGGGCGTTCGGCGTGTTCCTGGATCCGCGGGGCGGCGCTACGCTCATCGAGCTCGTCCAGGTGGTCCGGAGCTGACCGGTCTTTTCACGGTCTTCAGCAACGTGATCGGGCCGGTGCTGCTGATCGGCGCCGCCGGGTATGCGCTCGGCCGCGCCCGCGTCGTCGAGGCGCAGCCGCTCACGGCCCTGTCCGTGGCGGTGCTCGCGCCGGCGATCTCCTTCTACGCGGTCACGACCGGGATCGGCGATCACTCCGTGCTGGTGCGCATGACGGTCTATCTCGTCCTCCAGCTGGTGCTGATCGCCGCGATTACGGTGACGGTTGCGGCGGCCTTCGGCTGGGACCGCACGCGGCGCACCGGCCTCATCCTCGCGACCCTGTTCAGCAATGCCGGCAACGCCGGCCTGCCGCTCGCCCTGTTCGCATGGGGCGCGAGCGGGCTCGCGACGGCGCTCGCCTTCTTCGCCGTGCAGGCCGTGATCGTCAACATGCTCGCCGCCTACCTCGCCGCGCAGGCCGACTCCGGCGCGCGGCGCGCGCTCCGGACGCTCGCGCGGCTGCCGGTGACCTACGCGGTGGCCGTCGGTCTCGCGCTCGACGTCCTCGGGATCATCCCGCCGGCGCCCATCGCCAAAGCGGCCGAACTGCTCGCGAACGGGGCGGTCGCGGTGATGCTGCTGCTGATCGGCGTGCAGCTGGCGCAGGTCCGTCCGCACGGGGAGTGGCCGGCGATCACCGCGGCGACGGTCATCCGTCTCGGCGCCGCCCCGGTGCTGGCGTGGATGACGGCGCCGTGGGTGGGGCTCGAGGGGGTCGCGCGGCAGACCTGCATTTTGCAGTCGAGCCTGCCGACCGCGGTGACGGCCGCGATCTGGGCATCGGAGTTCGGCGTCGCGCCGGCCCTCGTCAGCGGTGCCGTGATCGTGACGACGCTCGCGAGCCCGCTCCCTGTCGCGATCCTCTTGACCCTGCTTCGCTAGCGCCGGCCGGCACCGCCGGTTTCAGGCCCGACCGCCGCACGACGGCCTCCCCGCGGAGCGCGTCGACGAACTGGCGGGCCGCCCGGCACGAGCGGCCGTTGTGCCATTGGGCCCACGTGAGCGCGCGCCGGTGGAGATCCTCGCGCGGCACGTCCACGCCGAACTGCGAGGCGAGGCCGTCCACGACTTTCAAGTATCGGTCCTGGTCGGGGACAAGGAACGGCGCGTGGATGCCGAACCGGTCCGCGAGCGACAGTTTCTCCTCGGCGGCCTCCTGCGGATTCACCTCGTCGTCGAGCGTCTCCGTCTGGCGGTCGGAGAACCGCTCCACGACGAGGCGCCGGCGGTTGCTGGTCGCGTACAACACGACGTTGTCGGGCCGCGCCTCGAGACCGCCCTCGAGGACGGCCTTCAGCGCCTTGTACTGCGTTTCGTGCTCGTCGAACGACAGATCGTCGACGAACAGGATGAACCGCTCGCGGCGGCCGCGCAGCGGCGCGAGGATGCGGGGATAGTCGCCAAGATGATCCTTGGCCACCTCGACGAGCCGCAGGCCGGATCGCGCGTATTCGTTGGCGAGCGCCTTGATCGTCGAGGACTTGCCGGTGCCCCGGTCGCCGTACAGCAGCACGTTGTTCGCGGGGCCGCCCGCGACGAACTGCCGCGTGTTCTCGAGGACCGGTTCGCGCTCCAACTCGTAGTCCACGAGATCGGCCAGCCGCACGGGGTCCGGCGCAGCCACTCCTTCGAGGTAGCCCCCGGCGCCGCCGCGCACCCAGCGAAATGCCCGGTACCGGCCGAACAGCCCCACGCCCTCCGACGCGAAGTACGCGGCCAGGTCGCGCGCGCGCGGCGGCCACTCCCGCGCGGCGTGCAGCCGGCGCATCATCCGCAGGCGCGCCGCGCTCCCCGCCACCCCGTCAAGCGGCCGAAACCCGTCCCATGCGACCGCCGGCCGTCCGGTCACGCGGGAGACGGCCTCGATGAGCGCGGTCCCGCCGTCCCGGTGGCAGATCGCCAGCGCGGCAAGATCGCTCCGCACCTGCGCCACCAGCGCGGGGCCGAGCGCACTCCACGGCGCCCGTTCCGCCTTGTGGCTGAACGGGTTATCGTCGTCGAGAAGCCGCCCGATGAGATGCGTCTGCCACGCGTCGCCGACGAGCGCTCCGGCGGCGAGCTCCGTCTCCGCGGCCAGGAGCGTGAACAGCCGGGCGTACGCGGCGGCGGCCCGCTCCGCGTCGGGAGTCTCCCGCGCCAGCGCCGCGACCAGGTCCCGCCACGCCTGCCCCGCCGGATCCTCCAGCACGCCGCGCAGCACGACAAGCGACTCGGCGGCGCGCGCCAGCCCGCGCCAGCCCGCGGCGCGTTCCCTCGCGGACGACCTCCGGCGGAGCCGCGGCCGTGACATCCGCTATGCGCTGAGCGCGGCGGGCGGCTCGGCGGGCTTGAACTCCGGCAGCTCGGGCCGGATGAGGTCCACGTACTTGAGCCCGGCGCCGGTATTGAAGAGCACGACCCGTTCGTCCTTGCGGACGAGGCCGTCGCGCACCATCGCCTTGAGCGCGCCGTAGGTCGCCGCGCCCTCCGGGCACGCGAACAGACCGTCTTCGTGGGCGAGCTCCCGCATGTCGCCGAGGATCGATTCGTCGGTCACGCTGTAGGCGGTTCCGCCGCTCTCGCGGACGGCGCGCAGGATGAGGTAATCGCCGATCGCCTGCGGCACGCGCAGGCCCGCGGCGATCGTTTCCGCGTTGCGCCACGGCTCCGCGTGCTCCTTCCCCTCCCGATACGCGCGCACCATCGGCGCGCAGCCGGCCGCCTGCACGACGACCATCCGGGGGCGCCTGGAACCGATCCAGCCGAGCGCCTCCATCTCGGCGAAGGCCTTCCACATTCCCACGATCCCCGTCCCGCCGCCCGTCGGATAGATGATCACGTCGGGCAGCGTCCAACCGAGCTGCTCCGCCAATTCGTAGCCAAGCGTCTTCTTGCCCTCGGCGCGGTACGGCTCGCGGAGCGTCGACATATCGAACCAGCCGCGGCTTGCCCCAGCCTTGCGCAGCACCTGGCCCGCGTCGGTGATGAGTCCGTGAATCAGGTAGGTGTGCGCCCCGTACGCCGCGCACTCAGCCTTGTTGGCGTGCGGGGCATCCACCGGCATCACGAGGTAGAGCTCGAGATGCGCGCGGGCGCAGTACGCCGCGGCCGCGGACGCCGCGTTGCCCGCCGACGGCATCGCGATCGTTGTGACGCCGAGCTCCTTGGCTTTGCTGATCGCGGCGGAGAGCCCGCGCGCCTTGAAGGATCCGGTCGGGTTGAGGCCCTCTTCCTTGCAGAGGACGTGGCTGAGCCCCAGCCGGCGGCCGACGCCCGGCATCGGCAGGAGCGGTGTCATCCCCTCGCCGAGGGTCACGATGTTCGCCTCGTCCCGGACGGGCATCAGCTCGTGATAGCGCCACATCGTCGCCGGCCGTTTGGCCAGGGTGTCGCGTGAGAACTCGCCGCGGGCGCGGTCGAGATCGTACCGGGCGTAGAGAACCTTGCCGCAGGCCGGACAAACGGTGTGGATCTCGTCGGCGGAGTAGGTCGCGCCGCACGCCGTGCACTCGAGATGGTGCAGGAAATTCATGAAGCCCCCCTTCAGCCCAAGTTGCGCCGGGTCGCGCGCAGGCCGGCCCGGCCCTGTATTCAGGTTAATACTTCTCGCGGAGAAACGAAAAGGCCCGCGCGAACCGCGCGAGCCATCGAACATGCCGTATTATACCATATTGTGGATCGATAGGGAAGAGGCAGAATGAATCTATCCAAATCATAGAAACCTTGGCCGGCGGCCGAACGTCAAGCGCCGAAAATAAGGGAATGTTGGCGGTTACGCCGGACTAGGCCGGCGCGTGGGCGATGAACTGCAGCCAGTAGCGCGGGACCGTGCCGCCCGTCAAACGGGCGTCCTCGATTGCGGTTCGGACGGTGCGCTTGAGCGCGTCGGCGCCAGCCTCGAGCGGCACGCCCGGAAGCGCGCCTTCGATAAACATCGAAAACTGCCCGATGTCCTCAAGACTCTCGGGCGACATCTCCACTTTATGGAGCTCCCAGGTCGGCGCCACGAAACCGGCGCCCGAAAGCAGCAGGGCGTATTCTTCCGGCGTGCGCCACCGCATCGCCGCCGCGCGGTCGGCGTGAGTGTGCGTCACGCTGATGCCGGACTCCTTGAGAAGGCGCGCGGCCCGGACGACCCACGACCGCCAGAACCGCTCGGTCCCCGGCACGTAGCATCCCTGAAAATAGGTCGTGTTGAAGGCGAGCACGCCGCCGGGCCCGAGCACGGACCGGATTTCCTGCAGCACCCGCTCCTTGTCGCCGATCAGGTGAATGGCGTTGCAAAAGACCACGACGTCCACCTGCGGGACGAGCCGGCTGAGATTCTCGGCGCTGCCGTGCACGAACCGGACGATGCTCGACGCGATCCGCCGCCGTGCGCGGTGCAGCTCGACCAGCGAGGGATCCACCGCGTAGATGATCCCGCGGGTGTGCTCGCGCATGCGGGCCAACAGCAGTTCGGTGATCGCCCCCGGACCGCAGGCGAGGTCGACGATGCGCGGGCCGAGCGCCGCTACGCGATCGACGAGCCAGCGGTTCACGTCGGTGAAGAACGGATGACGCGCAAACCGCCAGAAGCCGAAACGATCTTCTTCGGGTGAGAGGACGTCGAAGACGGCCTCGGACGTCAGGCGGTGCTCGTCCACAGCCACATTATAACCGCGTCCAGGACCGCCGCGCAAGGACGGTCCGGGACGCGGCGGAGCCCAGAACCAAAACGCGCCGGGCGCCGGATCAGGCGCGATGCCCCGGGCTGAGCGACTGCACGGGCGCGTTGGTCACCCAGATGGGGTTCCGGAGGTACCGGCTCACCATCGCGCGGATCGGCTCCGGCAGCGTCGACGAGAACAACACGGTTTGCCGCGTCGACGGCGTGCGCACGAGGATCTGCTCGACGTCCGTCCGGAGGCCCATCTTGAGCATCCGGTCCGCGTCGTCCAGGACCAGCATGTGCACGCTGCGCAGGGTGAGCGTCGCCTTGCCGAGATGCTCGAGCACGCGGCTCGGCGTACCGACGACGATGTGCGGCTTCTCCCGCAGGCGCGTGATCTGCCGCGCGAGCGGCTCGCCCGTCGAGATCGCGACGATGCGCAGCCGCGTATGCGCGCCGAGCCGGCCGAGATCGCCGGTGATTTGCCGCACGGCGTCACGATTCGGCGCCAGCACGAGGCCCTGCACCGCCTTGCTGCGCGGATCGAGCCGCTGCAACATCGGGATGCCGAACGCCGCCGTCGTACGCGGCGCGGGATCGGCCTGCGCGACGAGATCCCGTCCGATCGCGAGCGACGGGATCACGCGCGACTGGATCGGCGTGGGCGTCGCCCACCCGAGCTCCTGCAGCGCGCGTTGGATGCGGGGATCCGCCAGCCCGCCAAAACCGTTGGTATGTGTTTCGATGGCCATTCGCACGCCCCTCGAATCAGGTTCTGCGCCGTATACCCGCGGGCACCTGACCGGGAGATGCCGGGGTACACAGGGCACGACCGGAGACAGTCACTCACTCCCGTCGACCGTTGGAAGATGCGTCGTTGCGTCGTTAGGAAGACGCCGGGGTTTGAGTTTCGCTGCAAGGCTATTGTATCATAGCATCGGCCTGACGTTCAACCGAGCGGGGTGGCGAACACACGTGCGATCCAAGCCCGTCGAAACGCCCAAGGGCGCCACGCCCCGCGATGCGGTGGGGATCGGCGGCGACCGCCTGCCGGCGGACCCGCCGTCCGCTTCGCCCGCGGCCGCCGGGAAACCGGAACCGCCGGCCGGTACGACGCCGGCACCGCTGCCGGTCGCGCTCGAGGTCCGGTCTCCCGAGGCGGTCCGGGCCGAGGTGTTGGAAACGTTCCCGTATGAGTACGCCGGCTCCCCGGCGGTCGTGGACATCGAGACCGACGAGTTCACGGCCGTGTGCCCGTGGTCGGGGCTGCCCGATTTCGGCCGCGTGGCCATCCGCTACGCGCCGAAGGAGCGCGTGCTGGAGCTGCGGTCGCTAAAGTACTACCTGCTCTCGTACCGCAGCGTCGGCATCTTCCAGGAACACGCCGCCAACCGCATCCTCGGCGATCTCGTCCGCGCCTGCGCGCCCGCCTGGATGGAGCTCGAGCTCGACTACCGAATCCGCGGAGGCATCCACACGGTCGTCCGCATCCGCTGGCCGGCGTCACCCTCGTGAACCTCCGCGCAACGGCGTCGCGCGGCGGGAGCGGACCGGCGGCTCGTCGTGCGCGACGCGGGATCGCCGCCCGCGTGGCCGAAGGCGCCGTGATCGCCGCGGCCTACGCGGCCCTGACCATCTATCTTGCCCCGGTCTCCTACGGACCGTACCAGCTGCGGTTTTCGGAGATCCTCAAGCCGCTCGTGATCTGGGAGCCGCATCTGATTCCCGCGTTCGTCATCGGCAACTTCCTCGGCAATCTGACGAGCCCGTTCGTCGGTCCGTGGGAGCTGCTGTGGATGCCCTTTGCGAACCTCGTCGGAGGATGGGCGGCGTGGCGCCTCGGCCGCGTGAACGCCTACCTCGGCGCGACGGCGTACGCGGCCGTCATCGCGGCCGCGGTGACCGTGATGCTGTCCGTAATCCTCCACGCGTCGATGCGCGTCTTGTTTCCGCCGCTGCTCGCGAGCGAAGTGCTGCTGATCGTGACCGGGGTCCCGGTGATGCAGCCCGTGCACGCCGCGCTGCGGCGGGTGTTCAAAGCGCCCGGGAGCCGCGCCTAGAACACGTTCGCCGGCCCTACTCGGGCTCGGGCGGCCGGCGCGTGTGCCACGGCGTCGCCCGCTCGTAGGCGGCGCCGATCGCGATCACCGTCTCCTCGTCCATCGGGCGGCCCGCGATCTGAAGGCCCACGGGCAGGCCGTCCGCGCCGAAGCCGCACGGCACCGAGA
>DASYXS010000042.1:0-9435 GCA_035934535.1 bacterium
ATTCCGAATCGAAACGCTTAACGCAAATTACCGCTCGTAGTCACCGGCGTTAGGGTCACCGCCGTCGTGACGCTTACGGTACTCACGTCCGCGCTGCCCGGGGGGCACCCAACCGCCGTTGTTACCGACCGCCGGACCACCTGGGCCTCCCTCCCCGCCCTGCAGCACCTGCGGCATGTTCAGCAGGAGATTGGTGATCGCGCCGGCGCCGCCGAGACCGCCCAGAGGGTTCGCCGCGGATGCGGGAGCCGCCGCGGCGGGAGCTGCGGGACGCGCGACCGGCCTCGCCGTGGGCGCAGGACCGGTAGCAACGGGGCGTGCCGCAGGCGCGACGGCAGGAAGCGCCGCAGCGGGTGCCGTGCTTGCCGGCTGCACCGCAGGCGCCATAGGCGCTGCGGGCTCGGTCACCTTCGCGGGGCCCGGATCGGCGATCACCGAAACGGGAACCGCGGTCTGAGGCTGCCGCATGCCAAGCATCGCCTGACCCGGCGCTGTCGCCAGGCCGGTGACGGTCAATATCGTGAGGCCGCCGAGGGCCGTCGTGAGGAATTTCATCATGGCGTAGTCACCTCAATAGCCGGTTACCCATGATACGTTCGCGGTAAACCCGAAGTTCGGCGGCGCAGACTAGCGACCGCGCGCCAGGCGGGCATGCGAACGCACGTCCGTGTTGACCAGCGAACGCGGCCATTCGCCGCGGGACACGCGCGCGACTTCCTCGGCCACGGATCGCTTCAAGGCTTGCCGGGCCTCTTCACTGTACCAGGCGACATGTGGCGTCAAGATTGTATTGGGCGTCTCGCGCAGCGGATGATCCGCCGGCAACGGCTCACTCTCGAACACGTCCAAGCCCGCGCCGGCCAGCCGCCCCTCGCGCAGGGCGCGCGCGAGCGCCGCGGTGTCGATCACGGCGCCCCGCGACGTGTTGATCACGATCGCCGTCGGCTTCAGCATGCGGATCTCGTCCTCGCCGAGCAGATGCCGGGTCTCCGATCCGAGGGGCGCGTGAAACGACAAGATGTCCGACTGCCGCAGCAGGGTCCCGTAGTCGACGAGCGTCGCGCCCGCCTCACCCGCGGCGGTCCGCGAGACATAGGGGTCAAATGTCAGCAGATGCACCCCCAGCGGCGCCGCGTACGCGGCGACGGAGCGGCCGATCCGGCCGAAGCCCACGATCCCGAGGGTCTGCCCGCGGATCCGGCGGATCGGCGGCGCAACCGACGGTCCCGCCGGCCAGCGCCCCGCGCGCACCCCCGCATCGTACGTGCGCAGCCGGCGGTGGACGGCCAGCAGCAGCGTGAACGCGTGGAGCGCGACCTCCTGCGTCCCGTAGTCGGGCACGTTCGCAACGCAGATCCCGGCCTTGGTCGCGGCGGCGAGGTCCACGGTATCCACGCCTACCCCATACCGCACAATGGCGAGACAGCGCTGCGCCACCTCGATCGTCTCCGCGCTCACGGGCGCGTACTCGTTCATCAGCGCGTCGGCGGCCGCCACGTCGGCGAGGAACGCGCGGCGGTCCTTTGCGTTGGCGACCCGCAACTCGATCCCCAGCGGCCGGAGCACTTCTTCCTCGTCGTTGAGATTGGGGAAATCGTGGTCGGTGACCACGGCGAGGAACGGCATGAATACGGGGTTTGCGGCGGGTGGCGGCGGTTCCTGTGGCGGATGGAGACGGCCGGCGACCGCGGTCGCTACCGCGCGCGCAGGCCCGCGATCGCGCGCACGCGGTCGAGATCCAGGTGCCGGGAGACGAGATCCGCGAGGCCGTCGATCCGCTCGTCGAGCGTGAGGACACGCCGCTCGCCCCGCCACCGCGCGGCCGCCGCGGCCACGCCGCGGCGCGTCCACAGGCCGTCGAGCAGTGCGCGACGGACCGCCGGATGCTCGAGCAGGCCGTGCACCGATGTGCCGCAGATCATGCCGTCGGGCGAGGCCGCGCCTCCGGGCTCGTCGCAGCTGCGGCCGGCCCGTTCGAGGATACGCACCCAGGCCGGACCGCCGGGTGCGCTCCGGCCCATGTGGATCTCATAGCCCTGCGCCTCGATCTCCGGCCAGGCCCCCGCGAGTCCGCCGCGGTGCGGCGGCGAGGCGCCGAGCCGGACCCTCACGCGCGCCGTGCGTTTCGTGGAGCCGAACGTCGTCACGACCGGCAGCAGACCGAGCCCCTCGACGGCCGGACGGTCCGATTCGACCCCCTCGGGATCGTCGATCCGGCGTCCCAGCATTTGGTAGCCGCCGCAGATCCCGAGGACCGGGATCCCCTCAGACGCGGCCTCGCGCACCGCGTCCGCCAACCCGGACCGGCGCAGCACCTCGAGATCCGCCACGGTGGACTTGCTGCCGGGCAGAATCACGAGATCCGGACGGCCGAGACGCCGGCCCGGCCCGATGTACCGCACGCGCACACCGGCTTCTTGTTCCAACCCGTCGAACTCGTCGAAGTTCGAGATATAAGGAAGGTGCACGACCGCAATCTCGAGCCACCGCTCCCCGGAGGGTTGCGCCCCGGCAGGGCCCGCCCCATCGCGCGGGGGGCCGCCGGCCTGATCCAGCGCCACCGCGTCCTCTTCCGGAAGGCGCCACGCCGGCGCGTACGGGATGACGCCGAGGACCGGCCGCCGCGTCCGGCGTTGCAGGTCCCGCAGCGCGGGCCGCAGCGCCGCCGCGTCCCCGCGAAACTTGTTGATGACGAAACCCCGGACGAGGGCGCGCTCCGTCCGGTCGAGGAGCGCCACGGTCCCGGCGAGCGCCGCGAACACGCCGCCGCGGTCGATGTCTCCGGCGATCAGGACGGGCGCGCTCGCGTAGCGGGCGACCCGCATATTCGTGAGATCCGCCCGCCGTAGATTCACCTCGGCCGGCGAGCCGGCGCCCTCGATCACGACGAGGTCGTGGCGGACGCGCAGCGCGTCGAGCGAGCGCGCGATCGCGCGCCACAGCGCCGCGCGCGGCGGCGGAGAGTCCGCCGCGCGACCCAACATGACCACCTGGGTGCGGCCGGACGGAGCCGGCTTCACCAAGATCGGATTCATCTCCACCGCCGGCTCCACGCCGGCGGCCCGCGCCTGCACCGCCTGCGCGACGCCGATCTCGCCGCCCCCCCGGGCGACCGCGGCGTTCAGCGAGATGTTCTGCGCCTTAAACGGCGCGACGCGCCATCCGTCGCGCGCGAACAAGCGGCAGAGCGCCGCGGCCAGCGTGCTCTTGCCCGCGAACGATGCTGTTCCCTGAATCATGAGCACGCGCGCGCGCGGCGCGGACCGGTGCGTCATCGCGGCAAAGGATTCACGCCGCCCATACCAGAACCCCCCAGCCGGTGATGATCAGGTGAGACCGGCGCCCGCGCAGCAGCCTCTCTGGCTCGGTACGCTTCCCTACGCGCTCATCGCGGCCGCGACGCTCCTGCGGCTCGCGCCCCACGCACCGAATTTCCAGCCGATGGACGCCCTGGCTCTGTTCGGCGGCGCGATTCTTCCCGGGGCGTGGGCCTTCGTCGTGCCGCTCGGGACCGTCGCGCTGTCCGATGCGGTGCTCGGGTTCTACGGCGTCGGAATGATCTGGGTCTATGCGAGCTACGTCGTCATCGTCGTCCTCGGCCGTCACGCGCTGCGCCGCCGCTCGATGAGGGGGGTCGGCGGGACGGCGCTGGTCTCGGCCGTCCTGTTCTACCTCATCACCAACTTCGGCGAGTGGCTGGGCCCGCTGTATCCGCACACGTCCGCCGGGCTCGCCGCCTCGTACATCGCGGCAATTCCATTCTTCGGCAACACCGTCTTGAGTGACCTCGCGTACTCGCTCGCGCTCTTCGGCATCTACGATGCCGCGCGTCTGGCCGGCCGGCGCCGCGCCGCCACCGTACCTCAGCGCACCACGTAGCGAATCCGCAGCGTCACGTAGGCGTCGATCGGCGCGCCGTCCCGCGTCGCCGGCGTGAACCGCCATCCCCGCACGGCGTCGACCGCGGCGCGATCGAGGGCATCCGACCCGGATGAGCCGGTCACCTCGACGGCCCGCACCTCGCCCGTCGAGAGAATCAACGCCCGGACCCCCACAACGCCTTCGGAACCCTGGACTACCGCGGCGGCGCCCAGATCCTGGCGGCGCACGGTGAGACGGAAGGCATCACCGGGATAGACCATCCCCGGCATCGCGATAACCCTAGGCGGCGTCAGCACAGGCGCGCGCGGGGGCGGTTGGACTGGCGGTACGGGCGCGGGATCTGACGCCGGCGCGGCGGCGGATCCGGACGGAACCGCCGAGTCCGGACCCGAGGTCGCCGCCCCGGGCGCCGATGAACCGTCCGCCCCGGAACCGCTTCCCGCCGCGCCGCCACCGGCGGCCGCCGGCCCGCCCGTGTGTCCCGCGGGCGCCGCCGGTGCCGGAGGCGCCCCGGTCTCCGACGCCCGCCGCGGAGCGGCTGCTCCCAACGGGAGCACCGGCCGAAGCGGCAGCGCGGTCTGGGGCCGCGACGGTCGAGAGACTGCGGCGCGTGGCCGCGTCGCGCGCGGACGGACGGCGGCGCCGGCCCGGCGCGTTGCGCGCGCGCGCTCCTCGATGCCCGCGGCGGACTGCGACGTGATCTCTCCCTCGTCGGCGGCGGTGGGGCCGCCCGACGGCGAAGTCGCCCCCGCGGACACGGCCACGTCCGGCGATCCGGCCGCGGTCCCGGCGGCGCGTGCCGCAGAAGGCAGAGGCCGAGGGCGCAGCCACACCGCCCAGGACGCCGCCGACACCGCGAGAGCCGTGCAGACGATGATGAATGCGACGCGGGTGCGCACGATCAGAACGACTTACCGACCGTCACGAAAAATCTCCTCCCCGGCTCGGCGAACCCCTGCGCGTCTTGATACTGCACGTCGAAGGCGTTCGCCACGCCGGCCTGGACACTGTAGCCGCCGGCGAACGGCCACGTCACGGTCAGCGAGGTGAGCCAATACGCCGGCAGCACCACGGTATTGGCGGCATCCGCGAACATATCCCCCGCGTATCCCACGATGAGGGCGGCTGTGGCGCCGGGCGCGACCGTGTAGACGACCTCGACGTTGCCGAGCGCTCGCGGGACGTAGATCACGTCGAGATCCGTCGCGACGTCGCGTGCGCGCTGGCTCGTGTAGTTGGCTCTGACGAACCACCGCGGGGACAGACGGCCCGCCAGTTCGATCGAGCCCCCGGACACGATTGCGTGCCCGACGTTCACAGGGATAAAGAGCGGCGGAGGGGACGTGATGAGGTTTGTCGCGTCCTTGTAGAAACCGCCGACCTGCAGCGTCAGCCCGGCGGCCAGCGCGTACTCGAGGCCGGCGTCGTAGGACCACGCGCTTTCCGCCTGGAGGTTAGGGTTGCCGAAAAGCCCGGGCGCGAGCTCGTCGAAGGTGGGCGCGCGGTACGTCCGGCCCGCGGCCGCGCGGAACAGCAGCCGGTCGTTCAGCAGCACAACCACGCCGCCGCGCGGATTGATTTGCGTGCCGTACAGGTTCGGCTGATTGCCGAACAGGGTGAAGGTGTCCTCCCGGACGCCGAGCGACAGCAGCATCGCGGGCGACAGGCGCCAGTCGTACTGGGTGTAAAATCCGAGATCGCTGCCCTGATTCGGGAAGACGACGCCGCTGTTGTCGGTGTGGAAGATGGCTTCGTTCTGGTAGTCCGCGCCGATCGTCAAAAGACTGCCGGCGCCCGCGGCCAGCACCACCTGCGCCTGCGCACCCCAGAAGTCGGCGATATCCTCCGACTGAAATGCGAGGCCGGGGCTGAGAAAATTGACGTCGTCGTAGGTCCGGTAGACGCGGAAGAGGGCCCCGGGGCCGTCGGCGCGTCCGGTGCGCCACGATGCGTCGAGCACCGTCCGTCCCTCCCACAGCCGCGCGAGCGTGTCCTGAAACGGCGCCGGCCCGGGGGCGCCGGTATCATGGTAGAGACGGTCGCCGGTCAGCATGAGGACGCCGCCGCCGGTCGCCCACCGGAGCTTTGCCATCACGGTCGAGTTGCTGTACTCGGTGTCCGGGGCGAATCCCGTGCTGCCGGTCTGAATGCCCTGCACGAGATAGATCGTCGCTCCCGCCTGCCCCCCGATGGAAAGCACGTTGCTCGTCTCGCCATACGAGCCGACGCGCGCCGATCCCGAGGACTCGGGCCGGCTCTTCGTCACGATGTTGACGACGCCCCCGATCGTCGCACTTCCATAGATCGCCGAGAACGCGCCCCGCAACACCTCGATGTGGTCCACCTGCTGAATCGGCAGCGTGCTGAGGTCGACGCTCGCCTGGTCGGGCCGGTTGAGCGGCACGCCGTCGAGCAGGACAAGCGTCTGCGTCGACGACGACCCGCGGATGCTCAGTGTGGTGAGCGAGCCCGGCCCGCCGCTGGCGCGCACGAGCATCTCGGGCAGCACGCGGAGCGCGTCGGCGACCGTCAGCGCGCCCATCGCCGCGATCTCGTCCGCGGTGATCACGCTGATCGACGCCGGGCTGGTCGCCGGGAGTTGCGGCCGCCGGCCCGCGATCTCCACCTCCGGCAGCTCGAACGTCGGCGGCGCGGCCTCGGGCGGCGGCACGGATTGCGCGAAGACGCCCGGGCGCGGGCCCAACATTAGGACAACGGCGAAGAGCACGAGCGTTCTCCGGCATCGCGGGCACCCGCGTGCACGGGACGGAGCGGACATCGAGATCCTCCGTTCCCGGCGTCACGCCCACCCGGCCGCGACCGGAGCGGCGGCAACAAAAAATGGCCCCGGTGCGGGCACGGGACCATGGCGGCATAACGCCGTGGCGTACTGGCCTTTCAGCCGAAGGTCGCCGTACGCGCCCGGACGGGCAGGTTTCCTGGCTCCGGATCCTCGCCGTGCCGCGCCTTCCCGGTTTCCCAGTGGCATTCGCGGAACGGCTCCCCGTTACAGTGGCGGGACCGCGCCGGCTTTGCGGCCTCAACGACGCCCTCTCGGCGACGCACCGACCGCGCACCGGACTTCCCTCTTCTCCCTCGGCGAACCGAAGGCACCCGTCCAGCACGATATGCAGTTGTCGGCGCCTCCGTTCGAGCCGGGCGGCGCGGCTCCTGCCGCACCGCCCACGTCTATGGCTTCGGCACTCGCAGAGGGGACACGAACGCTTCCCTGATCCAGACGTTCGGACCGCTGGCCAAAACGGAGCGGACGACCTGGGCGACGTCGTCGGGCAACAGGGCCCAGTCCCTCGCCGCGGCGCCGGCGGAAAACGACGTTTGGACCGAGCCCGGCTCCACGACGCTGACCTTGACGCCGCTGTTGCGGACCTCGAGGCCGACGGCCTCGGTAAACCCGATGACCGCAAATTTCGAGGCCGAATATGCCGCGCTTCCGGCCATGCCCATGCGCCCCGCTCCCGAGGCAATATTGACGATGTGACCGCGGCCCTGACGCAGCATCACCGGCAGTGCCGCCTTCGTGAACAGGAAGACGCCCGTCAGGTTGACTTCAATGAGACGGCGCCAGGCGTCGAGCGGCATTTCATGCACGGGGCCGGACCACCCGATGCCGGCGTTGTTGACCACACCGTCAACGGACCCGCCCCATTCCTGCGCGCGGGCGACCGCCGCCGCCGCGGTGGCTTCGTCCGTAACGTCGCCGGCGACCGCCATCGCCCGATCCTCACCCGTTTCGTCGACGACGCGCGCCAACTCCGCCTTGGTCCGCGCCACCAGAACGACCCGTGCGCCGGCCTCGACAAGATCTCTTGCCACCGCCCGGCCGATTCCGCGGCCGGCGCCGGTCACGATGATCACCCGCCCCGGCAAATCCGCATCCACGTGCGCACCTCCCCGCCTCGAATCCGCTCACCGCTTCCCCAGGCTATACTGCGGGCGCGCGTCGGCCCCCTCGGAGGGCCGAGCGGTGCCTCGGGCGTGCACACGACGAGACGCCGGTCAAACGGCCGGCGTCTCGCGAGATCACAAACGCGCACCACCGCGCGCCGCGAGCGTCGCGGCGCCTCGACGGCTGTTGTTTAGTTCTTCCCCCCGCCGGGCTTCACGGGCACGGTCTCCGACGGCCCATTCGCAACGTTCGGGTGGAGCGTCGCGATGGCTCGCTGCAGCACCGGCATCGTCGTGCTGATCTTCGCGGCGGTGTTCTCCGTCGTGCCGACGGCGACGTACACACGACTGCCGTGCGTTACACACGTCTCAACGCTCTGCCGCGGCTCCCCATTGCCGGCCTTCCAGTTATAGACTCGGCTGTAAGCGGGCTGGCCGCCGATCGTCGCGGGTCCTTCCTTGACGGTCGTCCACGTGTGGATCGCGTAGCGCAGCACGAGGTCGGACTCACTGACGCAGTCCTGGGCGCTAATCGGCACCCTCCAATCGTAGACCGTTACATCCAGACTGTCCGGAAGCGCCGACGGCTTGGGCGCCGGCGACTTCGCCTCGACACTCGGGTTCTTGGTCTGAACCGTGACGATCCATGACGCAGGAACGTTGATCGAAAACCGGTTCTGCGGGTCCCGGACGGCCCTGAGAGTCAGATTCTGCGCCGTCACGGAGCCGGTCGTGGCCAGCGCCGCGATGACAGCGCCGGCCAGCAGCGCGCCGGCTGTCCGCATCACCGAGCTGCGACGTTTGTTTTCCACGAACGTCACCTCCTCGCTCAACACACGCCCAAAGCCGTGCGCGGCGGTCCGCGCAGTGCCAAATGGCACTAGTCCGCCCCTTTTTTCCCTGAGGTCAGAGCCTCAAAACCACCGAGGCCCGCCCGCAGCTTGGCCGCAGTCAACTCTCCGGCCCGCCGCTGAAGGAGCGCCCGGATGGGGCTGAAAGGTCCCCAAGCCTGCCCGTTTGTTACGGCACGCGGCGCCGCGTGACGTCGATAGATGGCGGAGGGGGGGAGATTTGAACTCCCGGCTTCCGACGAGCACAACGCCTCGGAACCATTGAAACACAAGCCTCGCGGCGACGCCAGCTGAGCAACCGAGGCCCCTTGCACTCATTTTGCACTTATCAGCCGCCTTAGCGCTGGACTGTCCCTTCTTCGGCCAGGCGGACGACGTCGCGACCTTCGGCAACGATGCCCTCCTCGAGCGCCATCGCCAAATCCGCATGACCTTCGCCGATTGTCGATTCCGAGTCGCAGGTCGCCAAGTAGCGCAGCGTGCTCGAACCGCCCATGCGGATGAGCAGAGTAGCGGCGCTGTTTCGCGCCCCTGGCAGGAGATCAGGGTCAGCCAGGGCTCGAGCAATGGGCCACAGGAGTCGTTGAAGCTCACTCGGGCTAATACGTTCGCGACGACCGATCGTGCCACCGCGTCCCAGATAGAGCCGAACGACCTTCTCCTGCTCGAACCGATGCTTCAATGATTGCACGGCTGCGGCCAGTCGGGTCCGGGCGGCCCGGTCCCTTCGCGTTTCTTCCTGCCGCCACGCCAGTTTCGGTCCGAGCACGTAGTTGACCACAGCGCCGACCAAGCC
>DASYXS010000043.1:0-28702 GCA_035934535.1 bacterium
GAGGACGTGGTCCGGACGCGAATCTTCATCACCGACGCCGGCCACTGGGAGGCGGTGGGGCGCGCGCACGGTGAGGTCTTCGGGACCATCCGTCCCGCCTGCACGCTCGTCGTCGTGAGCCGGCTCGTCGACCCGGCGATGCTGGTCGAGATCGAGGCGGACGCCGTCATCGCGGAAGGGGCTTGACAGCGGGTCTTCCATATTTCTACAATATTCGAAATAGATCGTTCGGGAACACCGGAAAGGCGGGCGGGGCGATGAGCGACGTGAAGGCCCAGGCGGGGACGGAAGACATCGCCCGGTACGCGGACATGTTCGCCGCGATCGCGACGGAGCCGCGGCTTCGCATTCTGCGCCTGCTCCTCTCGGCGCATCCGGACGGCCTCGTGGCCGGCGAGATCCAGGCCGAGCTCGACATTCCCGCGTCCACGCTGTCGCACCATCTCGAAAAGCTCCGCCACGAGGGGCTCGTGACGGTGCGGCGGGAGGGGACGTTCCTCCGGTACGCCGCCGGAACCGAGACCCTTCGAACGCTGCTGGGATTTCTGTACGCCGAGTGCTGCACGCGGAGCGGTGCCGTAGACCCGAAGGAGATCGCCTGGGTGGGGCGTGCACCGAACCGCCGGTAGGGCGCCCAGGCGGCGGGCAGGCGGGGTACCATCGGATCGACATCGCCGGACGAGGTGACGCGGAGATGGCGGAGAGGGCCGATATCAAACTGGTGGTGCGCGAGAAATATGCGAACGCGGCGCGGCGGGCCTCGGCGGGCGAGGGCGGCTGCTGCGGGAGCGCCTGCGGCTGCGGCGGGGCGGATGCCGGCGGCGACGTGATCACCGCCAATCTGTATGGCGGCCAGGAGGTCGCGGACCTGCCGCAAGAGGCCGTCGCGGCGTCCTTGGGCTGCGGCAACCCGACGGCGCTCGCGGATCTGCGCCCCGGCGACACGGTGTTGGACCTCGGGTCAGGCGGCGGCATCGACGTGCTGCTGTCGGCCAAGCGTGTCGGTCCCTCCGGAAAGGCCTACGGGCTCGACATGACCGACGAGATGCTCGCGCTGGCCCGGGAGAATCAGCGCAAGGCCGGCCTCGCGAACGTCGAGTTCCTGAAGGGCGAGATCGAACAGATCCCGCTGCCGGATAACGCCGTCGACGTCATCATCTCCAACTGCGTCATCAATCTCTCCGGCGACAAGGACCGCGTGTTCGCGGAGGCCTTCCGCGTGCTCCGGCCGGGCGGCCGGTTCGCCGTCTCCGACGTCGTGGTGCGCGGCGAGGTCCCGGAGGCGATCCGGCGCAGCATGGAGCTTTGGATCGGGTGCGTGGCCGGGGCCCTCGAAGAATCCGACTACGCGGCACGGCTGACCAAGGCGGGCTTCGAAGCCGTCGCCGTGGAGCCCACGCGGATCTACGACGTGGACGACGCGCGGGCGTTTCTCACCGGGCACGGGATCGACGTGGACGCGGTGGCGCCGCTGGTCGACCGGAAGTTCATGAGCGCGTTCATCCGCGCCCGCAAGCCGGCCGGGGGTCGGCCGCCGGTCAGCCCGTGCCGTTCGACTGAGTGCTGCTCGTAAGCGAGCGGAACGCCACCAGGATGCCGGCGATGATCAAGGCGGACGAGGCCAGCTGCACGAGCGCGACCCGCTCGTGCAGCACGAGGCTCCCGAGGATCATCCCGAACACCGGCAGCAGGTTGTTGAAGAGCATCGCGTAGTCCGCGCCGAGATCGCGCACCGCGGCGCTCCAGCAGGCATAGGCGATCGCCGACGGGCCGATCGCGAGGTAGACCAGCACCGGCAGGTGCGCGCCGATCGCCGTCCACAGATGCGGCGGATGCTCGATCGCCACGATGGCGACCAGGAACGGGAACCCCGTCAGCATCGCGCCGGACGTGACGACGAGCGGCGACAGCGTCAGGCTCAGCCGCTGCACTCCCAGGTTGTAAAAGCCCCAGGTCACCATCGTCGCGATCACGAGCAGCGCGCCGGGATCGGCTTCCAGCCGCGCGCCGTGGCTGGCGCCGAACGCCGTCACCAGAAACCCGCCGGCCACCGAGATCAGGAGGCCGCGGAACAGCCCGGGCGAGAACGGCGCGGCGCCGACGAGGACCGCGATCGTCGCGGTCACGAGCGGGCTCGCGGCGTTCAGGATGATGACGTTGGTGGCGAGGCTCCAGTGCAGCGCGAGGTACGTCATGTATTGGCTCGCGACGATGCCGAGCAGCCCGAGGCCGATCATCGGGCCGAGCAGGCGGCGGCCCTCCCGCGGCCACTCGTGGGTGGCGAGGATCCAGACGCCCATCGGCACGCCGGCGACCAGCGCGCGGAAGGCGGCGATCGTGCCCGGCGTGAGCGCGTCGCGCAGTTCCCGGCCGATGATGAAATTGGTGCTCCAGATGGCAATCGCGGCAAGCGCGTACGCTTGGCCGCGGCGGAGGCTTCGCTGGGGGACAGTCACGGTCGCTTCCAGTGTATAATGCAGCCGTGATCCGCACCATCTCCCCCGGCCCCGGCGCCGGGGTGATCGTCGCGAGCCATCTCACCAAGCGTTTCGGCGGCGCCGTGGTCGTCGACGACGTGTCCTTCTCCGTGCCGGCCGGCGCGATCGTCGGGTTCCTCGGTCCGAACGGGGCCGGGAAGACGACGACGATCGGCATGCTGCTCGGCCTCCTGCGGCCGACGCGCGGGCACGTCGAAATCCTCGGGCTGCCGATGCCCGCGGCGCGCCAGGCGATTCTCGCGCGCGTCAACTTTACGTCGCCGTACGTCTCGCTGCCCGGCAACCTCACCGTCGGCGAGAACCTCGCCGTGTTCGCGCGGCTCTACGGCGTGCACAAGCCGCGCGCCGCGATGGAGCGCCTGCTCGACCGCATGGGCCTCCCCGGCATGTGGCGCCGGCGCACCGGGCAGCTGTCCTCGGGCGAGGGGACCCGGTTCGGGCTCGTGAAGGCGCTGCTCAACGATCCCGAGGTGCTCTTCCTCGACGAGCCGACGGCCAGCCTCGATCCGGACGGCGCCGACCGCGTGCGCGAGGCGCTGCGCGCGATCCGCGCCGAGCGGGGGATGACCATCTTCTACACGTCCCACAACATGCAGGAGGTCGAACGCCTCAGCGACCGCATCCTGTTTCTCCACCGCGGCCGGATCATCGCGGACGGCCCGCCGGGCGACGTGCTGCGGCAGTTCGACCGCGACACCCTCGAGCAGATGTTCCTCGACCTTGCCCGTCAGGAGGCCGTCCGGTGAGGGCGGCCGGAGGTCCCGCGAAGACGGGGGAGGGGAGTCCGGCGTGAGCACCGCCGCGGCCGGCCGCGTGCCTCCCGCCGCCCGCTTCAGCCTGGAGCGCATGTCGGGGCTGCTGCTGCGGCAGCTCTATCTGTACCGGCGCAGCGCGATCCGGTCCCTGGAAATCGTGTACTGGCCCGTGCTCGATCTGCTGGTGTGGGGCTTCCTCAGCGTCTACGTCGCGCGCCTCCGGGGAGGCGGGGCCGCCGCGATCGCGTTTCTCCTCGGCGGCATGATCCTCTGGGACATCTTCTTTCGGGTGCAGCAGGCGATCTCGGTCTCGTTTCTCGAGGACATCTGGACGCGCAACCTCGTGAACGTCTTCGTGAGCCCGATCAGCACCCCGGAGTTCCTCGGGGCCACGATGCTGCTCGGCGTCGCCAAGGTCGCGGTGATCGGCCTGCTGCTCGCGGGTCTCGCGTTTGCCCTCTACACGTTCAATATCTTTCCGTACGCGCCGTCGCTCCTGCCGTTTGTCGTCAATCTGATCCTGTCCGCGTGGGGCATGGGGATCATTACCACGGCGCTGATTCTGCGGTACGGCCAGGGCGCCGAGGTGCTCGCCTGGGCGGTGGCATTCTTGTTTCAGCCGTTCTCCGCGGTCTTCTACCCGGTGGCGATCCTGCCGGCGGTGCTGCAGCGCGTCGCCTGGCTGCTGCCGACCACGTACGCGTTCGAGGGCATGCGAACGGTTCTGAGCGGGCACCCGCTGCCGTGGGGCGACGTCGCCGGAGCGCTTGGTCTGAACGCGGTGCTGTTTGCCCTCGCCGCCGCCGTCTTCGCCCGCGTGATGTGGATCGCGCGGGAACTCGGCCTGTTGATGCGCACCGAGGGATGACCGCGATGGCCGCGCTGCCGGGGACGCCGGCCCGGGTGATGGCCGGGACCTCGGGGTTCGGATTCAAGGAGTGGAAGGGCGGATTCTATCCCCCGGACCTGCCGGCCGAGCGCTTCCTCTCGTTCTACGCGACCCGGCTGCCGACGGTCGAGATCAACGCCTCGTTCTACCGCATGCCGGCGGCGGAGACGTTCGAGACGTGGAAGAACCAGACGCCCGAGTCGTTCCGCTTTACGATCAAGGCGCACCGCAGCATCACGCACATGAAACGCCTCCGCGACGTCGACGAGAACGTGCGGTGGCTGTACGAGCGCGTCACGGTGCTCGGCCCGCGCCTCGGGCCGGTGCTGTTTCAATTCCCGCCGACCTTTAAGCGCGATCTGCCCCTGCTGCAGCAGTTCCTCGCCGGCCTCCCGCCGCTGCCGTACGTCGCGCTCGAGTTCCGGCACGAGACGTGGCGCGAGGACGCGGTCTACGACACGCTGCGGACGTACCGCGCCGCGCTCTGCATCGCCGAAGACGACGACTCAACCGATCCCCTGGTGCATACCGCGCCCTGGGGATACTACCGGCTCCACCGGCTCCGGTACACCGACGAGCAGCTGGCCGCATGGGCGGAGCACCTGTCCGGCCTGCCGGACCTGCGGCCGGTCTTTTGCTACTTCACCCACGACACGGGCCCGGAGGCCGTCGCCTACGCGGAACGGCTGATGGCCCTCGTGCCGTCCGGCGGATGACCCTCGAGACGTATCGCCGGAAGCGGCGCTTCGACCAGACGCCCGAGCCGAGCGGACGTCCCGGCGCAGGTCCCAAGCCGCCGCGCGGCGAGACCCGGCCGCGCTTCGTCGTGCAGGAGCACCACGCCACGCGCCTGCACTGGGATCTGCGGCTCGAGATGACGGGGGTGCTGCGCTCCTGGGCGGTGCCGAAGGGTCCGTCTCTCGATCCGGCGGACAAACGGCTCGCCGTCCTCGTCGAGGATCACCCGATAGAATATGGCGAGTTCGAAGGCGTCATCCCGCCGGGCAACTACGGCGCCGGGACCGTCCTGTTGTGGGACCGGGGGACCTACTCGTGCCGCGAGGGGGATCCCGTCGCCGCGTTCGAGTCGGGCAAGATGACGCTCGATGTCGACGGCGAGCGCCTCCGCGGCGAATTTCACTTCGTCCGCACGAAGCGCAACAACGGGCGCGACTGGCTGCTGTTCAAGGGGAAAGATCAGTACGCTGAGCCGGGGTTCGCCGCGGAGAGGCGGCGGTCGGTCGCCAGCGGACGCACCATCGAGGAGATCGCCGACGACCGGGGCGCCCGGTGGACGTCGGGGCCGGCCGGTGCGCGGGGGGGCGCCGCCGCCGTCGCCGGCAGTGTGTCCGCGGAGGGTCGCCGCGCCGCCGCGCCACCAACGCCGGCGCGGCCCGGTCGCGGCGGCGGGAAGCGCCGCGTGAAGCCGGACGCCGATCCCCTGCCGAAGCCGTTCAGGCCGATGCTGGCCGAATCCGCGAAAGAGCCGTTCGACCGCGCCGGGTGGTCGTTCGAGGTCAAATGGGACGGGGTGCGGGCGCTGGCCTTCATTCGGCGCGACGGCCCCGCGCAGGACATCGTGCTCTACGGGCGCAGTCTCCGCCGGCTCAACGCGCAGTTTCCCGAGATCGTCGACGCGCTCGCCGGACTCGACGTCGAGAGCGCGGTCCTCGACGGCGAGATCTTTGCGCCCGACGACGACGGCCGGCCGAGTTTTCACCGGCTGCAGCAGCGCCTGCACCTCAACGCCGCGTCGGGGGAGCGCCCGGCGGCCGGCGAGGTGCACGTCGCGTATGCGGTGTTCGACTGCCTCTACCTCGACGGGCGGGACCTGCGGGAGCGGCCGTTTGCCGAGCGGCGGGCCGCTCTCGAGGCGCTCGCGCTGCCGGCCGGCCTCATCAAGACCGATGCGATCGAGGAGCGGGGCGCCGCGCTGTTCGAGGCGGCGCGCGAGCACGGTTTCGAAGGGATCGTCGCGAAAAAGGCGTCGAGTCCCTACCGGCCGGGCGTCCGCAGCGGCGACTGGGTCAAGGTGAAGATCCGCCGCACCCTTGAGGCCGTGGTCGGCGGACTGACGCGCGGACGCGGCGCGCGGTCGACGTCGTTCGGCGCGCTGGTCCTGGGCCAGTACGAGGACACGGGCGCGCTCGTGCACATCGGTCAGACCGGCGGTGGCTTCAGCGAGACCGATCTTGCCCGCGTCCGCCGGGTCCTGGCCCCGCTGGAGACAAAGACCTGTCCCTTCGCCAAGCGGCCCGAGGTCCCGGGACCGATCACGTGGGTGCGGCCCGAGGTTGTGGTCGAGGTCGAGTACGGTGAGTGGACGCCCGACGGTTTGCTGCGATTTCCGACCTTCCTGCGTCTGCGGGACGACGTCGCGGCCAGGGAGGTGCGGCTCGAACGTCCGGGCCGGCCGGCGGACCCGCCGCCGGCCACCATGAAATTGAAGCCGCCGGCCACCGTGAAATTACAGCCCGCCGCAATCGCGCCGGCGCCCCGCCTTGCGTTCACGAATCTCGCCAAGGTCTTCTTTCCCGGCACCGGATTCACAAAGGGCGACGTGATCGAGTACTACCGCCGTGCCGCTCCGTACATCATCCCGCACCTTGTAGACCGGCCGCTGACGCTGCGCCGGTGGCCGGACGGGATCGACGGCAACGACTTCTTCCAGAAAGACGTGCCCGACGCGCCCGCGTTCGTGCGGACGGAACGCGTCTGGTCCGACCAGGGCGACCGCGATATCCGGGTACTCGTCGGCGCGGACGAGACGACTTTGTTGTGGCTCGCCCAGATGGGCTGCATCGAAATGCACCCGTGGTTTTCGCGCGTGACACCCGTCTCCGCACAGGAGCGGCCCGGGCGGGGCGCCCGGCCGGGCACGACGTTCGCCGGATCGGAGGCCGTGATCGAAGCGAGCACGCTCAACTATCCCGACGTCGTCGTCTTCGACATCGATCCGTTCATCTTTCCGGAAGGTCAAGCGCCGGTGGTGCGGCACGGCGAGAAGGACCCCGACTACAGCCGTTCGGGATTTGCCGCGGCGCGGCGCGCGGCGCTGTGGGTGCGCGAGGCGCTCGAAGGGCTCGGCCTGCGTCCGTTCGTCAAGACGTCCGGCAAGACCGGGCTGCACGTCGTGGTGCCGATCCGGCGCCGGTACACGTACGCGCAGACCCACGCCTTCGCGAAGACGCTGGCCGAGTGGCTGACGGCGCGCCATCCCGACGAGCTCACGACCGCGTGGGCGGTGGACCGGCGGGTCGGCAAAATCTTCCTCGACTACAATCAGAACGTGCGCGGCAAGACGATGGCGAGCGTCTACAGCCTGCGGCCGATCCCGGAGGCGGCGGTGAGTGTGCCGGTGACGTGGGAAGAGCTCGCGGCCGGGTTCGACCCGCTGCGGTGGACGATCGAGACGGTGTTCGACCGGCTCGCGCGCACCGGCGATCTCTGGGCCGGACTCCTCGACGCGGCGCAGGAGCTGCACCTCGGCCGGCCCGGCGGCCCGCGTGCGCGCGGCCGGTAGAAGCGGTATAGTGGAAGAATCACGGATCGGATGGAGGCGGGACACCGATGGCTGATCGGGCGCAGTTTGTGTGGTTCGACGGCAAGATCGTGCCCTGGGAGGACGCGAAGGTCCACGTATCGACCGCGACGGTGCTGCGCGGCGCCAACATTTTCGAGGGCGTCCGCGCGTACTGGAACGACGCCGGGCGCGAGCTCTACATCTTCCGCAACGCCGATCACATGGCGCGGCTGTGGAACTCCGCGAAGATCATGCGCATGCCGGTGCCGTGGTCGGCGGACGAGCTGACCCAGGCCGAAATCGAGGTCATCCGGGCGAACAAGTTCCAGGGGACCGTCTGGTTCCGCCTGACGCTGTACGTCGGGGAGGAGGAGCAGAGCGGCTCCGCCCAGGCCGGCAAGGAGCCGACCGGCGGCTTCATCGTGCCGCGGCTGGCGCCGCACTCCAAGGGCATCAGCGACGGGGTCGACTCGTGCGTGAGCTCGTGGCAGCGCATCTCGGACGTCTCGTTCCCGCCGCGCGTGAAGTCCGGCGCGAACTACCACAACTCCCGCTTCGCCTGGACGGAGGCGCGCCTGAACGGCTACAACGGATCGCCGGTGATGCTGAACGAGCGCGGCAAGGTGTCCGAGGGACCCGGGGCGTGTTTCATGATGATCCGCGGCGGCCGGCTCGTCACGCCGCCGATCACCGCGAACATCCTCGAGTCGATCACGCGCACGACCGTGCTCGAGCTCGCGCGCGATGTGCTGCGGATTCCGGTCGAGGAGCGCGAGGTCGACCGGACTGAGCTCTACATCGCCGACGAGGCGTTCTTCTGCGGCAGCGGCGCCGAGGTCACGCCGGTCAACTCCATCGATCACTACCCGATCGGCTCCGGCCGGCCCGGGCCGCTGACCCGCAAGCTTCAGGAGACGTACTTCTCCGTCGCGGAGGGCCGCGTGCCGGAATACCGGCACTGGCTCACGCCCGTGTACAAGCCGGTGGCCGCGCGGGCCTGAGCCCGCGGCGGGAGGGCGAATGACGGCGAGGGGCCTTCCACGAGGTCCCTCGCCGGGTTGTCATGGGGCCGTCGCGGCCCCCGTGATCTTCGCCGGTGCCTCGTTGGTGTATTTTGGCGGGCATCCCTTCACGACGCCGCTCCAGACCGCGATCATCTATACGTCGGCGGTGGTCGCGCTCGACCTCGTGGTGGTGGCGACCTTTCTTGAAAAGAGTTACGCGATGTTCGCCAGCGTTCTCGGGACGTGGATTCCTTTTGCGCTGATCTTCGGCGCGGCCTGCATCACCGGCGCACTCCGCGTGAAATAGCCGGCCCGGACAACCGACCGCCGGCCCGCCTCAGTCGCCGCCCGCGGCCAGCCGCTCCGGTATCGAGGGCGGCGCCGCGCTGGGTTCCTCCACCTCGCGAATCACGTGCGGGTACGGCGTCCACTCCGCGACGAACTCCGCGCCGAACAAGAAGCAGCAGGCCAGCGCATACACCCAGATGATCAGGACCATGATCGCTTCGACCTGGTGGTACAGCGTCGAGTAGTCCGACACCACCGCGAGGTACCAGCCGAGTCCGATCGCGATGATGTGCCACAGCACCGCGCCCATGAGCGCGCCGAGCCAGGCATCGCGCCACCGGATGCGGACGTTGGGCAGCATGCGGTAGCCGACCCAGAAGACGACGAACTGGGCGACCGCGGTCGTGATGGACAGGCCGCTCAGCGGGCCGCTACGCGGCAGGCGGGGGTGGCCGAGGAGCGCGCCGACCTCGCTGAACCGCAGGAACCGCATCGTATAGACGATAAGGAGCAGCATCCCGAGAAAGACGAGCAGCGACGTCGCCATCATCACGATGCCGAGCAGGAACTGGAGGTGAAAGTGCCGCCCCGGGACTTCCCAGACGCGGTTGAGCGCGACCTGGACGGCGCTGAAGACGCCGGCGGCCGCCGCGACAAGGGCGGCGGCGCCCAACCATCCAAGGCGCGCGTGCTGCGTGTAGGCGTCGCGTATCGTCCGCAACACGATGTCCGTGTCCGTGAGTCCACCGAAGAGGCGGCCCATGTTTTTGCTGACCGTTGCGGCGGGCAGGTTAAAGATGAGCTGCAGGGTCACCAGCAGCAGGATGGCCAGCGGCAGCAGTGAGAAGATGGCATAAAAACTGATGGCGGCGGCCGGGAACAGGTCGCCGTGCCGGACGAAGCGATCGACGGCGCGGACAAACGTGGCTCCGGCGCGCCGGACGGCGGGAGCGTCGGCGGGTGCCTGCACGGCGCGAAACCGGCTCGGTATGCGCATCGCTCTCGACATCCGTGTCCTTTTTCCCCACTCGCGCCGTCGGCAGACTGCCGGTCCGATGGCGCCGGAAGCCGGAAGGAGATATATGTGATGCTTAAGCGTTCACGATCCGCCCCGTGGTTCCTCGTTCTCCTGACCGTCGTGGTGGTCCTCGGGGCGGCGGGCGGGCCGGTGCCGCCCGTGCCGGCAGCCCCCGCCGGGCCGGACGCCGCGGGCATCCAGACGTTCCACTACGATCTCGCGCGTACGGGATGGGATCCCGGCGAACATGTCCTCACGCCCGAGGCGGTCCGGTCTCGCCTGCGCCGTCTGTGGAGCGAGTCGGTGGAGGGCGACGTCTACGCCTCGCCGCTCGTCGTGCCGGGGGTCGCGGTCCACGGGCAGGCGCGGACCGTCGTGTACATCGCGACCGAGGGCGACGCCGTTTACGCCTTCGACGCGGAGAGCGGCGCGCGCGTGTGGGGCCCCGTCTCGCTCGGCACGCCCGTGCCGCGGTCGAGCCTGCCGTGCGGTAACGTCGACCCGGTCGGTATCACGAGCACACCGGTGGCCGACCATGCGTCGGGCACGCTGTTCGCCGTCGCGCAAACGACCCCGGACGGCGGACGCACGCGGTCGTATCGGATCGCCGCGCTCAGCCTCGACACCGGCGCCGTGCGCTCGGGCTGGCCTGTGACCATCGATCCTCCCCCGTCCAACGGCCTCACGTTCGATGCCCGGCCGCAGCAGCAGCGGGGCGCCCTCACGTTCCTGCGCGGTACGATCTACGTACCCTTTGGCGGTTATTGGGGCGACTGCGGCGACTACCACGGCTGGGTGGTGGCGGTTCCGGCCGCGTCGCCCGGCCGGCAGGAAGCCTACGCGACGCCGACCACCCGGATGGGCGGGATCTGGGCGACCGGCGGCATGTCGTCGGACGGCGAGCGCCTCTACGCCGGGACCGGCAACAGCGATTCAAACGGGCGGATCGATTTCGGCGAGGCGGTGCTGCGGCTCGAGACATCGCCGTCGTTGCGCTTCTCCGGTTCGCCCCGCGACTTCTTTATGCCGAGCAACTACGTGCCGCTCAACAACGGCGACATTGACCTCGGGTCCCTCACGCCGATCGTGCTGCCCGATCAGCCGGGGGCGGCGACCCCGCATCTCGTGCTGGCCGCCGGCAAGCAGGGCGTCGCCTATCTTATCAACCGCGACAACCTTGGCGCGGTCGCCAAAGGCGACGGGGTCAGCGGCGAGGGCGTCTACAGCCGCTGCGTCTTCGGTGACTGCCGGTCCGGTAACGGCCGGATCTTTTCCGCCGGCGCCTATTGGGACGGCGGGATGGCCGGGCGGTTCGTCTACCTGCCGGGAACGGGCCGCGGCGCGCAGCCGGCGCCGTGCAAGAACATGGGCGGCGTCGTCGCGCTGCGGCTCGGCGTCTCGGCGCAGTCCCACGCCTCCACGCTCGACGTCGCGTGGTGCAGCCCCGGGATGCGGGACGCCGGTGCGCCGGCCGTGACCGGCTCGGGCGCGAACGGCATCGTGTGGGTCATCGATACCGGGACCGGCACGCTCCACGCGCTCGACGCCCGCAGCGGCGCGCCGCTGTACGCGTCCGCGAACGGGGACGGGCCCGGCGCCACGCACCGGTTCATCACGCCGGCCGTATTCGACGGCCGCGTCTACGTCGGCGCCGCGCACGCGCTCGTCGCGTACGGGCTCAAGTAGTCACGCCGGGATCGCGCGGCGCCCGGAGGGCGGGCCTACGTCGCGGCCGGCACCGCCATGATCGCGGCGCGCTGGATGTCCTCGTAGCGGACTTTGGAGATGTCGAAGGCTTCAATGTTGGCGGCGAGCTTCGTGAACGTCTGATCGAATCCGGGCAGGGTCTTTCGCGCGCGCGTGAGCGGCGTCGTCCGGGCCAGGACGAAGTTCTTCACGTAGGGATGGCGCAGGCCGCGCTTTTTGAGACGCTCCACCACCCCGGCGAGCGCCTCGTCGGCCTGCATCACCAGCGCCGCGCGCTCCTCGCGCTGCCGCAGCGTCTTCGGGAAGGCGCCCCGGAGGAAGCCGTCGACGCGCCGGAGGATCGGCGCGAACGCGCCGCCGGCGAACCGCTTGTTCTTCTCGTACAGGAGGCCGAGCGTGATGTAGTACGCCGCCTCGAATTCGAACGCGTAGTCCTCCTCGCCCCGGGACGGCTGCGCCTCGACGAGGCCGCGGTACATGCGGATGACCTCGAGCGCCTTGTCCTTCAGGTTGTGGGCCTTCTCCGTGTTGAGCGCGAGGATCTGGAATGCGACGTCGGCCTCCGGCACGACGATCGCCGGGATCATCTCCGCCTTGAGCTTGCGCATCACCTCGCGGCGGTGGTTGCCGTTCGGCGTCCAATACGTGCCGGGCTCCGGCGACATCACCACGATCGGATCCACGGCGCGGTCGAGCTTCTTCACCACGGCCTGCAGACGCTTGACGTGCGTCGGCGAGAGGTCGCGCTGATAGGGCGTCGCCTCGACCTTGCCGGTCGGCAGCAGGCAGAAGATCTGCCAGTGCTCTCCGACCGGCTCGCGGTAGGCCGTCAGCACGTGGCCGCCGTCGCGCTCGATCTGCTCGGCCAGCGCCGCGACCTTGGCGGGCGGCGCTCCTTCAGGATAGGTGGTCCAACCGGGCATCGGGTCCCCCTTCGGCGGCGCCTCGCCCTCAGCGGGCGTTGGCCGGCAGCAGCCGCTCCACGATCACCACGTCGAGCCAAGCGCCGTCGAGCTTGCCGTGCTTCTCGTAGCGCCCGACCTCGCGAAAGCCCACGGACTTGAGCAGCCGCAGGCTGGCCGTGTTCTGCGGAAACACCCGGGAGACGAGCTTCCAGAACCCCGCCCGCTCGGACTCGGCGATGAGCGCCTCCATCACGATGCGCCCGGCGCCCCGCCCCCGGGCCTCCCGCGCGACATACACCGAGAACTCCGCGATCCCGGCGTAGCAGTCCCGCGGCCGGTAGGTCGACGTGGACGCAAACGCCAGCACCCCGCCGTCTTCCGCGACGACGACAGGATGAATCCCGTCGAACCAGCCGCGTACGTCCTCGGCGCTCCGCGGCCGGGTCTCGAAGGTGGCGACGCGGTCTTCGATGCCTTCATTATAAATCCGCGCGATCGCCTCGGCGTCGGCGGGGGTGGCGGGGCGGGTCCGCAGCATGGATCAGAAGTAATTCGACGTAATGCCGCCGTCGACGACCATGACGGCGCCGTTCACCCAGGCCGCCTCGTCCGACGCCAGGTACAGCGCCATGTTGACGATGTCCTCGGGCCGGCCGAACCGGCCGGCCGGGATCCGATCCAGACGCTTCTTCTTTTCCGCGGGGTTGGTGAGCAGCCACGACATGAGCAGCGGCGTCTCGATGGGCCCCGGGGCGATCGCGTTGGTCCGGATGTGCTTCGGGCCGAACTGCACGGCGAGCGACTTGGTGAGGGCGATCACGCCGCCCTTGCTGGCCGTGTACGCGTCCTGGGGCACCGTGCAGCCGACAAGCGCGACGAACGACGCGACGTTGACGATCGAGCCGCCTCCGGCGCGCAGCAGCTCCGGGATCGCGTGCTTGCAGCAGAGGTAGATGCCCTTGAGGTTGACCGCCATCACGCGGTCCCAGACCTCCTCGCTGACGTCCACCACGGAGCCGTCGTCGGCCGGAAAGATACCGGCGTTGTTGTAGAGCACGTCGAGGCGCCCGAAGGCCTGGACGCCCCGGCGGACCAGCGCCTGCACGTCCCGCTCCCGCGCGACGTCCGCCGTCACGAACGCGGCCTCGCCGCCGGCGCGCGCGACCTCTGAGGCGGCCGCTTCCCCCGCGTCCTGCGACACGTCGGCGAGGACGACGCGGGCGCCCTCGCGCGCGAACACCTGCGCGGCGAGCCGGCCCATGCCGCTGCCGGCACCTGTGATCAGGGCGACCTTGCCGTCGAGGCGCATCACGTCCGCTCGAAGTTGCGGGCGAGTTCCCAGGTGGTCACGGCGCGGTCGTACGCCTCCTGCTCGAGGTGCGCCGTATGCAGGTAGTGGTCGACGGCGCGGTCGCCGAACGCCTCCCGCGCCATCTCGCTTCGCTCGAGCGCGGCCGTCGCGTCGCGGAGCGTGCGCGGGATGCGGGGCAGATCGGGCGCGCGGTAGGCGTCGCCCTCGAACATCTCGGGCGGCTCGAGGCGCCGCTCGATGCCCCACAGGCCGGCCGCGAGCGTGGCCGCGAACATGAGGTAGGGATTCGCGTCGGCGCCGGGGATGCGGTTCTCGACGCGGAGGCCGTCGCCGTGGCCCACGACGCGGAAGCCGCAGGTCCGGTTGTCGTGGCTCCAGACCGCCGCGACCGGCGCGAACGTTCCCGCCATGTACCGCTTATACGAGTTGATGTAGGGCGCGAAGAAGTACGCCAGCTCGCGCGCCCCGGCGAGGAGCCCGCCGAGGAAGTGCCGGAATAGCGGCGACATGCCGAGCGGTTGCGCCCCCTCCTCCCAGAAGAGGTTGCGGTGTTCGTCGCGGTCCCACAGGCTGGTGTGGAGGTGGCACGAGGAGCCGGCGAGGTCGGCCCGCCACTTGGCCATGAACGTGATCGCCACGTCGTTGAGCGCGGCGATCTCCTTCGTGCCGTGCTTGAAGACCGTATGCCGGTCCGCCATCTCCACCGGCGCCGCGTACCGGAGATTCAGCTCGTGCTGCCCCGGACCCCATTCGCCCTTGCTGAACTCGACCGGCACGCCCGCGGCGTCGAGCCCGTTGCGGATCTGGCGCACGAGCCATTCCTCGTTCGTGCCCTGCTGGATGTGATAGTCCTCGATGTACCGGCCGTACGGCTCCAGGTCGTTGAAGTGCTTGCGCTGCGCGCTCGCGTAAGATTCCCGGAAAATGTAGAACTCGAGCTCCGACGCGACCATCGCCGCATATCCGCGCTCGCGGGCGCGCTCGACCTGCCGGCGAAGGATCTGCCGCGGCGATTCCTCGACCGGGGCGCCGTCGTCGTGCGCAAGATCGCACAGCACGAGCGCCGTGCGCTCGAGCCACGGGATCCGTCTGAGCGTGTCGAAGTCGGGCCGCATGTGGAGATCGTGATAGCCGCTGTCCCAGCTGGTGAGCCGGTAGCCGGGCAGGGGCTCCATCTCGACGTCCACCCCGAGGAGATAGCTGCACGCGTGGGCGCCGCTTTCCGCCACCTGATCGAGAAAGAACCGCCCGGTGACGCGCTTCCCCATCAGGCGGCCCTGCATGTCGACCATCGCGGCGATGACGGTGTCGATCTCGCCGGACGCGACGAGCGATCGCAGTTCGCCGAGCGTCAAGAGACCGCGCACGGTGTCGCTCATGGGAGCGTCCTCTTCAGCGCCGCGCGCGCGAACCCTCCACTCTGCCGGGCGCGGCCCGCCGGGCCGGGACCGCGGCGCTCTTAAATGGAAGGCGCGTTCCCGCCTGGAACTACCGGCGCATGGAGACCGCCCGCGCGAACCACGTGCTCGACGCGATCGGCAACACCCCGTTGGTGGAATTACGCCACGTGGTGCCGGCCCGGGCCGCCCGCGTCGTCGCGAAGGTCGAGTCCGCGAACCCGACGGGCAGCATGAAGGACCGGATGGCGCGCGCGGTCGTCGAGCGCGCGGCGGCGGACGGGCGGCTGCCCGCCGGCGGGACGGCGGTCGAGTATACCGCCGGGACGACCGGGATTTCGCTCGCGTTCGTCTGCGCCGCGCTCGGGTACAAGACGCACTTTGTGTTCTCGGACGCGTTCGCCGACGAGAAGCGGTACGCGATGCGCGCCTACGGCGCGGAGATCACCGACGTGCCGAGCGATCACGGGAAGATCAACGAGCAGCTCATCAAGACGATGATCGCCACGGCCGGGACGATCAGCCGCCGCCCCGGCCACTGGTGGGCCGACCAACTCAACAACCGCGACGGCGAAGCCGGCTACCATTCGCTCGGCGAGGAGCTCTGGGAACAGACCGGCGGCCGCGTGGACGCGTTCGTGCACGCGGTCAGCACGGCGCATTCGATTCACGGCACCGCGCACGCGCTGCGGGGTCGCAACCCGGACGTCAAGGTCGTCGCCGTGGAGCCCGCGGAATCGGCCGTCCTGTCGGGAAAACCCTCCGGTTCGCACAAGATCGAAGGGATCGGCATCGGCTTCCTTCCGCCGCTGTGGAAGCCGGGCCAGGTGAACGAGATCCTGACCGTGAGCACCGCCGACGCGAAGGCGATGGCGCGGCGTCTGGCCCGCGAGGAGGCGATTTTCGCCGGCACGTCCACGGGCGCCAATGTCGTCGCCGCGCTGCGCATCGCGGAGCGGCTCGGGCCGGGTGCCGTCGTCGCGACGATCATCGTCGATTCGGGCCTCCGCTACCTGAGCACGGACGTCTTTCGCCCGGAGGCCGAGCGGCGGTGAAGGCGCCGGTGCAGGTCAACGGACGCGTGCTGTCCTGGCCGGCGCGGCCGGCGGTCGTCGTCTGCTTCGACGGCTGCGATCCGTCGTACGTCGAGGCGGCGCGGGCGGCGGAGATGGTTCCGGTCCTCGACCGGATGGCGCGGGACGGATTCTCCGCGATCGCCGCGGCCGCGATGCCGTCGTTCACCAACCCCAACAACATCTCGATCGTGTGCGGGGCGCCGCCCGCCGTCCACGGCGTGTCCGGCAATTACTACCTCGACCGCGACACCGGCCGCGAGATCATGATGACCGACGCGACGCCGCTGCGCGCGCCGACGATCCTCGCGCGCTTTTCCCAGGCCGGCGCCGGGGTGGTTGCGATCACGGCCAAAGACAAACTGCGGAAGGCGCTCGGCAAGGATCTCCGCGGCATCGCGTTTTCGGCCGAGCACGCCGCCTCGGCCACCGAGGCGGAGCACGGCATCGCCGGGATCCTCGACCTCGTCGGCCGGCCCGAGCCGGACCCGTACAGCGCGGACCTCTCCCTGTTCGTGCTGGACGCCGGCATCGCGCTGCTGCGCCGGCGCCGGCCGGATCTCATGTACCTGTCGCTGTCGGATTTCGTCCAGCACAAGTACGCGCCGGGCACGCCGGAGGCCAACGCCTTCATGCGCGCGGTCGACGAGCGGCTCGGTGCGCTGGCCGCCCTCGACGCCGCGGTGGGCGTCGTCGCCGATCACGGCATGACCGACATGGCGCTGCCGGACGGCCGGCCGAACGTGCTGTACCTCGGCGACCGTCTGGACGAGGCGTTCGGCGATGGCGCGACGCGCGTGATCTGCCCGATCACCGACCCGTTCGTGCGGCACCACGGCGCGCTCGGCGGCTTCGTGCGCGTGCATCTGATGCGGCCCGGGGTGGATCGTGACGCGGTGCTGCGCTGCGTGCGGTCGCTGCCGGGCGTGGGCTTGGCCCTCGTTCGTGAGGAGGCGTGCGCAAGATTCGAGCTGCCCTTCGATCGTGAGGGCGACGTCGCGGTCATCGGCGCGCGGGGCTGCGCGATCGGCGCCCGCGCCGTCGATCACGACCTCTCGCAGCTGGCGGGGGAGCGCCTCCGCTCGCACGGCAGCACCTTCGAGCAGCCCGTGCCATTTTTTATCTCGCGGCCGGCGATTTCCCAGTACGCCGACCGGGCGCGCGCGTCGCTGCGCAACTTCGACATCTTCGAGTATGTTCTGAACGGTACGCACTGACGTTCGCCCGGCCGCCCATTTTCACGGGACGTTAACCTCCGTATTACCGCACCATCATGCACCGCCGCAGGTGGGCCTCGGCGCGGCGGTGAAGGGGAAGACACCGTAGTTCGGCCCACCGGGGGGTGCTACATGGCGATCACGAAGCCGACGCCTGCGACGCAGGGAACCGCACAGCTGACCCGAGAGCACGTCCTCATTCCCTGGGAAGCCCAGGGCGGGCCGGGGCCTCTTGCCATCGATCACGCGAAGGGCTGCTACCTCTACACGGCCGACGGCGAGCGCATCCTCGACTTCTGCTCCGGCCTGATCAATGTCAACGCCGGACACAGCCACCCGAAGATCGTCGCCGGCATCCAGCGGCAGGCGGAGCGTCTCACGTTCGTCAATCCCAGTTTTTCGACGGAGCCGCGCGCACGCCTCGCCGAAATGCTCTCGCGCATCGCGCCCAATCGGGCGTATCCGAAAGTCTTCTTCACGAACGGCGGCGCGGACGCCAACGAGAACGCCGTCAAGATGGCGCGGCTCTACACAGGGCGCCAGAAGGTCCTCGTCTCGTACCGCGGCTACCACGGCGCGACGTACGGTGCGATCACCCTGAGCGGCGACCCGCGGCGGTGGCCGGTCGAGCCGGGCATCCCCGGCGTGACCCGCTTCCTCACGCCGTACCCGTACCGGAGCCCGTTTGCGGTGCCGGCGGAGCGCGAGACGGCCGCGGCGCTCGAGCATCTCGAGACGGTGCTGATGTACGAGGGGCCGGACAGCTTCGCGGCGATCCTGATCGAGGCGATGATCGGCGGCAGCGGCCTCGTGATCTACCCGGAAGGCTACCTCAAAGGCGTGCGGGAGATCTGCGACCGCTACGGTATCGCGCTGATCTTCGACGAGGTGATGACGGGGTTCGGCCGGACCGGCGAGTGGTTCGCCTGCGAGCACTGGCACGCGCTGCCGGACATGATCTCGTTCGCGAAGGGCGTCACCTCCGGCTACGTGCCGCTCGGCGGCGTGCTGGTGAACGAAAAGATCTCCCGCCACTTCGACGCCAACGTGCTGTGGGCGGGACTGACGTACTCCGGCCATCCGCTCGCGTGCGCGGCCGGCATTGCGAACCTCGAAGTGTTCGAAGAGGAGCGCCTCGTGGAGCGCGCGCGCCGGATGGGCGAGGTGCTCGGTCCGAAGCTGCGCAAGATGGCGGAGCGGCATCCGAAGGTCGGCGACGTGCGCGGCCTGGGGCTGTTCTGGGGGATCGAACTGGTCAAGGACCGCGCCTCCAAGGAGCCGCTCGAGCCGTTCGCCAAGCGCGGCGCGGGGCCGAGTCCCATGAAGTCGCTCGTGGCCGCGGCCCGCAAGCGCGGCGCCAACATCATGGGCCGCTACAACGTGTTCCTGGCCGCTCCGCCGCTCGTGGTCTCCGAAGCGGAAATCGAGGCCGGCGTGCAGGCGATCGACGGCGCGCTGACGGACATCGGCGCATAAGGGGGTGCCGCGACGGCGGTCCGAACGAATCCGGGGAGATGACAGCCGAACAGAAGAGCAGATCACTCGAGACGAAGGGGGGCGCGACGGAATGGGTGTCTTGAGACGCGGACTGATTACCGGGTTCGCCGTACTTGCGGTGGCCGGGTTGCTCCTCGTGCCGATCAGGATGAGCTGGAGCGCGGCCGAACCGATCAAGATCGGCGAAGTGGGACCGCTGTCGCCGCCCGGCGGCTACGAAGACGGCAAGCTGATGCTGGACGCGGCGCTGATGGCCCAGGACGAGATCAACAAGGCCGGCGGAGTGCTCGGCCGGCCGATCAAGATCGTCGAGGCGGACACGCGCGGGAAGCCGGAAGAGGGCACCGCGGGCGCCGAGCGGCTGACGGCGCAGGAGCACGTCGCCGCCATCTTCGGCGAGTTCCACAGCGGCGTATTCCTCGCCGAGATGGAGGTCGCGCACAAGACCGGCACCCCGATCGTCGCGGTCGACGTGTGGGCCAATAAGATCACGGCCAAGGGTTACCCCGAGGTCTTCCGGGTGGCGCCGTGCCAGGCGATCATCGCGAACCGCTACGGCGACTGGATCGCCGCCGCGGGGTTCAAGAACGTCCTCTTGCTGTACGAGAAGACCGACGGCGGCGAAGGCCACCGCGACGTGCTGGTCGAGAATTTCAAGAAGCACGGGATCCACTACGATGTCGTCGGTGCGGACCTCAACCAGACGGAGTTCACGGCACAGCTGCAGCGCATCCTGGCGCACAATCCGCCTTATGATTTTCTCGCCGTCGCGATCAGCGAGGACGCGGGCGCGTTCGCGGTGGTGAACCAGGCGAAGAGCCTCGGGCTCGCCCCGAGCGCGCACACCGGCACATACAACTCCGGCGGCCCGGCGACCACCGAGGCCTTCTGGAAGAACGTAAGGGAGGCCGGCGTCGGCCTGATCACCGAGAACCCCGGCCTGCCGAAGGCCAAGTGGAACGCCAAGACCAAGGCGTTCGTGGCCGCGTTCGAAGCCCGCTTCAAGTCCGGGACCACGCCGCAGTCGATGGAGAGTTACGACGCGGCGTACATCGTCGTCGACGCGATCAAGCGCGCCGGCAGCACCGATCCCAAGGCGATCATCCACGCGCTCGAGACGTCGAAGTGGAGCGGCACGCGCGGCGCCTACGCGTTCTCGACCAGCCACTCGCCGGACTGGGCCTATCACCAGTACGTCGACGCGCCGCTCTACCTGCTTCAGTACGACAAGGTCGGACAGAAGCCCGAGGACGCCCCGGTGATCTGGCCGCGGAGCCTCGCGACCGTGCCGTACACCTACAAGAAGCCGGCGCAGTGATCCGGCGCGCGGCGGGATAGCGAGACCATTCGGGGGAAGGCCGTCGCGGTGTACCGCTGGGCCTGCGGCGTGCGCCGCGACGCGCCTTCCTCCGTTTTTTGACCCCGGCGTCTTCGCGGCCGACCGATGGACTATTTCCTGATCCAGGCTACCAACGGCCTCGTCATCGGCATCATCTACGCGCTGGTGGCCGTCGGCGTTACGCTGATCTTTTCCATCCTGAAGATCGTCAACTTCGCGCACGGCGATCTCTACATGCTGGGCGGCTATACGGCGTACTACGCGATCACGCTCGCGGGCGTCTCGCCGTTCGCCGCCATGTTCATCGCGATGGCGGCCGTCTTCACCCTGGGCGTCGTGCTGGAGCGGCTGCTGCTGACCCCGTTGTACAGCGAACGAACGGAGCGCAAGGACGAGTACGGCATCCTCGTCACGTTCGGCCTGGCGTTCTTCCTGCGCAACGCGGCGATCATCGCCTTCGGCGTGTTCCCCCTCCGGCCGCCGTCGTTTGTGGCCGGCGTTCACCGGATCGGCGCCCTCGTCGTGACGAATGACCGGCTGGTCGCCGGCGTGGTCGGCCTGCTGCTGATCTTCGCGCTCCTCTACTTCATGAACGGTACGATCTGGGGGCAGGCCCTTGACGCGGTCAGCCAGTCGCGCGACTCGGCGTCGATCGTCGGCATCAACCCACACCGGTTCAACACGCTGGCGTACGCGGTCGGTGCGGCGCTCGCCGCCGCCGCGGGGGCGCTGATCGGCCCCATCTTCTCGCTGTCGCCGGACATGGGCGTCCTGCCCAACGTCCAGTCGTACGTGATCGTGATCCTCGGCGGCATGGGGTCGGTCGCCGGCAGCGTGCTCGCCGGCATCACGCTCGGCGAGGCCCAGGCGCTGTTCACGGCGTTCCTGCCCGACGTCACGCGCGCGCTGTCGTACTCCAACGCGTTCTCCGTGTTCGTGCTGATGGTGGTGCTGATGTTCCGGCCGACGGGGTTCTTTGGCCGACGCCACCTCCGCATGGACTAGGCCGGTGCGCGGCCTGCCCGCCGTTCTGCTTTTTGCCGCCGGGGCGCTGCTGCTCGGCTACGGCCATCTCCTCAACTCCTACTGGATGCACATCCTCATCATCGCCATGTTCTACGCGATCTTGACGGCGAGTTGGTCGCTGCTGGCGGGCTACGCCGGCCTGTTCTCGCTCGGCCACGTGGCGTTCGCATCGGTGGGCGCCTATTCGTCGGCCCTCCTGGTGCAGTGGTCGGGGATTCCGGTGCCGCTCGGGATGGCGACGGGCGTGGTCCTCTGCGGCCTCGTCGGGGCCGGCATCGGCGCGGTCTGCCTCCGGCTTACCGGCCCGTATCTCGCGATCTTTACGCTCGCGTTCTCGGAGATCGTCCGGATCACGGTGTCCACCGAGGACCAGGTCACGCGCGGCATGACCGGCCTGCACACCGTGCCGCTGTTCAACACGGCGTCGAGGCTGCCGTACTTCTACACGGTCTTCGGCCTGCTTGCCGGGTCGCTCGCCCTCATGGGGCTCCTGGTGCACTCGCGCTGGGGGTTGTTTCTCAGAGCGATCCGCGAGGACGAACAGGCCGCGGCGGCGTCGGGCGTGGCGGTCGCGCGCTTCCGCATTCTGGTCTTCGCGGTCGCGAGCGCGTTTGCCGGACTGGCCGGCACCTTCTTCGCGCACTACATCCCCGTGCTGACCCCGGACCTGGGGGATCTCGATCGGATGGCCCTCATCGTCGTGATGGCCGTCATTGGTGGCATGGAGCGCATCCCGACGGCCGTCGGCGGGGCCATCGGCGTGGAGTTCCTCGAGGAGTATCTGCGGCGGTTCGGGATCTGGCGGCTGGAGATCTTCGGCATCGTGCTGCTCCTGACGATGCGCTTTGCCCGGAACGGTCTCTTGACCCCGCTGTGGCAGCAGTTCATGCGCCTCGGCGAGGTCCGGCGGCCGGTGGCCGCCGCGGAGCCCGTGGTCGGCGAAGTCGGACAGGGCGGGTCCGGCGAATGACGGCGGGCCCCCCTGCGGGGACGAGTCTGTGGGATGCGCAGGCGTCGCCGAACGGCGTGTTGATCGAGGGCGCCGGGCTCGCGAAGCACTTCGGCGGCATCGCCGCGGTCGACGGCGTCGACTTCGCGGTCGCGGCGGGCGACCTGATCGGGCTGATCGGGCCCAACGGCTCCGGCAAGACGACGCTCATCAACGTGTTGACGGGGCACCTGAGTCCGGAGTCCGGCCACATCGTGGTGCGCGGCCACCGGATGACATCGCGTCCGGCGCACGAGTTCGCCGCGCGCGGCGTGGCGCGAACCTTTCAGCTGACGCAGTTGTTCGGCCGGATGACCGTCCTCGAGAATATGCTCGTGCCCGGGTTGACCCGTCCGGGGTCCGCCCGGGACTCCGCCGTGCGGCAGGCACGGAAGTACCTGACCTTTCTCAACCTCATTCACCTCGAAGGGCTCGACGCGAAGAACCTCTCCGGCGGCCAGCAGAAGCTCCTGGAGCTCGGGCGCGCGCTCATGCTGGAGCCCACCGTCCTGTTCCTCGACGAGCCGTTCGCCGGCGTCCATCCGCGCCTGCGGGATGAGCTGATCAAGCGGATTCAGGAGCTCCACCAGTCCGGCCGGACGTTCGTCGTCGTGGATCATGACATGGAATCGATTCTTCGCATCGCGCGCCGGCTGGTCGTCATGGCTCGGGGGCGCAAGATCGCGGACGGCCTCCCGGCCGTCGTACGGGCGGACCAGACCGTGCTAGCCGCGTACTCGGGACTGGAATGACGAACGGGCCGGCCGTCCCGGCGGCCGCCGCCACGGCACACTGTCTCGCCGCGCGCGATCTCGTGGCGGGCTACCTGCCCGGGATCAACATCCTGCGCGGCGTGTCGGTCGAGGCGCCGCGCGGCCATGTCCGGTGCGTCCTCGGTCCAAACGGCACCGGGAAGTCGACGCTGCTCAAAGTGTTGTTCGGATTTCTGCCGCCCATGGAAGGCCAAGTCACCCTGGACGGCCGCTCGATCCGGGGTGTCGCGCCCCACCAGATGGGCGACCACGGCATCGCCTATCTGCCGCAGCGGCCGAGTATCTTCCCCCACCTGACCGTCGAGTGGAATCTGCGCCTGGGCGCGTGGCGGCTCAAGCGACATCGCGCCCGCGTCGACGCACTTGTGGAGCGCGCCCTGGAGCAGTTCGCCATCCTCGCCGAGAAGCGGCGCCAGCCGGCCGGCACGCTGAGCGGCGGCCAGCAGCGTCAGCTCGAGATTGCGCGCAGCCTCATGCACGATCCGGCCGTGTTCCTCATCGATGAGCCCACCGCCGGCATCGAGCCGCGCGTGGCGGCGCAGATCTACCGCTTCATCAAAGAGCTCGCCGCGCAGGGCAAGGCCGTGCTCCTGGTGGACCAGAACATCAAGCGGGCGCTCGAGATCGCGGACTATGTCTACGTGATGCGGACCGGGACCGTGCTCTCGGAGGGATCGCGCGAGTCGTTCGGCGGCGACACGGAGGCCCTCGTGGCGCGCTGGCTGTACGAGAGCGGACACCCCTAGCCGGCAGGCTGTGCCCGCGATCGCCTACGCGGCGGGCGCCGGCCCGGAGGCGGAGGGCCGCCGGCTGGTGTAGACGTGGCCGGCCACCGCGGCCATGATGATCGCGCCCCCGATCCACGTCGGCACCGGCGGCACCTCGCGAAACGCGAACCACACCCACAGCGGCCCGAGCGGTACTTCAATCGCCTGGATGAGCGCCGTCTCGGTCGCGGAGATGAGGCGCGCGCCGAGCGTGAGCAGCAGCAGGCCGAGCCCAAACTGCGTCACCCCGAAGAGAACGAGATAGAGCATGTTCGTCCCCGTCGCGGCGGCCGGGTGGGCCAGGGGCCACACGAACAGGGGGCACAGCAGCGCGGAGAGGCAGGCGGCGGGCATCATCGGGGTCTCGCGGTGCCGCCTGATCAGCAGCATCATCCCGGCCATGCACAGCGCCATCCCGAACGCCAGGAGGTCGCCCGCGAGGTGGCCTTCGCGCACCGACCCGCCGACCATGACCGCGGTGCCCAACAGGGCGACGCCGCTCGCGACGAGCGTGCTCCAGCGCTCGTATTCTTTGAACAACAGCCATCCGGCTACCGCCGCGATAAAGGGCGTCGTGGCGTTCATGATCATGACGTCCGCGACCGACGTGAGGCGGAAGGCGTTGATGTACATGATGGTGGCGAACGTCGAGAGGCACGCGGCGGCGATGCCGGGGGCGCCGATGCCGCGGACGATCTCGAGGGTGCGCCGCCCGTAGCGCCACACGATGACGCCGCCGATGAAGAGTCCCGCGAAGAGGCCGCGCCAGAACAGGATCGTCCAGGTGTCGAGCGGGATGAGGCGCGTCCAGAAGCCGGAGGTGCTGTAGGCGACGGCCGAGGCGAGGTTCAGCGCGAGGCCGAGGGCGTGCTGGCCCGGGGTCTCGCGACGCGTCTCGGACGGATGCCGCGGCCCGGCCGCGGCTCCCGGGCCCGCCGCCGGATCTACGCCGGATGCTGCGCGAGCCACGCCGCGGTGCGCTCGGCGTCCATGTTGGATGGAAACACCGGATAGAAGACGTGCTCGATCCGGCCGTCGCGGATCACCAGCGTGAGCCGTTTGATCAGTTCCGCGGGCTGATTGCCGAAGCTCCAGGCGAACTCGAACGTCGGCAGCCGCAGCGCGCGCGTGAGCTTGAAATCCGCATCACTCAGCAGCGCAAACGGCAGGTGCAGGCGCGTCACGGCTTCGCGCTGGTAGTCGGTGGTCTGCGTGCTGAGGCCGAAGACGCGGGTCTTGAGGGCTTCGAACTCCGCGTAGCGGTCGCGGAACGCGCAGGACTGCGGGGTGCAGCCGCGAGCGCCCGGGATCTGGTCCCAGCCGTCCGGCACCGCCTGGTCCGGCCGGCCCGTGCGCGGGAAGCAGTACACGACCGTCCGGCCGGACAGCGCCGACAGGTCAACCGCCCCGCCGGCCGTGGACACGAGCGCGATCGACGGCAGGCGCATCCCGGTGAGATGGGCGGCCGCGCCGTCGTCCACGGGCACCGGCAGGTCGGCGGGCAGATCCAGGGGATTATGCACGGACATTGCGCACCCTCCGTCAGCGTCGTTGATGCTCTGCGTTCGAGAGGCACTCATCGAGGATTGCGAGCGCGCGGTCCAACTCCTCCTTGGTCACCGTGAGCGGGGGCGCCAGCAGGATAACGTTGCCTCCCGTAAGCTTGAAGCTGAGGCCCCGCGCGAGCGCCGCGTACATGACCGCGTCGGCGGCGTCCGCCGCGGGCGTCCGCGAGGCGCGGTCGGCGACGAGCTCGACACCGGCGAGCAGCCCGATCCCACGCACGTCGCCGATCAGCGGGTGCCGGGCCTTCATCGCCTCGAGCCGGCCGAGCAGGTAGCCGCCGAGCTCGCGCGAACGCGCGAGCAGGCCGTGCTCTTCAATATAATCGAGCGTTGCCAGGCCCGCGGCGCAGGCGACCGGATTCTTCTCGTGGGTGTAGTGGCCGAGCGCCCGGTCGGCGGCGACGTCGAGGCCCTCCCGGGCGATCAGCGCCGCGAGCGGCAAGATTCCGCCGCCGAGGCCCTTGCCGATGACGAGCATGTCCGGCACCACGCCGAACTGCTCGCACGCGAACATCGTGCCGGTCCGGCCGAGCGCCGTCGGGATTTCGTCGAGGACGAGCAGCGTGCCGTGCCGGTCGCACGCCCGGCGGACCGTGCGCCAGAACTCCGGGTGCGGCACGACGGGCGTCGCGCGCACCGTCTCCGCGACCACCGCCGCGACGTCGCCTTCCCGCTCGAGCACGTACTCGATGTACGCGGCGCACTTGAGATCGCAGCCCCCGCGGGCGTGGCAGTCCCACACGCAGCGGTAGGGATCGGGGGGCGGGACATGTTCGGCGCCGGGCAGCAGCGGCCCGGCGCCTTCACGGAAGATGCGCTCGCCGCCGACGGAGATCGCGTCGAGGGAGGCGCCGTGAAACGATTCCCACATCGAGATCGTCTTGTGCCGGCCCGTCGCCGCGCGGGCCAGCTTGAGCGCCATCCCGACGGCCCCGGTGCCGCCGGGACAGAAAAGCACCTTGTTGAGGTCCCCGGGCGCGAGCGCCGCGAGCCGGCGGGCCAGCGCGACCGCCGTCCGGTTGGTGTAGCGGCGCGTGCAGAACGAGAGCTCGTCGAGCTGCGCCTTGATCGCCGCGATGACGGCGGGATTGGCGAATCCGACCTGGTGCACGTAGTTGCCGTGGAAGTCGAGGTACCGGCGGCCCTGCAGGTCTTCGATCGACGCGCCGCCGCACCCGCGCAGCCCGTTGAGGCACGGCGTGGAGAGAGCTTGGTGCAGAAAGTACCGCGCGTCCTCCGCGAGGAGCGCGCGCGTCTCGGCGTCGAGGTGTTCGGCCTGCCACCGCGCGCGCCGCGGCGAGAGGTTGAGGTCGCCTTCGGACCCCAGACGCGCAAGATCGCTCATCCATCCACCCCCGGACGCGCGGGGCCGCGTGAATTTCCTGGTCGCGGGCCGGCGGCACGTACTTCTGCGCCGCGTCGAAGCGCTCATGCCGAACACCGCGGATGTCCCACCCCGGCCCGATGACAGGACCCGCCCCGCCGCGCCGCCAAGTGCTGGCCGTGCCTGATTCTGCCTCGCCGGACAACCCGCCGCCTTCGCTGGATCACGCCGCGGGAGACCCCGCGCGGCGGGCCTGCCGCGCGCGCCTCGGGGCGACGCCGTTCGACCTGCTCGTGGTCGGGGGCGGGATCACCGGCACGGGTGTCGCGCTCGACGCGGCGTCGCGCGGACTGTCCGTTGCGCTCGTCGAGCAGGGCGATTTCGCCGGCGGCACGAGCAGCCGCTCCACGAAACTGGTACACGGCGGCCTGCGCTACCTGCCGCTCGGGGATCTCCGGCAGGTCCGGGAGGACCTGGCCGAGCGCGAGCGGCTGCTCCGCAACGCCCCACATCTGGTGCGTCCGCTGCCGTTCGTGCTGCCGCTCTACGCGGACGCGCGCCGGCCGCTCGGGATCGGACTGCCGCGCCGGTTGAGCGCCCTGGCACCGTTGGGTGTCTCGGTCGGCCTGTGGGCATACGATCGGCTCGCCGGGCGCCTGTCGAACCGGCCCCACCGCGCGCTGTCGCACGACGCCGCGCGAAGCCTGCTTCCCGCCATGCGCCTCGACGGTCTTCGCCGCGCCTACCTATACTACGATGCCGGGACCGACGACGCGCGTCTGGTCATGGCCGTGCTGCGCTCGGCACGGGCGCGCGGGGCGGTGGCCCTCAACTACGCCCGGGCGGTCGACCTGATCCAACGGGACGGCCGGATCGCCGGGGCCCGGGTCGTGGACGTGCCGAGCGGCGAGATGGTCACGGTGTCCGCGCGCACGACGGTCAACGCGGCCGGGGTGTGGGCCGAGGAGGTGGCGGCGCTCGCGGGCCCGCCGCGGTTTCACCTGCGGCGGGCCAAGGGCGCGCATCTGGTGGTACGCACGGACCGGCTGCGGCTCGGCCGCGCCGCGCTCGTGCTGCCCGAGACCGACGACGGGCGCGTCGCCTTCGTGGTGCCCTGGCAGGGGGCGGTGCTTATCGGCACCACCGACACCGAGTGGACCGGTCCGGCGGCGACCCATCCGGCGGCCGATCCGGCCGACGTGTCGTATCTGCTCGAGCACGCGGCGCGATTTCTCACCGTCCGGCTCACCACGGCGGACGTCGTGAGCGCGTACGCCGGGCTGCGCCCTCTGCTGGCGGCGCCCGCCGGAGGCGGCACGGCCCGGCTGTCCCGCCGCCACGAAATCTATTCCGGTCCGGCGGGCCTGGTCACGATCGCCGGCGGCAAACTCACCACCTACCGGCGCATGGCCGAAGACACGCTCAATCAGCTTCTCGGGCGTCCCGGCGGGACGCCGTCACCGACGCGGGATCTCGCGCTGGACGGAGCGGAGGGGTTCATGCGGGGCATCCCGTTGCTGCGGGCGCGCGCGCGCCGCGACGGTGTGAGCGACGGGACGCTGCGGCATCTGCTGCGGGCCTACGGCACGCGCGCCGCGCGCGTGTTCGAGCTGATCGAGGAGCGCCCGGCGCTCCGCTCCCCGCTCGCCGACGGCCATCCGCACATTGCCGCCGAGGTGGTGTTCGCGGCGCGAGAAGAGATGGCGGTCTCCGTCGAGGACGTCCTGCTCCGGCGCACGCGGCTCGGGCATCTGCTCCCGGATCAGGGCCGGGGCGGGGCGCCGGACGTCGCGGCCCTCCTGGGCGCCGCGCTGGGCTGGCCGGCCGGCGCCGAGGC
>DASYXS010000058.1:0-51615 GCA_035934535.1 bacterium
GCCCCAGGTCGTCTCCGCCGACGGATCGCTCACCGCGTACGAGAACCTGTGGGTCTCCGCGCGGCTCCACGACATCCCGCGGGCCGAGCAGGACGCCCGCATCCACGAAGCGCTCGAGGTGGTCGGGCTGGGCGACGCCGCGAGGACGCTGGTGCGCCGCTTCTCCGGCGGGATGATCCGCCGGCTCGAGATCGCGCAGAGCCTGCTGCACCATCCGGCCGTCCTCTTCATGGACGAGCCGACCGTCGGCCTGGACCCCGTCGCCCACCGCGCGGTCTGGGAGGACATCGACGACCTGCGGCGCCGCTACGGCATGACGATCTTCATCACGACGCACGACATGGCCGAGGCCGACGCGCACTGCGACCGGGTCGCGGTGATGCACCTCGGCAAGATCGTGGCGATCGGCTCCCCGGCCGAACTGAAGGCGCAGGTCGGCCCGGCGGCGACGCTCGACGACGTCTTCGCCGAGTTCACCGGCAGCCAAATCGTGACAGGAGGCAGCTACCGTGAGGTCCTTCGCACCCGCCGTACGGCCCGTCGTCTCTCCTGAGCCTCCGGCGGTCAGCGCGTTCGTCCGCCACGCCGTCACCGTGGCCTGGGCCGAGCTGCTGAAGCTGCGCCGCGACCCCGTCGAGCTGTTGAGCCGCGCCGCGCAGCCGACCTTGTGGCTGCTGGTCTTCGGCCAGGTCATGGCGCGCATCCGCGGGGTGCCGACCGGGCAGCTGTCCTACCTGGACTTCTTGGCGCCGGGAGTGCTGGCGCAGAGCGCCCTGTTTATCGCGATCTTCTACGGCGTGGCGGCGATCTGGGAGCGCGACGTCGGCGTGCTGCACAAGCTGCTCGTCACCCCGGCGTCGCGGACGGCCCTCGTGGTCGGCAAGGCGATGTCCGCCGGCGCGCGCGCGCTGTCGCAGGGGGTGATCGTCTACCTCCTCGCCCTGCTCGTCGGCATCCGGCTCGATCCGCATCCGCTGCACGTGCTCGGCGTCCTGGCCGTGATCGTGATCGGCGCCGCACTGTTCGCCACGCTGTCGCTGATCATCGCCTGCATCGTGAAGACGCGGGAGCGCGTGATGGGGATGGGCCAGCTGCTGACGATGCCGCTGTTCTTCGCGAGCAACGCGATCTACCCGATCAGCCTGATGCCGGGATGGCTGAAGGTCGTCTCGCTGATCAACCCGCTGACGTACGAGGTCGACGCGCTGCGCGCGCTGATGGTGCGGGCCGGCACCAGCGTCTACGGGCTCGGCCTGGATCTGACCGTTCTCGTCGTCGCCACCACCGTGCTCGTCGCGATCGCCGCGCGCATGTTCCCGCGCATCATCACCTGAGCGCGCGCTAGAGATACCGGCCGCCGGTCACCTCGATCACGGCGCCGGTGATGTAACTGGCGAGGTCGCTGGCCAGGAAGAGCGCGACGTTGGCGACCTCCTCCGGCCTGCCGATCCGCCCGAGCGGCGTATCGGCCACGCGCGATCGGAGCATCTCCTCCCCCATCGCCCGGGTCATCGGAGTGTCGATCAGCCCGGGCTGAATCGCGTTCGCCCGGATGCCGTAGCGCGCGTACTCGCGCGCCGTGACCTTGGTCAGGGCGGCGATGCCGGCCTTGGCCGCGGCGTAGTTGGCCTGGCCGAAGTTGCCGATCTTGCCCGAGATCGAGGACATGTTGACGACGGCGCCGCCGCGCCCCGCGTCCCGCATCCGCGCGAGGACCGCGCGGGTGCACAGAAACGTCCCCTTGAGGTGCACGTCGATGACGAGGTCCCAGGCCTCGTCCGTCATCTTCCGGATCGTCGCGTCGCGCGTGACGCCGGCGTTGTTGACCAGGATGTCGATTCGCCCGAAGACGTCGTGGGCGCGCCCGGCGGCCGCCTCGACGTCCGCCGGCACGGCGACGTCCGCGCGCAGCGCTTCGGCGCGGCGGCCGATCGCGCGCGCCGCGTCCGCGGTCTCCGACGCGGCCGCCTCGTTCAGGTCGACCGCGGCGATGTCCGCGCCTTCCTCGGCGAACCGCGCCGCGATCGCGCGGCCGATGCCGGACCCCGCCCCCGTCACAAACGCGACGCGGCCCGCCAGCAGTGGACTCATCGGTTTCGACCCTCCCGGTTCACCGGCGTCGCCGGCGCTTCGACCGCCTCGGCCCGGCCGCGGCCGGAACGTGCCCGGGGCGCGCGCTCAGCTCCGCGAGGCGTCGGACGCTCCGGCCCTGCACCTGCATCCCCTCACGCGCCCGCCGGCGGCGGCGTTCGCGGCGCGCCGCGTGGGGATCCGGCTCCGCCTCCCGCGTCACGCGGGGCGGACGGCCGCCGCCACGGCCCGGCGGATCACCCCACCACGTCCCGAAAGACCCGCAGGTAGTTGAGGCCCAGCAGCTTCCGCAATTCGGCTTCGTTGAACCCACGCTGCGCGAGACAGACCGTCAGGTTCGGCCAATCGCGGAAGTCCTCGAACCCGTTGAGGTGGTAGTCGGCGGTGAGGCGGTGTTCTTCGGTCCGGAAACCGTCCCAGTTGAAAGCGGCGGACCGCCGCCGCAGCATGTCCGGCGGATAGACGATCATCGACTCCGTGCCGGGCCCCGGCCCCGCCTTGTCCGTGCCGATGCCCACGTGGTCGATGCCGCAGACGTCGACGAGGTGCTCGACGTGGGCCGCGAAGTCGTCGAGGGTGGGCTCTTGCTTGTCGGAGATGAACCCCGGGATCACCACCACCCCGAAGTACCCGCCGCGCTCGGCGATCGCCCGCGCGAGCTCGTCGGTCTTGCCGCGGTCGTGATAGCAGACGGCCTTGCTCGCGGAGTGCGAGACGATCACCGGCGCCGTGGAGATCTTGAGCGCGTCCCAGCCGACCTGCTCGCTGCAGTGGCTCACGTCGACGAGGGTGCGGAGGTCGTTCAGGCGGCGGACCACCTCACGGCCGTAGTACGACAGCCCGCCCTGATTGGTCTCGGTGCAGCCGTCGCCGACCAGGTTGCGGAGGTTGTAGGTCAACTGGACCATCCGCACGCCGAGGTGGTGGAAATGGTTGATCCGGTCGAGCGAATCCGCGTACGGGGTTGTGTTCTGAAAGTCCAGCACGAGGCCGTGCTTGCGCGTCGCGTGGGCGCGCTCGATATCCGCGGCCGTCCGGCAGAGGAGCAGCTCGCCGTCCAGCGCCTCGACAACCGCGTGGGCCTGGGCGAGCCGCCGGTTGGCCATATCGTAGGAGTCGCTCATCCGGTGGGCGCCCGAGTACGTGCCGCAGGCGGCGGTCACGCCCGACGCGTGCCAGAATTCGAGAAACTGCTCGCGCGCGGCCGATGAGGTGAGCAGCTCCTGCTGCGCGAGGTCGACGAGCACCGGGTGCGCCTCGTCGCGCGAGACCCTGCGCGCGTGCAGCTCCGCGAGCGCCACCCGCATCCGATCGGTGAACAGAAACCCCGTCGTGGCCGGCGGCTGCTGGCTGTCGATCACGAGCGCCTCGTGGTGGAGCGACCGCGCTTCATCCGGGGTGAGCGTGGGACGGGACCGCGGCATCGCCAAACACCTCCGAAGAATAGGGGAGGCATGCCGGCGGACCTCGGCCGGAATGCCCTAGGTCACCCATTTCTCTCCGCCGTACCGGCGGCCCTTCGTAGGGCCTCCCAAGGACCGGCCGCGGCCCGCGTGGTATGAACACATCCATGAGACGACGCCGGCAGGTCCGCACCACCCGACGGCCCGGCCGGAGCGCGGCCGCGGCGCCGCGTGCCCGCTCCGGCCGCCGGGCGCAGCAGAGAGCGCCCCGGTCTCCGGCCGGATCGCTTCCGGAAGTCCTGAAGTTCCAGGCGAAATCGACGGCCGCGCTGCGCGCGGTGAAGCTGGCGATGGCCGTCGAGCCGTCCTTCATCTACAAACCGTAATCTGTCACGCCGAAGCGCAAGCGAGGTCCCAATGGACAGTCCTCTGTTCGCGACGATCGGCGAACTGCGCGACGGGCTGCGTCGCAAAGAGTTCTCGTCGGTCGAGCTGACCCGGCTGGCGCTCCGGCGCCTCGAATCGCTCGGCCGTCCACTCAACGCGTTCGCGACGATCCTGCACGACCGGGCGCTCCGGGAGGCGCGGGCGGCGGATAGGACACTCGCCCGCGGCCGCGGCACCGCGCTCACCGGCATTCCCTACGGCGCGAAGGATCTGCTCGCCGCGCGCGGCGGGCCCACCACGTACGGTGCCCCGCCGTGGGCCCGGCAGGTGCTGCCGTTCGACGGCGCCGTCATCGAGCGCCTCCACGCCGCGGGGGCCGTGCTGGCCGCGAAGCTGGCCATGGTCGAGCTCGCCGGCGGCGGCGGCTACCGCTGGCCGTCCGCGTCGCTTCAGGGTCCGGGCCGCAACCCATGGAACCCGCAGCATTGGTCGGGCGGCTCGTCCAGCGGCACGGGCATCGCGGTCGCGGCGGGGCTCGTCCCCTTCGGCATCGGATCTGAGACTTCCGGTTCGATCCTGTCGCCCTCGTCGAACTGCGGCGTCACGGGCCTCCGTCCGACGTACGGCCTCGTCAGCCGGTACGGCGCGATGGCGCTGTCCTGGACGATGGACAAGCTCGGTCCGATGTGCCGCACCGCGGAAGACTGCGGTGCCGTCCTCGAAGCGATGGCCGGTCCCGATCCGCGCGATCCCGGCTCGGCCGGCCGCGGCTTCCGCATGGACCGCGGGCGGCGCCCGCTGCGGGCGCTCCGGGTCGGCTACGCGATCGAAGACTTCGAGACCGCCGATCCGACGATTCGCGCACCCCTGCGCCAGGCGCTCGACACGCTCAAGAGCCTCGGCGTGCGGACGTCGCGCGCGGTACTCCCGGCGCTGCCGATCGACTCGGTGGCCCGAACGGTCATCCGCGTCGAAGGCTCGGCGGCGTTCGAAGACCTCGTCCTCAGCGGCCGGGCCGCGCAGCTTGCCGATCAGCGCCAGGCGATCGGCCTCCGCGCCGGCATGCAGATCAGCGCCGTCGACTACATCAGGGCGATGCGCATCCGGCGGCTTCTCCAAGACGAATTCGCCAAGCTGTTCCGCCGCGTCGATGTGATTCTGGCGCCGGCCCGCCCGCGGCCGGCCCACCGGATCGACGAGCCGATCGACGCGGAGTGGCGGCCGGTAGGCAGGAAGCGCCGCGGGCCCGGGGGCATTACGGTCGTCGCGGGCAACGCCGCGCTCACGGCGGCCGGCAATCTCGCGGGGCTGCCCGGCCTCGGCGTGCCGTGCGGCTTCAGCACGAAGGGGCTGCCGATCGCGATCCAGCTCGTCGGGCGGCCGTTCGACGAGTCGACGCTGATCGCGCTCGGCCGCGCCTATCAGGACGTCACGGACTGGCACCGGCGGATCCCGCCGGGGTGTGCCTAAGTGGTCGCCATCATAAATACGATGACGAATAATCTCTGGCTTTTTGGCGCCCGTCCTGAGATGCTCCCTCTCGAAGGGGGGAGCGATCAATGGCCAGACAAAGCCCGTATCAGATCGAGCTCTCCGCCGAGGCACGCAAGACGTTGGAGGCCATCGCAGGGAAATATTCGTCACCGTATCGAGACGTCGTGCGGGCGAAGGTCGTGCTCTACGCCGCCGAGGGATTGTCGAACGAGGCGATCGCGGCGCGGATTGATTTGCCGCGGCAGATCGTGTCCAAGTGGCGGCACCGCTTCTATCAGGAAGGCCTGCCGGGGCTCCAGGAACGACCCCGGCACGGGCGGCCTCCGGTCTTTTCCCCCCGGCGTCGTCGTCGAGATCAAGGCGCTGGCCTGTGAGCGGCCGTTCGCCCTGGGTCTGCCCCTGTCGCGCCTGCACGTGCCGGACATCCGCACCGAGGCCATTGCGCGGGGCCTCGTGGCCTCCATCTCCGACACCACCATTTGGCGCTGGCTGTCGGAGGACGCCATCAAGCCGTGGCAGCATGGATCTACTTCGCGATCGTCCAGCGCAAAGTCCTGACCCCGAATGACGTCATGAATCCCGGCGAGATCGAAGCCCGTGTGCTGGCCTTCCAGGCCGGGTACGAGCAAGCGGCACAACCCTTTGAATGGAGGTTCACGCGGGATGATCTCACCCGGCTCATTAAGAAACTCGCCGCGCAAGAGGTCCGCAGGCCTGCGGCGTAAGGGTCTCATGGAATACGTCACCGAACTTTCGACCCAGACCACTAAGCGACAGGCGGATCAGGCTTTGCGGAACGCGCCGCGCGCGTGCGCGTCCGCGAGCGCCTGAAAGACCTCCGCGCTCACGTGAATGCCGTCGTAGTACCGCTCGAGGCTGAGATTCTCGTTGGGACTGTGGTTGTTCTCGTCCGCGTTCGCGTACGGCGCGCCGATATGCGCGATCCCGAGCACGTCGGGCCAGACGGCGTTGGGCAGGCTCCCGCCGCTCGAGAGGTTGAGCACGGGCTCGACGCCTCGATACGCCTTGATCGCCCCGGCAATCACCGCGACGGCGGGATGATCGGGGGGTGTCCGCGTCGCCTCCATCGTCTTTGACTCGCGAATCTCCACCCGCACGCGCGGATCGACCTTCGCCGCGTGCCGCTTCACTTTCTCGAAAATGTCGTCGATCCGCTGGTCCACGACGAGGCGGACGTCGACCCGGCACTCCGCACGAGCGGGGATGATCGTCTTCGCGCCCGGCCCCACGTACCCGCTCGCAAACCCCTGAATGTTGAAGTAGGGCTCGAGCATGATGCGCCGCCAGTAGGTCGGCCCGTCGATGTCCAGCGTGGGCAGACCCATCGTCGCCGCGAAGCTCTTAGCGTCAAAATCGAGCGAGGCGAGAATGCGCTGCTCCACGGGGCCCACCGGCCGCACGTCGTCGTAGAAGCCGTCGATCAGCACGCGGTCTCTGGGGTCGACCATCGTGGCGAGGAGGTGCACCAGCATCCAGACCGGATTGGACGCCACCCCGCCCTTGTTGCCGGAATGGTTGTCGCGGTCGGCGCCCTGGGCGATGAGCCTCAATCCGAGCATGCCGCGGTTGCCGAGGGAGATGGCGGGCCGGCCCGACGGGTGCAGACCCCCGTCGGAAATATACACAAGATCCGCGGCCAGCATCTCCTTGTGCTGGGAGGCGAAAACGCCGAGGCTGGGGGAGCCGGATTCCTCTTCGCCCTCGAACACGAACTTGAGGTTGATCGGCACCCGTCCCGCCGTCTCCAGCCACGCGCGCGCCGCGAGCACGTGCGCGATCAACTGGCCTTTGTTGTCGCCGACCCCGCGTCCGTAGATCCGTCCGTCGCGGACCGCCGGCTCGAACGGCGGCGACTGCCAGAGGTCGAGCGGCTCGGGCGGCTGCACGTCGTAGTGGCCGTAGCAGATCAGCGTAAAGGCGCGCGGATCGCGCACCAGCTCGCCGTAGACGACCGGCTGCGTCGGCGTCTCGATGACGCGCACCGGAATCCGGTAGTCCGACAGGATGCCCGCGAGGATCTGCGCGCACTCACGAACCCCGATGTTCTGGGCGCTGATGCTGGGCTGGCGGACGAGCCGCACCAGTGTGTCGAGCTCGTCCTGCCGGTGATCGTCGATGAACGCGTGCACGTGCCCGGTCGACATGGGTCCCCCCGGTCAGCGGATGGCGCCGATTTCCCGGAACCTGGCTTCGAGCCGCGCGCGCGGCACCACGACCTGCACGGTTCGGCCCTCGCCGATCTTCTCCCGCTCGTTGTGGGCTTCGACCCGGCAACGGATCCGCCGTCCTTCTACGCGCTCGACGACCGCGCGCGCCCGCACGCCCGCGCCGACGGGCGTCGGCGCGAGGTGCACCACGTCGATCGCGTAGCCGACCGCGTCCTCACCGGGATCGAGAAACGGCAGGATCGCCTTGCGGCCGGCTTCTTCCATGTGCTTGATCATCATCCAGGTAGCGTACACGGGGTGGGCCGCCCCGAGCTCGTCGAAGAGGACCGTCATCGCGTCGGTCACGGTCAACTGGACTTCAGCCGCGGTGCCCGGGATCAACCCGTCGCGCATGATCGCCTCCTGCGCCGGATCATAGCATGAACGGTCGCGGCGGTAAGCCTCCGCGCGGCTCAGTTGACGGCGTCCGCGAGGCGATACGCACGAACCCGGCAAACGCGAGGCCGCCGGGCGGCTGCCCGGCGGCCTCGCGCAACCCCGGGCGGCGCAGGCTGCTACTGCGAGTAGTACGTCGCGCTGATCTGCATCGCCGTGTCGTTCTGACCCACGAGCACATCAACGGCGTCGCCCGCTTTGAGGCTCGCGATGTCGACGGAGCCGCCGCTGCCGTTGGCGGCGTTGACGCGCGTGATCGCGGTCACCGCAGTGACCAGATATGTGGACACCACGCCGTCGTGGCTCACCGCGATCTGTCCGGGCGCGCTCGGACCGGGCAGCCGGACCCCGACCAGCGTTCCGGTCACGTGTTGCGCCGCCGGCGCGGGGGGATACGCCTGGGACGGCGGATATGCCTGGGACGGCGGATACGCCTGCTGCGGCGGCACGGCCGCGCCGTTGCTCGCAATCGTCACCGTCGACGTCGCCGCGTCCCAATTCACGGACGCGCCGAGGGCCTGGCTCACGAATCGCAGGGGCACCATCGTCCGGCCCCCGACGAGCATCGCGGGCACGTCCATGGGGGCCGGCTGGCCGTTGAGCATGGCCTGGGTGTTGCCGATCACGAGCGAGACGCTTGTGGTGCCGCGCTGGGCCAGCACCGTTTGGGTCCGGTCGTCCCAGACGACGGTGGCGCCGAGACGTTCGAACACGCCGCGCAGCGGCACGAGGACGCGGCCGTACTCGATCTGCGGCGGCACGTCGAACGCGACGGGCTGCCCGTCCACAAACACATGCACATACGGCGCCGGCACCTGCGCGCCGCCCGGCAGCGCGCCGGCCGCCAGCATGACCGCGAGCACGATCGCCGCGCCCGCGGAAGTATGGCGTAGCTGACGCATGAAACGACACCTCCTGGTGCCTGAGTCGGACGTAGAAGCGCGGAGGAGAACGGGCGGCCCCTCCGATGCGTCAGTTGACTACGTTACCCTGGCGGGGTATCGGCGAAACTTCCGGTCCGGGGCGCATCGTTGACGCGGCGAGGCCGCCGGGCGGCTGCCCGGCGGTCTCGCAATCTTCCCCGCGGTCCGGCTAGAACGCGTACGTTGCGCGAATCCTCCGCGCCACGTTGTCCGTGGCCACGAGAATATCCACGGTGTCCCCCGGCCGAAGCGCGCCGATCGCCACCGAGCCGCCCGCCCCGCTGGTCGTATTGATGCGGGTGATCACGGTCGACGAGGTGACGCGATACGTGGACACGGTGCCGTTGTGACTCACCACCACGGCGCCCGGCGAGCCGGGATCAACCGGCAGCCGGACCGCGACGATCGTGCCGATCACATGCTGCACGTTGGGGCCCGGCGCGTACGTCTGCGACGGCGGCACGGCCGCCGTCCCGCCGCTTGCGATCGCGACGGTCGACGTCGCGGCGTCCCAGTTCACGGACGCGCCGAGGGCCTGGCTCACGAACCGCAGGGGCACCATCGTCCGGCCCCCGACGAGCATCGCGGGCACGTCCATGGCGACGGGCCGCCCGTTCACCATGGCCTGGGTGTTCCCGATCACGAGCGAGACGCCCGTGGCGCCGCGCTGGGCCAGCACCGTTTGGGTCCGGTCGTCCCAGACGACCGTCGCGCCCATGTGTTCAAACACGCCGCGCAGCGGCACGAGGACGCGGCCGTTATCGATCTGCGGCGGCACGTCGAAGGCGACGGGCTGCCCGTCCACAAACACGTGCACGTACGGCGCCGGCACCTGCGCCCCGCCCGGCAGCGCGCCGGCCGCCAGCACGACGGCGAGCGCGACCGCCGCGCCGGCGAGAGTGGTCCGTATCTGACGCATACGAGAATACCTCCTACGGTGAACTCGAACGTAGACACACGGAGGGAAGCCCGCCGGCCCCCCTCCGTCTGAGTCAGTATTGTAGGTTACCCTGCCGCCCTAACTGCGAAACCTCGGATCGAGAACGTCGCGCAGACCGTCGCCCAGCAGGTTGACCGCGAAGACCGCGGCCATGATCGCCAGTCCGGGAAAGAACGCGACCCACCACGCGCGCGCGAGAAACTCGCGGCCCTCCGCGAGCATATTGCCCCACTCCGGAGTGGGCGGGCGAACGCCGAGCCCCAGGAAGCTCAACGCGGAGCCGGTGATGATCGCCCCGGCGATGCCGAGGGTCGCGATCACGACGAGCGGCGCCGTCACGTTCGGCAGAATGTGGCGCAGCACGATCGCGCGATCCCGGCAGCCGACGACGCGCGCCGCGAGTACGAACTCCCGCTCTTTCACGGTCAGCACCGCGCCCCTGGCGATCCGCACGTAGTCCGGGATCGCGGAGATGCCGACGGCGATCATGAGGTTGGGCAGGCTGCTGCCGAGCGTCGCGATCACGGCGAGCGCCAGCAGAATGCCGGGGAACGCCTGCAGCAGGTCCATCGTGCGCATGATCACGGCTTCGGTCCGGCGCCCGGTGTAGCCGGCCACGAGGCCGAGCGTCACGCCGCAGGCCGCGGCGATGCCGACCGAGACAACCCCCACCGTCAGCGACAGCCGGCCGCCCCAGAGCACCCGCGAAAAGACATCGCGCCCGAACCGGTCCGTGCCCATCACATGGGCGGCGCCGGGCGGGTCCAGCGGCGCGCGCAGGTTGGCCTTGAAAGGCGCGTAAGGGCTGAGCCACGGCGCCACCACCGCGGAGAGGATCACGATCAGGAACAGCGTCCCGCCCACGACGACGCTCGGGTGACGGAGCAGGCGGCGGAGCGCGAGGATCGCCGGCGTCGGAGTGCGGGCGCCCGACGGGCCCGCGGCGGAGCGCGACGCGCCGCTAGCCGTAGCGGATGCGGGGGTCGACGGCGGCATAGGCGACGTCCACCAGGAGATTGACGGCCACGTACACGAACGCGGCGACCAACACGGTGCCCTGGACAAGCGGGAAATCGCGATTCAGGATCGCATCGACCGCGAGCCGGCCCAGCCCCGGCCGCGAGAAGATCGTCTCGGTCACGACCGCCCCGCCCAGCAGGGCGCCGAGCTGCAGGCCCAGCATCGTGATCACCGGGATCAAGGCGTTGCGCAGCGCGTGGCGCCACAGCACGAGGGCCCGGGACAGCCCTTTCGCGCGCGCGGTCACGATGTAGTCCTGCCGCAGCACGCCGAGCATGCCGGAGCGGACCAGGCGCGCGAGCACCGCCGATGAGATCAGGCCCAGCGCCGTCGCCGGCAGGATGAGATGGTCCAGCCCGCCCTCGCCGGTCGCGGGAAACCAGCCGAGCGTAAAGGAGAAGAGCATCAACAGCAGGAGGCTCGAGTAGAACACGGGCATCGAGACCCCGAGGATCGCCACGGCCATCGCGGCGGTATCAAGCCAGGTCCGGTGCGCCAGGGCGGCCACCACGCCGAGGGCGAGTCCGAACAGGATCGCAAGCCCGAGCGCCGCGAGCGTGAGCTGCACCGTGGCCGGCAGCACCTCGAGGATGCTGGCGAGTACCGGGCGCTGGCTGCGGAGCGCCCGCCCCAGGTCGCCCCGCAGCAGGTGGCCGACGTAGTCTTCATACTGCGTGAGCAACGGCCGGTCGAGGCCCAACTGGTGGCGGATCTCCGCGGCCTGAGCGTCGCTCATCGGTTTGTCGCCGGCGAAGAGCAGCACCGGGTCCCCCGGAACCAGGTGCAGCATCAGAAACGTGACGACGGTGATGCCGACGAGGACCGGGACAGCCTGGAGCGCCCGCTGCCCGATGTACCTCAGCATGCCGCCTGCCCCGGGGCTCGGGCGCCTGACGCGAACACCCCGGAGTCCCGACCCTTAGCGCCGCACCTGCACGTCGTACATCCACACGTAGGAGGCCAGCGCGTCGATCGCGTCGCCGGAGACCTCGGCGCGTTTGGCATTGTACGTGATCGTGTCGACGAGCGGCACGACGACCGCGTCGCGCAGCACGCGCTGCTGGATCTGCTTGTACAGGTCGATGCGCTTGGCCTTGTCGATGGTGGCCGCGGCCGCCTCGAGCATCTGGTCCACCTGCGGGACCTGGTAGCGCGCGCGGTTGAACGCGTTCACATTCGACGAGTGGAACAGGGTTCGCAGCACGTCGGGGTCGCCGTACGAAAACCACATGAAATTGATGTCGTACTTGTTCTGGCTGACCTGGCTCCGGAACGCGGCGCGTTCGAGGGCGTTGATCTGGACGTCGACCCCGACGTCGCGCATGCTGGCCTGGACCGCTTCGGCCATCGCCTTGTCGCGCGTGCGGCCGATGATGAGAAAGGTGACGCTGAGCTTCTGGCCGGCCTTCGCGCGGATGCCGTCCGAGCCCGGCCGCCATCCCGCCTCCTCCAGGACCTTCTTCGCCTGTGCGGGATCGTACCGGTACATCTTCTCCGCCGACGCGTCGTAGCCGAGCGTCGGACGCATCAACGGGCTCCACGCGGGCTTCATCAGGCCGTTGAAGACCGTCTTGTTGATGCCCTCGCGGTCCACGCCCCACTCGAACGCGCGCCGCACCGCGATGTCGCGGATCTGCGGCGAGCCGGTCACGTTGAGAAGCAGGACCCACCCGGACCCCGGCTGCGATCGCTCGATCACGGCGAACCGCTTGTCGGCGCGCAGCGCGGCGATCTCCAGCGGATCGGCGTCGTTGATGTACTGTGTCTCGCCGCTCTTCAACGTGCCCGTCCGCACGGAGGCGTCGGGAATGATCTTGAACACGAGCTGGTCGAGATACGCCAGGCCCTTGTGCTTGAAGAGAGACGACGCCCACGCGTAGTCGGGGTTGCGGACGAGCGTCACGTGATCCTTCGCCACCCACTCCTTGAACATGAACGGTCCGGTGCCGACGGGATGCCGCGCGAAGTCGGCGAGGCCCATTTTCTTGACCGCGGCGGGCGAAACGATGCCGAGATAGCCGTTGAGGTTGGTCAACAGCGGCGCGTAGCCTTCTTTCATGACGATCCGGGCGGTGGCGTCGTCGACCACCTCGGTGTGGTCGTAGGGGCCCAACTGGTCGTGCGATTGGCCGGCTTTGGTCTCCGGCGCCACGACCCGGTCCATCGTGAACTTGACCGCGTCCGCGTTGAACGGCGTGCCGTCGTGGAACCGCACCCCGCGCCGCAGCTTGAACGTGTACACTTTCGCGTCGGACGAGATCGACCACGACTCCGCGAGAGCGGGCACGAACCGGCCCGGTGTCGGCTCCCATATCAGCGGCTCGCAGACGTTCAGCAAGATTCGGATCGTGGAGTCGAAATTGGTCACCTGCGGATCGAGCGTGTCGTCGAGATCGAGCCCGCCGACCGTGAGCGTGCCGCCGGCCGGGGCCGCCTCCGCCGCGCCGAGACCGAGCCCGCGGAGCCGCGGGGTCTCCATCCCGAGCGCCGCGGCGCCCGCCCACGCCCCGGCCCCCGCCAGCAACTGCCGCCGCCCAAATCGCGATACCCGCCCCATACGCCGACTCCCCCGATCAGAACGTCGATGATGTGCCGGACGACCGCCACGATCAACCGCAGTCTTTCAAGACGTCCGCGTCCCCTCCTCCGCCCCGTCTTGAGCGGGACCTCCGGCCGCTTCTGGGCCTGCGGGCATCTCTGGCTCACGCCGTAGGCCCAGGGCCAAAGATGCGCCTCCTGCCAGCAGGGTCGCCGCCCGCGCGACGGGGATCGACCCGCAGGCCAGCAGCCGGTCGTGGAAGTCACGGAGGTCGAAGGCGCCGCTGCGGCGCGCGGCTTCTTCGCGCCGCAGCGCGTGGATGCCGTCGACGCCGAGCATATACATCATCGCCGTCGCCGGAAAGAGTGAGTTTTTGACGGCCTCCGCGCGCGCCGCCCCCGCGTCCATCCCGCCGCGAGACGCGTAGATGCCGGCCGCCTGCTCGAGCGTCCATTCCCCCGTATGCAGGGCGACGTCGACGAGCGCGCGCAGCGCGATTCGCAGGCGCGTGTGCGCCTGCGCGCAGCGCTCCGCCGGCGACAGGAACCCGATCTCTTCCATCAGGTCGACGGCGTAGCAGGCCCACCCCTCCGCCATCGTCCCGCCGCTGAGCATCGCGATCCGCGAGGCGCAGTCGACCGCGGCGATCCGGCCGATCCGCGACGGCGCGCGGTACGCGAACCAGTTCTGCACGTGATGGCCCAGCCCGCCGTGATGGATGACGTGGGTGAGCGCGATCGCGGCGTCGTTGGCGGCGCGGAGCCGCCGTGTCTGCTCGTCCGCCGGCATCTCGGGCTCGACCGGCGCAACGAGGTAGTCGACCACCGGGACGCGGTCGAACGCCGCCGGGGCGCGGTAGGCGAGAAAGTAGAGCGACGGGGCGGCCTCGCGCGCCCACCGCGGGCGCGGCACGAACCGGATCGGATAGTCCGGCCAGGTCACAAGCCGGTGCTCCTCGGCGGCACGGCGGGCGGCGTCCCACACCTCCTGGTAGCGCGCGTAGTAGCGGCCGGCCGCGGGATGCCGGTCCGCGAGGCTCGCGAGCGCGGCGCGCCAATCGTCGAACCCCGCCTCCGCCGCCCGCTGGCGCAACGCCGCCTCGGCCGCCTGCGCGCGTTCTTCCGCGAGCCGGCGCACCTCCGCCGCCCGGAGCGTCACGCCGTGTCCGCGGCGCATCAGCAGCTCGAGCGCGGCTTCTCCGCAGGCGTGCGCCTCCGGCTCCGCCGGCCGGACCTGCGTCTCGAGATGGCGCCGAAACTGCGCGAAGGCCGCGGCGGCTCCGGCCGCCGCGGCGCGGAGACGCTCCGGGTCGACGCCGTGGCCCGCGACGTCCTCGTCGGCGATGAACGCTTCGATCCCACGCTCGAACAGGGCCTCGGCCCCGGCACACTCGCGGATCGCGCGGTCGGTCCAGGCCCGCGGCGCGCACCCCACCCGGGCGCGGCCCTGATCGAGGAACGCGGGAATGGCCGCCATCCGCCGGACCGCGGCGTCCAGGCGCACGGCCTGGGGGGCGAACGGCCGCAGCAGCAACGCGACGACGCCGAAGATCGCCTCGCCGGTGTAGACACACGGATTTCCGCGCGGACCGTGGGGCGACGCCCGTTCCCACCGCTCGATTTCGAGGAAATCCCCGGCCAGGTCGCGATCCAGGAGCTCGACGGCCGCCGCCGGCGATGCGACGGTCTCCGGGCCGTCCCGATCGCGGAGGCGAGGCGCGAGCGTGTCCATCGCCGCGTGCGCGTCGTCGAGTCCGGCATCGGAATAGTCGGGCAGGCGGCCGTCCCAGTCGTGAACGCCGATGAACGTGGCGTTCACCGGCCGGTGACGATAATACCAGTGGAAGAACGCGTCCAGCGCGGGTGAAGCCACGGGCCCGCTCAGCGGGACAGCGGGAGATCGACCCACCGGCGCTCGTGCACCGAAAGGTCGACCGCGTTGATCACTTCTTGGACACGGGCGCCGTCGAAAAAGTTGCCCTGGTTCGTCTCGCCGCCCGCGAGGATCTCGTCGATGAAGTTCTTGATCAAATTTGCGTAGAACAACGTCCGCCACGATTCGCGCGCGTGGCCGCCGGCGGGGTAGAACCGCGCCGGGATCTCGACCTCGCGGAACTCCACCTGGTCGGGCGTCGCGATCCGCATCGTCTCGGCGATGCCGTTCTCCTCGACGAGCCGGCAGATGATCGCGCCCGACCGGCCGTAGATCCGCGCCTCCACGCCGGGGTAGTTGCCGATCGTGACGTAGCCGGTCTGGATCGAGCCGATCGCGCCGTTCCCGTACTCGCCGATGAACACGTCCCCGTCGTCGATGTTCATTCGCATCACCCGGCCGGTGGCGCGGACCATCCGCTCGGGGATGAAGTTGCGCATCGTGCCGACCACACGCGCGTAGCCTGAGCCGACCCACCACCGGCCGATGTCGATGATCGGCGCGCCGTAGCCCTCGAGGGACGACACATGCAGCACCGCGGGATCCCACGCCGGGTCGACCTGGCGCAGCGGCGTCGCGGGGTCGAGCCACTGGGAGTTCTGCTCGTATCCATTAAAGATAAACGGGGCGCCGACGAAGCCTTCGTCGATCAGCGCCCGCGCGTACTGGACGCCCGGGCTGTAGCGGAACGTGAACCCCAGCTTGGTCTTGAGGCCCTTCTGCCGTGCCAGCTCCGCCGCGCGCAGCGTGTCGCGGAAGTCGTAGGCGACCGGTTTTTCGCACAGCACGTGCTTGCCGGCCTCGATCGCCGCGACGGCGAGCTCGTGGTGCGTATGGGATGGCGTGACCACGTCCACCACGTCGACATCCGCGCGGGCCACGGTGGCGCGCCAGTCCGTCGTCGCGGTGGGAATGTCGAACTCGCGGGCGCACGCCTCGGCGCGGTCGGCCTCGACGTCGCACACCGCGACCAGCCGGCATCGGGGATCGCGCTTCCAGCCCGGGAGATGGGCGCCCGCCGCCCAGCGGCCGGCCCCGAGCACGGCGACACGCAGTTCGGATGACCTGGAGGGAGTCATAGGACACTGGTTCTGGAGGCGCGGCCCCGCCGCCTGCGCGGCGATACCGGCTCGATACATGCGCGGCGGCGGCTCCGAAAAGGGGGCCTCAGACGGTCCGCCGAACCTGAGCGGCGCCTGCCATCAGGTCACGGAGGGGGAGTCTTGATGCGTCCGATGGGCCGCTGCCTCGTTTCCGCGTGTGTCGCGCTCGCGCTCTCCGCCATGCCCGCGCTTGTGCTCGGCGCTCCGGGCGCCGCGCCGACCTTCACGTACGCGCGGACCGGGGAGACGGAAACCCTTGACCCGGAGAGGACGACGGCCGTCGCATCGGCGGAAGCCGATTTTCTTATCTACGACACGCTGGTGTCGCTGGACACGGACTACACCTACAAGCCGTCGCTGGCGGAAAAATGGGTCATCTCGCCCGACGGCAAGACATACACGTTCACACTGCGCCGCGGCGTCCGGTGGGCGTCCGGGAAGCCGTTCACGGCGGCGGACGTCAAGTACACGCTCGACCGCTGGCGCACGCTCAAGGGCTCGCCCTCCGCGTTTGCCATTTCGCCGGTCGAGACGGTGGATGCCCCGGATCCGCAAACCGTGGTGCTGCACCTGAAGACACCGCTCTCGGTCCTCCTCGACGGCTTGGCGGGCCCGTTCTCGAGCATCCTGAACCCGGACGCGGTCAACAAAGCCGGGGACGACTACGGGACGGCGGCCGGGAAAGTCGACGGGACCGGACCGTTTATCGTGCGCGAGTGGGTCCGCAACGATCGCATGATCCTCGACCGCAACCCGAACTACCGGTGGGGGCCGCCTGTGTTCGCCAATCGAGGCCCGGCACACCTCGGGCGGGTGGTCTTGAAAGTGATCACGCAGGACGCGCCGCGTCTCGCCGCCGTCGAAATCGGCGATGCGCAGTACACGCCCTCGGTCCCGCCCCAGGAAGTGGACCGGCTCACGAAGGAGGGCAAGCTGCAGATCATCCGTTACCAGGACCTGAACACCGAGTTCATCGGGTTCAAGCTGGGCCACAAGCCGCTCGACGATCTGAAAGTCCGGCAGGCCATCAACTACGGCGTGAACAAGCGCGAAATCGTCGCCGGAGCGTACTACGGGCTCGGCGAGCCGGCGGACGAGGTGCTGACCCGGCAGGTCCCGGGGTACTGGAGCGGCGTCGAGAAGATCGCGTACGGCTACGACCCGAGCCGGGCCAAGCGGATCCTCGATGAGGACGGGTGGAAGCAGCCCAACCCCGGCGCCATCCGCGTGAAGGACGGCAAGCCGCTGTCGCTGCTGTTCCTGTGGACGCCCGGACCCGAGGCCAACTCGATCGTGCCGCTCGTCCAATCGGAACTCCGCGGCATCGGGGTCGACGTGCGGCCGCGGCAGCTCGAGCTGACGGCGTTCTTCGCCGCCCTGCGGGCCGGCGAGCACGACATCTTCCTCATCGGCGTCCAGTACACGACGGCCGACGTGCTGTACTTCTATTTCAAGAGCACGCAGCGTCCCGCGCCGAACCGGTTCGACTGGGCGGACCCGGAGACGGACCGCTTCCTCGATATCAGCCGCACAAGCACCAGCGCGGCGGAGCGGACGGCGGCCTACCAGAAAGTTCAGGAGATCGTCGTCCAAAACGCGCTCTGGGTGCCGCTCGTGCACGCCAAGCGGGTGGTCGTCGCGTCGAAGCAGCTCGTCGTCCCCAAGATCTACAACGCCAACCAGCTGTACAAGATGCTCGACCTCGATCTGAAGTAGCGCCCGGCGGAGCAGCGCGGGCCGGGGAACGATGGCCGCGTACCTGACAGGCCGCCTGCTCCAGACGGTGCCCGTGTTGATCGGCGTGTCGGTGCTGGTCTTTCTGATCCTGCACCTCACGCCGGGGAACCCGGCGCTCTTCGTCGCCGGCTCCGACGCTCCGCCGGAGGTCGTTCGCGACATCGAGCGATCGCTGGGGCTCGACCAACCGCTCTATGTGCAGTACGCCCGGTACGTGAGCCGCCTCGTGCGCGGCGATCTCGGCCGGTCGATCCAGGCGCACGACCCGGTCCTCGATCACCTGGTCGCGACGTTCCCGGTGACCCTCGCCCTCGCCAGCGTGGGAGTCCTCTGGACGGTGCTCGTCAGCGTGCCGATGGGCATCGTCGCGGCGTACCGGCGCAATTCGGCGCTCGATCTGGCGACGATCTTCGCGGTCCTCGCCGGCAACGCCATGCCGGTCTTTGCGATCGGCCTGATGCTCCTGTACATGTTTGCGATCCACCTGCGGTGGTTTCCGCTCACCGGGTACCGGTCGCTGGCCACGCTCGACGGCTGGCGCCACATCGCCCTGCCGGCGATCACGGTGGGGAGCGGCGTCACGCCGCTGCTGACCCGCCTCACCCGGTCGTCGATGCTCGAGGTGCTGAACCAGGACTACGTGCGGAGCGCCCGGGCCAAGGGGGTCCGCGAAGCCGCCGTCGTGATCCGCCACGGCTTCCGCAACGCGCTGCTGCCGGTCATCACGGTCATCGGCCTGCAGTTCGGGCTTCTGCTGAGCGGCGCCGTCATCACCGAGAGCATCTTCTCGCTGCCGGGGATGGGGCGGCTCGTCGTGCAGGCGATCCAGGCGCGCGACTTTCCGGTCGTGCAGGGCGCGGTGCTGTTCTTCTCGCTCACGTTCGTCCTAATCAGCATCCTGGTCGATCTCGGGTACGCCGTCGCCGATCCACGCATTCGGTACGGCTGATGGCGGCCGCGCGGGAGGACGGCATCGAGATCGGGGCGGCGGCGGGACGCGCCGGCGGCGCGGGCGCCCGCGCGCTGAGATCGCCCCGCGCGACGCTGGCGCGCCGTCTCGGCCGTTCCTGGCAGGTGCGGATCGGCGGCGCCATCGTCGTCCTGGTCATCGCCGTCGCGGTCCTTGCGCCCGTCCTCGCCCCGGTCGATCCCACGCTGCCGGACATCGTCCACCGGTTTCAGGGACCCTCCCGCGCGCACTGGTTCGGCACGGACAGCCTGGGCCGGGACATCTACAGCCAGGTCGTCCACGGCAGCCGCATCTCGCTCACGATCGGCCTCATCTCGGTCGGCATCGCGGCCGCGGCCGGAGTCACCCTCGGCGTGCTGGCGGGCTTCTACCGCCGCTTCGACGACCCGATCATGCGGGTCATGGACGTGCTGCTGGCCTTTCCGAACCTCCTGCTCGCCATCGCCATCATCGCCGCGCTCGGTCCGAGCCTCCAGAACGCGATGATCGCCGTCGGGATCGGGGGCATCCCCGGGTTCGTGCGCATCGTCCGGAGCGCGGTCTTCCGGGTGGGGGCCAACGAGTACGTCGACGCGGCGCGCGCGGTCGGCGTGCGCGACGTCCGGATGCTCGCACGACACGTGCTCCCGAACATCTCCTCCGAAATCATCGTCACCGCGACGCTCGGGATCGCGGCCGCCATCCTCGCCGCGGCGGGTCTCTCGTTCCTGGGTCTGGGCGCGCAGCCGCCGACGCCGGAGTGGGGGGCGATGGCGAACTTGGCGAAGGATTACCTGAACATCGCGCCGCACTGGTCCTTCTTTCCGATCGCGGCGATCTTTGTGACGATCCTGGGCTTCAATTTTCTCGGAGACGGCCTGCGGGACGCGCTGGACCCCCGGCTCCACCGCTAGCCGAGGCTCGGACGAGAGGCGCCCGGCCGCCAGCCGGCCGGCTTCGATTTTATGGTTGCCGGCCGCGAGTCGGCCGGCGAGGAGGCGTCCATGGACGAGATCCGTCTTGACGGCAAGGTGGCGGTCGTGACGGGCGGCGGGCACGGCATCGGCCGCGGCATCGCGGAGCGCCTCGCCCGGGCGGGCGCGGATCTCGTCATCGCCGGACGGAAGCCGGACGCGCTGGACGCCGCGCACACCGCGATCGAACGGCTGGGCCGGCGGTGCGTCGCCGTGACGGCGGACGTGCGCGAAGCCCGGGCCGGGCGCCAGATCGTCGACCGCGCCGTGTCTGCGTACGGCCGTCTCGACGTCCTCGTCAACAACGCCGGCATCAACCACCGGACGCCGGCGCTCGAGGTGACCGAGGCCGAGTGGGACGAGGTCGTGGACACCAATCTCAAGGCGGTGTTCTTCTGCGCCCAGGCCGCGGCGCGGGTCATGCTGCCGGCCGGCGGCGGCTCGATCGTCAACCTCGGCTCGACGATGAGCTTCGTCGCGCTCCCGAACCGCGCGACTTACTGCGCGAGCAAAGGCGGCGTGGCCACGCTCACCAAGCAGCTCGCCATGGAGTGGGCCTCGCGGGGGATTCGCGTCAACGCCGTGGCGCCGACCTTCGTCGAGACGGACATGACCGCGGAAGTGCTGCAGAACCCGGACACCCGCGCGCAGGTGATCGGCCGCATCCCGATGGGGCGCGTCCTCGACATCGACGAGGTCGCCCGGACGGTGCTGTACCTGGCGTCGCCGGCGGCCTCGGGCATCACCGGGGTCATCCTGCCGGTCGACGGGGGATACTTGGCGCACTGACGTGGGCCACCGGATCCTCTTCCTGCCGGGGGCGCGGGGCGACCGGCGCTTCTGGCGCCCGGTCGCCGACCTCTTGCCGACGGACTACGAGCGGGTATTTCTGGAATGGCCGGGGCACGGATCCGTCCCGGCGGACCCGCGCGTCTCCCGGTTCGATCACCTCGTCGCGCTCGTCACGGACCGCATGGACCGGCCGGTCGATCTGATCGCGCAATCGATGGGCGGGGCGGTGGCCATCCGCGCCGCGCTGGACCGGCCGGAGCGGGTCCGGCACATCGTCCTCACGGCCACCTCGGGCGGTATCGACGTGTCGCGGTTCGGTACCGAAGACTGGCGCGCGCCCTACCGCCGGGAGTACCCGCAGGCCGCGGCTTCGGCGGTCCTCCTGGAACACCGGGACGACTTCAGCGAGCGCATCCGGACGATCACCGCGCCGGCGCTCCTGTTGTGGGGAGACAGCGATCCGATCAGTCCGGTCGCGGTGGGGGAGTATCTCGCGAGTCTGCTCCCGCGGTCGAAGCTGATCGTCGTCCCCGGGGGGTCGCACGGTTTCGCTGAAGAGCAGGCCGAGGTGGTCGCCCCGTACATCGCCAGCCATCTCGCGCTCGAAATGTAGCCGCGCCTAAACGCACGGAGGCCTGTCATGGCACGATCCACGAGAAGAACGTCGCGACGGACCGGGGCGGCCTCCGCCGGACAGGTCGAGCGCGCCCTCGCCGGGATCGGCCTGACGCTGCCACCCGCACCGCCGGCGGTCGCGAATTACGTCGGCGCCGTGGTCACCGGGAAGCTCGTCTTCGTCTCCGGCCACGGCCCCGTCCAGAACGGAGAACTGACCTACCGTGGCAAACTGGGCCGCGAGTTCACCACGGCCCAGGGCCAAGAAGCCGCGCGGCTCGTGATGCTGAACTGCCTCGCGACGTTGAAGGCGGCGATCGGAAGCCTCGACCGCGTGCGCCGCGTCGTCAAGCTGCTCGGGATGGTCAACGGCACGCCGGAGTTCACGGAACAGCCGCAGGTGATCAACGGCGCATCCGACCTGCTGGTGGCGATCTTCGGCGACCGCGGCCGGCACGCGCGCTCCGCCGTGGGCATGGGCTCGCTGCCGTTCAACATCGCGGTCGAGATCGAGATGATCGTCGAAATCCGCTAGGCGGACCGGCGGCTCATTCAGTGGGTCAGACCTCGAGTCCACGCCGGCCGGTTGCGCGCGGACGCAAGGTCTCCGGCCCACACCGCGATCGTCCGTCCGGTGGCGATGTCATGCAGCTCGTCCAGCCGTAAAACGACTGTGCGGTCTGGAACCGCCGTAGTGGCGTACCCGCCCGCCAGATGACCAGCACCCGAGCGACGGGGTGGCTCACACCCTCCACGTTGAATCATCGTGGTCACGGCTTCCATCCGACGGGACCGCGCTCCAAGGTGAAGTCAACCTGATCGACGTTCTCCTTGGTCACGACAAAGATCGGCGTGAAGAGCTGCGGCGGCACCGGCCGCCCGCCGAGCGCGTTGATCGCCGCCCGGACCCCCCACCGGCCCATGATCTGCGCCGTCTGCACAATCGCGCCGGTGAGGAGGCCCCCCCGGAGCAGCTTCTCGGCATCGGGCTGGAGGTCGACCGTGACAACCTTGACCTTGCCGCCCTTCCCCGCGGCGCGGATCGCCTGCGCCGCGCCGATCGCCAGGAAGTCGGCGGAGCACATCACCCCGTCGATCTGCGGAAACGTCTGCATGAAGTCTTCCATCAACTTCAGACCCTGGTCCGGCGTGTTCACGGAGTTCTGCTCGCCGAGGATCTTGATGGACGTGTTGGCCTTCAGATACTCCTTGAATCCCGCCGAGCGCAGCTCGAACGGCGAGGCGCCCGCCGGGCCCTTGAGCATGACGACGCTGCCCTTGCCGCCCAGCGCCTTGGCCAGCAACTCACCTTCCTTGCGCCCCAGGGATTTGTCGTCGGAGCGGATGCGCGTCACGACGTGCGGGCTGTCGGTCATCACGTTGATGTTGATGACGGGAATGTGCGCCGCGTAGGCCTTTTCCACCACCGGGACCGTCCCGGGACCCGAGACGGCGACGAGGAGAATCGCGTCGACCCGGTTCGCGATCAGGTCCTCCATCTGCGCGATCTGCTTGTCGAGAAACTGGTACCCGCCGGCGTCGTTCAGAATCACCGAGCCGCCGAGCGCCCGCGCCTCTTCCTGAATGCCGTACGCCATCCCGATGAAGTGCGGGTTGGCCAACTGCGGGATCAAGGCGCCGAGCCGGTAGGCTTTGGCCGGCCTGGCCGGCCGCGGGTACGGCGCGTCCGGGGACGGCGCGCCCGCCGCCCAGCCCGCCGGCATCATCCCGACGCCCACCGCGATTGCGAGCACCACCGCCAATCTCTGCATCCATCGCATCGCCCTGCCACCCCCCCGTCAGGTTAGCCGCGCCGCTCACGCACGAAATCGGTTCCCACCGCCAGCACGATGATCAGCCCGATCAAGATCATCTGAATGAACGACGAGACGTTCAAGAGATTCAGGCCGTTGCCCAGCACGCCGATGACCAGCACGCCGAGAAACGTACGCAGGAGACTCCCTTCGCCGCCGCCGAGCCGCGTGCCGCCGATCACCACGGCGGCGATCGCGTACAGTTCCTGGCTCTCGCCGATCGTCGGCTGGCCGGAGAACGTCCGGGCCGTGAGAATGAGTCCGGCCGCGCCGGCGAGCAGCCCGGACAGGACGTAGGCCATCCCCTTATACCATCCGACGGGCACGCCGCTGAGGCGCGTGGCCTCCTCGTTGCCGCCGATGGCGAAGGTGTAGAGCCCGAACTTCGTCCGCGTCATCACGAGGTGAAACACCGCGAACGCCGCGATCGCGACCGCGGCCGGCACCGGCACGATCCCGAGGGTGCCGGACCCGAGCCACAAGAGCGGCAGCGGCAGGCCGGAGATCGGCTGGCCGCCGCTGATCGTGTACGCGGCGCCCCGCGCCATGGACAGCGCCCCGAGCGTCACGATGAACGGCGGGATCGGCGTGCGGGCCACGAGCGTCCCGTTCACCGCGCCGACCGCCGTCCCGAGCGCCAGCGCCGCGAGCACGCCCGGGAGAAAGCCCCAGGCCAGCATGGCGAGCGCCGTGCAGACGCTCGTGAGCGCCATCAGCGCGCCCACGGAGAGATCGATGCCCCCGTTGACGATGACCAGGGTCTGCCCGATGCTGATCAGGGCGAGCGGCGAGTACTGGCGGGCGACGTTGCTCAGATTACCGACCGTGAGAAAGTTGCGGTTCGCCACCGCAAAGACCGCGGCGAGGACCACGAGCGCGGCGGGCAGCCCGACCCGTTCCCACGGCACGCGTGGTCGGGACGGCCGGATCTCGTAGCCGACGATGAGTTCCGGGGCGACCTGGTCGGCGGCTTCGCTCACCCGGTCATCCCGCCAGGGCCGCGGTCATGACGCGCTCCGCGGTCGCCGCCTCCCGAGGGAATTCGCCGGTCAGGCGGCCCCGGCGCATCACCAGAATCCGGTCGCTCATCCCAAGGATCTCGGGGAGCTCCGAACTGATCATCAGCACCCCGGCGCCCTGCCGTACCAACTCGGTCATCAGCTGGTAGACTTCGATCTTCGCCCCGACGTCGATGCCGCGCGTGGGTTCGTCGAACATCACCACCTCGGCCTGCGCGGCGAGCCACTTGGCGAGCACGACCTTCTGCTGGTTGCCGCCGCTGAGGTACGCGACGCGGCGGTCGAGGCTCGGCGTCACGATGCGGAGCGCCGCCGCGAACCGGCGCGCGAGCGCCCGCATGCGGGCGTGGTCGAGGAGGCCCCACCGGACCAACCGCGGCGCCACCGGCAGGGTGATGTTTGTTCCAACGGCTTGGACGAGGATCAATCCGTGGCGCTTGCGATCCTCGGGGAGCAGCGCGATCCCTGCCCGAATCGCGTCCCGCGGCGAGCCGATCCGCCGCGTGCGCCCCTTGACCGTGATCGTGCCCCCGTCGGCCGGCGTCGCGCCGAACAGCGTCAGCGCGAGTTCGGTGCGCCCCGCCCCGACGAGCCCCGCGACGCCCAAAATCTCTCCGCGCCGCAGCGAGAACGATACCTGGTGCAGCGCGCCCTTGCGCGTAAGGCCCGCGACCCGGAGAATCTCCTCACCCTGCGGCACCGCCGCCTTGGGATACTTCTCGCGCACCTCCCGGCCGACCATCATCCGTATGATCTCATCGGTCGAGACGGCGCCGACCTCATCCGTGCCGATCCGCTGGCCGTCGCGCAGGACCGTCACGCGGTCGCCGATCTCCCGGAGTTCCTCCAGCCGGTGGGAGATGTAGATGACCCCGACGCCGCGGGCCGTCAATCCCCGGATGGCGGCGAACAGCCGCTCGATCTCATGCCCGGTCAGCGCGGCGGTCGGCTCATCCATCACCACGATGCGGGCGTCGCGCGACAGGGCCTTGGCGATCTCGACGAGCTGCTGCTCGGCCACGCCGAGGCTGCGCACCCGGATCTGCGGCGGCACCTGCGCGCCGAGCGAGCGCAGCAGCGCCCCGGCGTCGCGAAGCCGCCGCCGGCGATCCACCCATCCCGGCCACCGGCCGCGCGGCTCGTCGCCGAGGTAGAGGTTCTCGTCCACGGTCAGTTGGGGGACGAGGTTGAACTCTTGATAGACCGTGGCGATACCGCGGCGCTGGGCGTCGCGCGGGGACGCGAAGTAAACGGTCTCTCCGAAGACGCGGATCGTGCCGCGGTCCGCGCGATGGACGCCGGAGAGGATCTTGATGAGGGTCGATTTGCCCGCGCCGTTTTCGCCGACCAGCGCGTGCACCTGGCCGGCGCGGAGATCGAAATCGACGTCCCGGAGCGCGGTGACGCCGGGAAACGTCTTGGAGATTCCCCGCATCTCGAGGAGCGGAGGGCCGCCGTCCATACGGCCCATTTCGAAGCACGGCGAAGCCGGTCCTCTTATTGCGGGCGCGTCGTGCCCCTCGCCGGATGGACCACCCGCGACTCTTGGCCGGCCGCCCACGCGGCGATCTCGGCGACCGTTGCGAACCAGACGCCCGGCACGTTCCGCATGTGCTGAATCAACCGTTCGAGCCCCAAGAGCCGTCCGGCGCGGCCGGAGATCCAGGGGTGCATCGTCAGGACGAAGCAGCCGTTCTCCTGACGCATTCCGTCGAACTCCTGCGCCCACATCCGGATGACGCGGTCGGGATCCGAGATCTGGTTGCTCGCGCCATACACGTGCCGGTACATCGGCGCGTCGTCGAGCAGCCACTGCACCGGGACCTCGACGAGCGGTCCGGACGGCGTCGCCAGATGATACGGGACGTCGTCGCCCATGAGCGAGCTGTCGTACACGAAGCCGCGGGACTTGAGAAGCGCCGGCGTGCCGGCGTTGAGCTCCCACGACGGCGACCGGTATCCCGCCGGCCGCAGGTCGAGGCACGACTTCCAGATGTCGAGCTGCTCCTCGAGGACCCGCGCCTCCTCGTCGTCGCGCAGCGTGTCGAGCGACTCGTGCACGTTGCCGTGGGCGGCCAGTTCGTGGCCGGCGTCGCGGATCGGCCGGATCGCCGCGGTGTGGTGCGCGATCGTCCAGCCCGGCACGTAAAAGGTGCCGTGGAGCCCGTACCGCCCGAGCAGCCGCAGAATCCGCTCGACGCCGGTGCGCACGCCGAACCGCCGCTCCTCGTTGGCGGCGAGCGAGCGCGCCGCCCGCTCCGGCTCGCGGAAGATCAGCGCCGATTCGGCGTCGACGTCGAACGTCAGCGCGGCCGCGCACTCGTGCCCGTCCGGCCACCGGTACCGCATCTACGCGCCCGGCACCGTGGCCTTGAACTCATCCCACATCGCCTTGACCCGGTCCGGCCGGTAGAGGACGTCGAGCGCCGTCATGGCGAGTCCCTTGGCGGCGGCCAGCATGGTCTCGTAGCCCCGCGGGGAGCCCGCCGCCTCGCGGAATTCCACGGTGTGTCCGGAGATGTCGTCGGCGATCGCAAGATACGGGTGAATCGTAGGGCAGACCATGCTGACGTTCCCGATATCCGACGATCCCACGCCGCCCTCCACCGGCGGGCGCTCGCCTTCGATCCCGAGACGGCCCATGTTGCCGGCGAAGAGGTCCGCGAGCACCTGGTTGTTGTAGCGCTCGGCGTACAGGAGGCCCAGCTCGAATTCGACGCGGGCGCCCGTCTGCGCCGCGGCACCCTCGGCGCACTGTTTGACCTTGGCCATAACGTCCGCCTGCGTCCGGCGCGTCGCCGCGCGGACGAGAAAGTCGCCCTCCGCGTAGGCGGGCACCACGTTCGGGGCGTCGCCGCCCTTCGTGACGATGCCGTGGATCCGCACGTCGCTCGGCACGTGCTGCCGCAGCGAATCGATCGCGTGGTACGTGAGAAGCAGCGCGTTGAGCGCGTTGATGCCCTTCTCGGGCATCGCGGCCGCGTGCGCCGGCCTGCCGTGGAACTTGACGAGCAGCGACTGCGCGGCGAGCGCGCCGCGCGTCCACCAGTTGTTGCGCGACGGGTGGAACATCATCGCCGCGTCGACCCCTTCGAACGCCCCCTGCTCGACCAGGACGACCTTGCCGCCCACGGTCTCCTCGGCCGGCGTGCCGAGGACGGTCAGCGCGCCGGGCAGCCTGGGCGCCGCACGGCGCAGCGCCACCGCGGCGCCGACGCTCGCCATGCAGATCAGGTTGTGGCCGCACGCGTGTCCGAGACCGGCCAGCGCGTCGTACTCCGCCAGCAGCGCCACGCGGGGGTGCGCCGCGCTCCCGCGGACTTCGGCCCGGAACGCCGTCTCCATGCCGGCAACCGGCCGCTCGACGGAGAAGCCCGACTCCCGCAGCAAAGCACCAACCCACTCGGCCGCCCGGCGCTCCTGGAGACCCAACTCCGGGTTCTCATGGATCCGCCGGCTGAGCGCGACGAACTCGTCGCGCGCGGCGTCGATCTCCGTACACACGCGGTCCTTCAGCGCCGTCAGCTCGTCCACAGCCCACCCCTACATCCGCTGAATGAACTGGTAGGAGACGCCGCCGGTCGTCTCGGCGACGGTCCAGATGTTCATGCGGTCGCCGATCCTTCGAGGCTCCGGCTCCGTCGTCTTGACGCCGAGGGGGGCGAGCTTCTTCAGCACCGCCTGGATATCGCTCACCTCGACCGCGATGTGCTCGATGCGGGCCCGGTGGCCGCCCTCGCCGAGCCGCTTCCGGCGCGTCTCGGGATCGTCGAGCTGGATGACCTCGATGTCCACGCCGGAGACGCCGTAGAAGGCGGCCTTGAGCTTGGTCTCGGGAAAATTGAGCTCTTTCGTGACGGGCAGGCCGAAGATCTCGCCGAGCCACTTCTTCTGCTCGCCGAGGTCGGCGACGATCACGCCGATATGGTCGATACGCTTGAAGAGGCTGCCGTCGAGCGGTCCCACCGTCTCCACCTCCGGGTCAACTCGCTGTGCGTTAATGACTACCCCCGCGGACCGGGAGAGACCTGCGCCGGCCGACACTGGGCCCGGGAAGAACGCCGCGGCGGGCGGCGTTATTGTGAACGGCGCCGCGACCGCGGCGCATCCGTCTACGAAGCAGAGGGGGCGTTCGTCGATGACCGCACCGGTGCCGCATCTCTTCCGGCCGCTGCCGATCCGCGGCGTGACGCTTCGCAACCGGCTCGTCGTCTCGCCGATGTGCCAGTACTCGTGCGAAGCGCGGGACGGCATGGCCACCGACTGGCATCTCGTGCATCTCGTCAGCCGCGCGGTCGGCGGCGCCGGCCTCGTCTTCACCGAGGCGGCGGCGGTCAGCCCTGAGGGCCGCATCTCGCCGCAAGACCTCGGCTTCTGGTCGGACGCGCACGCCCGTGCGCTCGAGCGCGCGGTAACGTTGATCAAGACCAACGGCGCCGCGGCGGGCATTCAGCTGGCGCACGCCGGCCGGAAGGCGAGCGCGCGCCGGCCGTGGGAAGGCATCGCGGGCATCCCGGATGCCGGAGGCGGATGGACGCCGATCGCGCCGAGTCCGATCGCGTTCAGCGAACCCTACCGCGAGCCGCGGGAGATGAGCACCGCGGACATCGCGGCGGTCGTTCGCGCGTTCGGCGGCGCGGCGGCGCGGGCGCTCCGGACCGGCTTCGACGTGATCGAGATTCACGCGGCCCACGGCTACCTGCTCCACGAGTTTCTGTCGCCGCTGTCGAACCGGCGCACCGACCGCTACGGCGGCGCGTTCGAAAACCGGACCCGCCTGCTGCTCGAGACGGTGGACGGCGTGCGCGCGGAGTGGCCGCGGGACAAGCCCCTCTCCGTCCGGCTGTCGTGCACCGACTGGGTGCCGGGCGGATGGGACATCGACGATGCGGTGCAGCTGTCCCGGGAGCTCGCCGCGCGCGGGGTCGACGTCATCGACACGTCGAGCGGCGGCCTGTCGACCGCGCAGGAGATCCCGCTCGGCCCCGGCTATCACGTCCCGTTCGCGGAGCGCATCCGCCGCGAAACCGGCATCATGACGATGGCCGTGGGCCTCATCACGACGGCGGAGCAGGCCGAGGCGATTCTCGCCGACGGACGCGCCGATTTGATCGCGATGGCGCGGGAGTTCCTGCGCGACCCGTATTTCCCGCTGCGCGCCGCGAAGGTACTCGGCCACCCGGACGCGGCGCCGTGGCCGGTGCAGTACGTGCGTGCGAAGTAGCCCGCTGGAGGAAGGCCTCCCGAGCGGGTGGAACCCTTGGCCTTGCCGGCGTTGTACCCACCGAGTGAGGTCACACCAGGGAGGCCACGATGAGCACCGGCAGGTTGCTGCGCGACCCCGCCGTGCGCGCGGCGGTGTCCGATTGGCTGAACGGAACGGTCACGAGGCGTGAGTTGTTCCGCGGACTGGGCGCGCTCGGCATCGGCGCGGCCGCCGCCTCCGCGGTGATCGGCGCCTTCGGCGAGTCGGGCATGGTCGCCGCGGCGCAGTCCTTCAAGGGCCAAACGCTCGTCGTCACGAGCTACGGCGGCACGTGGCAGCAGTTCATGGAGGACGAGCACATCCCCGCGTTCGAGGCCCTGACCGGCGCCAAGGTCGAGCTGGCGATCGGTCTCGCCAAGGACTGGTTCGCCAAGATGCGGGCCGCCGGCAAGGGCAATCCGCCGTACGACGTCTTCGTCACCAACGAGACGTACCTCGCGCAGCTGCGGCTCGAGGGCTTCTTCGCGCCGCTGCCGGCCGATACCGTCCCGAACCTCCAGTACGTGCCGAAGGAACTGCGCCAGCCCAAGGACGTCGGCGTGCTCGGCCTTGTCGGGCCCCTCGGCATCGCCTACCGCACCGACCAGGTGAAGAATCCCCCGTCGTCATGGCTCGACCTGGGCAAGTACGGCAACAAGAGCTGCTTCTTCCAAATCGGCAACTCCGGCGAGCCCCAGCACGTGATGAAGCTGGCGCAGATCCTGACGAAGGACTACAAGAACTGGAAGCCGGCGGTCGACTGGGTCGCCAAGAACATGTGCGCCGCCCGGCAGGTCGACTTCAGCGGCACCGAGTTGAACATGATGACCCAGGGCGAGGTGACCGTCGGGCTCATCGACTCGCCGGACTGGGCGTTGATGAAGGCCAAGGGTCTGCCGGTCGCGTGGGTGCTGCCGAAGGAAGGCTACTGCGGCATGTTCGAGCAGGACATGAACGTCACCGTCGGCAGCAAGGTCAAGGACCTCGGCTACGCGTTCATCAACTACTGGCTCAGCCCGCCGATCCAGCAGAAGTGGGCCGAGAAGTTCTACTGGACGCCGGCCAACCCCCACGTCAAGATCTCGAGCAGCGTCGCACCGCTGATCCCGGTGGCCCAGGATCAGCTCGGCAAGATCCCGCGGTGGGACTACATCTGGCTCAACACCTCCGGCGCCCGCGAGCAGATGACCGACGCCTGGAACCGGCAGGTGCGTAGCTGCTGAGCCGCGCCGCTTCGAACCGGCCGGAGGCAAGACCCGGAGGGCCGCGTCGCATGCCGACGCGGCCCTCCCTCGGCGTCGCCGATGGCTGAGATCCGCCTGCGCGGCCTGACGAAGCACTTCGGCGAGGTCGCCGCCGTCTCGGGCCTGACCCTCGAGGCGGCGTCCGGCGAGCTCGTCGCGCTGCTCGGACCGTCGGGCTGCGGGAAGACGACCACGCTGCGGATGGTCGCCGGGTTCGAGACGCCGACGGCCGGCCGGATCATGCTCGGCGAGCGCGATGTGACGGAGGTCGCGCCGGAACGGCGGAACTGCGGCATGGTCTTCCAGCACTACGCGCTGTTCCCGCACCTGACGGCCGCCCAAAACGTCGCGTTCGGCCTCGAAATGCGCCAGGTCTCCCGCTCGGAGATCGCGCGGCGGGTCGCGGCGATCCTCGAACGCGTCGGACTCGGAGGCCTCGAAGGCCGGTTCCCCCGCCAGCTCTCCGGCGGCCAGCAGCAGCGGACCGCGCTCGCGCGGGCGCTCGTGATCAATCCGAGCGTGCTGCTCCTCGACGAACCGCTCGCCAACCTCGACGCGAAGCTCCGCGAGGAGATGCGGTTCTACATCCGGTCGCTGCAGCGGGAGTTCGGCATCACCACGCTCTACGTCACCCACGACCAGGCGGAGGCGCTCGTGCTCGCCGACCGCGTGGCGGTCATGATGGACGGGGTGCTGCGGCAGTTCGACGCCCCCGAGGAGATCTACCACCGGCCCCGCTCGGCGGCGGTCGCCGCGTTCATCGGCCTCACGAACCTGCTCCCGGGACGCGTCGCGTCGCGCTCGAAGGACGCCCTGGTCGTCGAGACGCCGGCCGGTCACGTGCGCGGCCGGGGCGTCACCGGCCTCGGTCCGGGCGCGCGGGCGGTCGTGAGCATCCGCCCCGAGCACATCGACCTCGACGGCGACGCGGCGGGCCCGCCCGACTCGGCGGACGGCCCGAACCGTCTCCGCGGGGTCGTCGCCGAGCGCACCTTTCTCGGCGCCATCACGGACTTCCGCATTGACGTCGGGGGCGGCGTCCTGGTGAGGGTCCAGGGCCGCGGCAGCGCGGCGCACCGGGCGGGCGACCGCGTCGTGGTGTCGTTCGCGGAGGACACCGCGTGGGCCGTGCCCGCGGACGAGGGCCGTCCGGCGGCGGACCGCGCGGCGGGAGAGCGATAGCGTGGCCGTGCTTGCGCGCGGGGAGATCGCCCCCGGCCGGGCGCCGGCGCGGGATGCGGCGCGCCACCTGCTTGTCGCGCCGGTCGCGGTGCTGTTGTTCGGCTTCTTCGTGCTGCCGTATCTCAATCTGCTCGTGATCAGCACGATGACGCCGAGCCCGACCGCCGCCTACCTCCGTATCTTCACGCTGAGCAATTACACGCGCATCGCCGGCGACGCGTTCACGTGGGGCGTCATCCTGCATACGCTCGAGATCGGTGTGCTCACGACCGTGATCGCGCTCGCCGTCTCCTACCCGCTCGCCTATCATCTGGCCCGCGCGCCGCGGGCGCGCAAGGGGCTCTTGATGGCGCTCGTGATCTCGCCGCTGCTGGTCGGGGTGCTGATCCGGACCTACGGCTGGATGATCCTGCTGCAAGACACCGGTTTGATCAATCAGGCGCTCGCGGCCCTCGGCCTGCGCGCGCTGCCGCTCATGTACAACGATCTCGGCGTGATGATCGGGCTCGTGCACGTCTTCATCCCGTTCATGGTGCTCGCGATCGCCGGCCCGATCCGCGGCATCGACCCGGAGCTCGAGCTCGCCGCGCGCTCGCTCGGCGCGGGCTTCTGGCGCACGTTCTGGCGGGTGACGTTTCCCTTGAGCGTGCCGGGGGTCGTCGCGGGGACGATCCTGGTCTTCGTCCTGACGATCAGCTCCTACGTGATCCCGTCGCTGCTCGGCGGCTTCAAGGTGCTGACGGTGCCGATCCTCGTGATCCGGACGATCACCGAGCTGTTCAACTGGCCCGGCGGCAGCGCGTTCGCGATCCTGTTCTTTGCGATCACGATCGCGGTGCTCTGGGCCTACCTCCGCGCGCTCGGCCGCGCGGCCCATCCGGCCGCCTGATGGTCAAGTCCGGCGAACGGCGGTGGCTGGCGCTGGCGGCGGCCGTGCTGTACGTGTTCCTGCTCGCGCCGGTCGTGATCGTCGTGATCGCCGCCCTCAACTCGGGCACCTATCTCCGGTTCCCGCCGGAGGGCCTCTCGCTGCGGTGGTTTCAGTCGTTCGCGCACAGCCGCACGATGGTGCGGTCGTTCAAATTCAGCGTCGAACTCGCCGCGATCGTCACGGCGATCGCGACGGTGATCGGCACGACGGCGAGCCTCTGGCTGGTGCGGTTCTCGGGACGGTTCCGGACGGTAATGCGCCTCATGATGATCGCGCCGATCGCGGTGCCGGGCATCCTGACCGGCATCGCGCTCCTGATCTACTTCTACGCGATCGGCTGGGGCAAATCGGGCGGGCTGTGGGAGCTCGTCGTGGGCCACACGCTCATCTGCATCCCGTACGTCGTGCTGATCGTCAGCGCCGTTCTGGTGCGCTTCGACCGCAGCCTCGAGGAGGCCGCCCGCAATCTCGGCGCGGGGCCGCTGGTCACCTTCCGCCGGGTGACGCTGCCGCTGATCAAGGGCGCGGTCATCTCGGGCGCGATCTTCGCGTTCGTGACGAGCTACGACGAGTTCAACATCTCCCTGCTGCTGCACGGCATCGGCACAGTCCCGCTGCCGATCGAATTGTTCGACTACCTGCGGTTCTCGTTCGACCCGACCCTCGCGGTCGCCGGCACGATCAGCATCGCGATGGCGGTGCTGGTGGTGTTGATCACGGAGCGGCTCGTCGGCCTCGAGGCGCTGTACCTCGGCTGAGCCGTTCGGCCAGCCACGCCCGCGCGGCCGTCACGTCTCCCTCGGTCAAGGCATGCCCCCCGGGCTCGACGTGGACGGCCACGTCCGCGCCGGCCTCCTCGAGGAGGCCGGCGAGCTGCTGCGTCTGCCCGTAGGGCACGATCGCGTCCTGCCGCCCGGCGGCGATGAAGACCGGAATCCCGGCAAGGCGCGGGCGCGTCTCGGGCACCAGCGGCACCATCGCGCGAAAGAGAATTGCGCCGCGCAGCACACCCGGATGCAGCAGCAGCAGGCTCGCCGCGATGTTGGCGCCGTTGGAGTAGCCGGCCGCGATCACCGCCGCCGGGTCGAAGCCGTACTCCGCCGCGGCGGCGCCCACGAACTCCGCCAGTTCGCGGGTGCGCTCGATCAGGTCCGGCACATCGAAGACGCCTTCCGCGAGGCGGCGGAAGAACCGCGGCATCCCGTGCTCCAGCACCCGGCCGCGCGGACTGAGGAGCGCCGCCCCGGGCGCCAGCGCTTCTCCAAGCGGCAGGAGATCGGTCTCGTCGCCGCCGGTCCCGTGCAGCAGCAGAAGCACGGGCCCCCCGGGCGTTCCTCCCGGCACAAAGCGGTGCACGAACTCAGGGGCCACGGCGCCTCCCTACGGCCCGCGCTCCGGGAGATGAAGCCGCGGCAGGCGGGCCTCGAGCGCCTCACGGCGCGGCTCGAGCCACGGCGGCAGCCGCAGCGCGGTGCCGAGGGCCTCGGGCGGCTCGTCGATCGTGAAGCCGGGCGGGTCGGTCGCGATCTCGAACAGCACGCCGCCGGGCTCGTGGTAATAGATCGACCGGAAATACTGCCGGTCCCGGACCGGCGTCACGTTGACGCCCGCTTCAAGCAGCCGCCGCCGCCACGCCTGCTGCGCGTCATCCGACGCGACCCGCCAGGCGACGTGGTGCACCGTCCCAACCGCCACCCGCCCGGGCGACGCGTCCGGCGCGCTAACGATATCCACGTGCGCGCCCAGGCCGCCGCCGTCCGCGATATACCGGCGCCGGTGGCCGACTGTCTGCGCGAACCGGAAGCCCATCACTTCCGTCAGCAACCGTTCCGTGCCGGTGTGCATGTGCTCCAGCAGGGCGACGCTGTGGAATCCGCGGATCGCCCGCTCGACCGGGACCGAAGCCGTCGCCCAGGGTGCGCCGAGGTCTGTCCTGGAGTCCGCCACGAGCTCGAGCGCGAGGCCGTCCGGATCCGAAAATTCCAGGATGGATTCGTCGAACGGCGATTCCAACGCCTCGAATGGGACGCCGCGCGCTCTCAGGCGTTCCTCCCAAAAGGCGAGCGCGTCGGGGGGAACGGAAAACGACACCGCGGTCGCCTGGCCGGCGCCGCGGTGCCCGCGGGGGGCGCCCGGCCACGGGAAGAACGTGAGAATGGTGCCGGGATGCCCGGCCTCGTCTCCGAAGTACAAGTGATAGGTGCCGGGATCGTCAAAGTTGACGGTCCGCTTGACCAGACGCAGGCCCAGCGTCCCGGCGTAGAAATCGACGTTCTGCTGCGGATCGCCCGCGATCGCGGTGACGTGGTGGATACCGCTCAGCTGTTCAGCTGAGTTCACGAGGAGGCGTCCCCGAGCACGACAAACACGTCGTCTCCCCGAACCCGCACCGGATACGCGGCCACGGGGTTGTGGGCGGGGCCCTTGCGGACCTGGCCCGACGTCACGTCAAACTGGCTGCCGTGCCAGGGGCACGTAACGGTGCTGCCGTCGAGACGGCCTCTCCCCAGCGGTCCGCCCATGTGCGTGCAGGCGTTGGCGATCGCGTAGAAGGTCCCGCCGACGTTGAAGAGGGCGATCGCGGTTCCCTGTGCGTCTACGACCGTACCCGTTCCCGGAGCCACCCCGCCAACCTGGGCCACCTTGACCTCCGCCATGTGAGCCTCCCAAGTCCTGCCGTCGAGACGCGATCCATCGCACTCCCCTAGCATGCCACGGCGTGCGCCCGGCGAGAAGCGGTTCGCCGGGCACAGATTCGCCCGGCACAGGGGCGGCAGATCCCGGGACGAAATCTAGCGTCGGTCAATCCGGTGCCCGTCTGAGTGCCGTATGAGCAGCGAAACATTTCGAAGCGCATTTTCCGCCGCCGCCGCCGCGGTGGCCCGCCGCGACAGGGTCATGGCCAAATTAATGAAACGGGCCGGTCCGTTTCGTCTGCCCAGGCCGAGGACCGATCACTTCGGGACGCTCGCCGAAAGCATTCTGTACCAGCAGCTCGCCGGCGCCGCCGCCGCCGCGATTCACCGTCGATTTGTGGCGCTGTTCGACGGGGATCTGTCGCCCGCGGCCGTCTTGGCGCTGGCCCCCCGGAAGATTCGCGCCGCCGGGTTGTCGGGGAGCAAGGTGCGCTCGATCCGCGATCTCGCCGCGAAGGTCGCCGACGGTACCGTCCCCCTGGGCCGCATCGGCCGGCTCGCGGACGAAGAGATCATCACGCGCCTGTCGGTCGTCCGCGGCATCGGGCGGTGGACCGCCGAGATGTTCCTCATTTTCCAATTGCGGCGGCTCGACGTGTGGCCGGTCGACGACTACGGCGTCCGGAAAGGCTACTCACTCGCCTACGGCCTGCCAGACCTGCTGACGCCGAAGCAGCTCCAGGCCGAGGGCGAACGGTTCCGGCCGTACCGGACGGTCGCGGCCTGGTATTGCTGGCAGGCCGTTCGGGAACAACGGAAAGGGTGACGGGATGCGCAGCCACGTCGTCGTCTGGATCGATCACACGGAAGCCCGCGTGTTCCACGTACAGCCGGAGACGCCCGGCCATGCGCAGCCTGAGCCGGTCGACGAGGCGACCATCCTCTCTCCGCGCCACCTCATCCACCGGCATCCCAAGGGACAGGGTGAAGCGAGGGAACACCCCGACGACGCCGCGCGATTCTTTCACGACGTCGCGCGCGCCGTCGAAAGCGCCGATAGCCTGCTGATCGTCGGTCCGGCCTCGGCGAAGACGGAATTCGTGAAGTACCTGGACGCGCACGAGCGGGCGCTGCGGGCGAAGATCGCCGGCGTGGAAACCGTCGATCATCCGACCGATCGAGAGATGGTCGCCTACGCGAGGAAGTACTTCAAAGCCAGCGATCGGATGTAGACAGGCGCCGGCGCGGCGGGCTTTTCTTACGGAACGGCCGGCCGAGCGGGGGCGGCGCCCTGGGCGGGTCCGGCGGCAGCGCCGAGGAACGACGCCTCGAAATCCGGCCGGCCGAGCAGCTCGGCCGGCCGCCCTTCCAGCCGGTTCGCGCCGGAGACCAGCACGACGGTCCAATCGGCGATCTGCATCGCCGCCCTGGCGCGCTGCTCCACCAGCAGCACTGCCTTTCCGCCCGCGGCCAGACCGCGGATGCGCTCGCGGAGCAGGGCGTCCGCCAGTTGGGGCGACAGGTTCGCGGTGGGCTCGTCGAGGATGAGCACCCGCGGGTCGAGCATCAGCACGCGGGCGATCGCGAGCATCTTCCGCTCGCCGCCGCTCAACTTGTCGGCGCGCCGGCGGAGCATCCCGCCGAGCCGCGGGAAGACGGCGCAGACCTCGTCGATCCGCCGGGCCACGGCGGCCCGGGTCAGTAGAAACCCGCCCATCTCGAGGTTCTCGTGCACGGTGAGCGGCTCGAAGATGTCGCCGACCTGTGGGACGTAGCCGACGCCGCGGCCGGCGAGTGCCTCGGGCGCGAAGTTCGTCACGTCATCAGGGCCGAGCCGCACGCTGCCCCCGCTGACGCGAAGGATGCCGACGAGGGCCTTGAGCAGGGTGCTCTTGCCGGCTCCGTTCGGGCCGATCACCGCGACGATCTCCCCCGTGGCGACGCTGAGGCTCACGTCGCGGATCACCGGGACCGGGCCGTAGCCGGCGGTGACGCGGTCGGCGACGAGGTACGGCGCCGGGCGGTCAGCCGGCAATGTAGGCCTCGACGACTTCGCGCTGCCCGCGAAGCGCCGTCATCGAGCCCCGCCCGATGACGCGGCCCTGCGCCATGACGATCACGGGATCGCAGAGACGATCGACCATCGCGAGCTCGTGCTCCACCATCAGAATGGCCAGCCCTTCGTCGCGGAGACTCTCGAGGACCGCGGCGATCTCGTCGACGACGGACGGATGCACACCGGCCATGGGCTCGTCGAGCAGGAGCACCCGCGGCCGGAGCATCAGCGCCCGCATGATCTCGAGCAGGCGCTTCTGTCCGCCGCTCAGGTTGCCGGCGTACTGGGATTCCGCCGCGGTCATCCGGAACCGTTCGAGCAGCCCCCGGGCCCGCTCCACCAGCCGTGTTTCCTCCGGCCACCAGGCACGTCTGCCGCGCAGCGCGCCGGCGAGCGTATCGCCCGGATGTCCCGGTACCGCGACGAGAAGATTCTCCAGCACGGTAAGCTGGGAGAACTCCGACGAGAGCTGAAAGGTGCGCACGAGTCCGCGCTGGGCCCGGCGAAACGCCGGCAGGCGGGTGATGTCCTCGCCGTCGAGGAGGATCCGCCCGGCCGACGCCGGCAGCGTCCCCGCCAGGACCGCCAGCAGCGTGGACTTGCCGGCGCCGTTTGGACCGATGAGCCCCGTGAGGCGTCCCGGATGCAGGTCGAGCGACACCCCGTCCACGGCGCGCAGCCCCTCGAAGTGCCGCTCGATGTTCTCGGCGCGCAGCCGCGGGAGCGACGGCGCCACCGGCGGGCCCCCCCACCCATCCGCGGCGCGCGCCGGCACGCCACGCAGTCCGTCCGTCGCGGGGGCCTCCCGCCCGCCGCCGGACCGCGCCTTCGGGAAGACGCGGCGCCGCTCGGGCAGCGTGCCGCTCGGACGGAACCACAAGAACCCGACGATCAACAGACCGATCGCCACGCGCTGCATCGCCGGGATGAATCCCGGCGGACCGAACTGCGGGATGAAGCGCGTGGCTTCTTCGAAGGCGACCGGGACCAGCAGCGCGCCGAGCACCGCGCCGAGATTGTTGCCGCGGCCGCCGACGATCAGCGCGGCGAAGAGCACGATCGTCTCCGGATAGAGCCAGGTATCCGGCGCCCACACGCCGATGTACCCGACCAGGATCGCACCGCTCAACCCGGCGATGACGCCGCCGACGACGAACATGATCATCTTGAGGAGCACGATGTTCTTCCCGAGCGCGCCCGCCGCGAGCTCGCGCTCCCGCATCGCCCGCAGCGTCCGGCCGTACGGCGAGTAGACGATCCGCTGGGCGGCGACGAACACGAGCGCGCACCCGAGCACCGTCAGCGCGACGTACAGCCACTGATACCCGATCGTCTTGGTGTTGATGACGCCCGCGAGCGGCGGGGGCACCAGGGCCAGCCCGGCGGCCCCGTTCAAGAACGATCGCGCGTTGGTGATCACGGTGTTCGCAATGACCGAGATGACCAGCAGCGCGATCGCCTGATAGTCCGTGCGCAGCCGCCGCAGCACCACGAGCCCGACGGGAATCGCCAAGAGGCCGCCCGCGGCGGCGCCGCCCAGCCAGGGCAGCGGAAACGGCAGCCCCCACCCGCCGACGTACTGCTGGAACGTGCCGGCGGCGGGGGGCATCGACATCACGGCCGCGGCGTAGGCGCCCGCGGCCTGGAAGATGATGAACCCGAAGTTCACCAACCCCGAGACGCCGAACTGCAGATTCAGGGCGATGCACGCCATCGCGTCGACGCCGGCGTACACCAGCAGCGTGGTGGCGTAGTAAATCTCGCCCGCGGTCATCAGCCCGCCTGCCCGAGCGCGCCGATCTTCGAGAGCAGTCCCTGCGGGCGCAGGATCATGACCGCGACCAGAACGGCGAAGGCCACGACCTCCTTATACTGCGGGGAGAGCGCGGCCGCGCTCAACTCCGTCATCAGCCCGATCAGCAGCGCCCCCAGCATGGCGCCATAGGGCTGGCCGGCTCCGCCGAGGACCGCCGCGGCGAGGATGACGATTAGATACGTCGCGCCGTCGCTGACTCTGAATGACGCGGAATCGATCGCCGCCACCGTGCCGGCGAGCCCGCACAGCGCACCGGTGATCACCCACACGAGATCGATCACGCGCCCGGTCGGGATGCCGCAGTTGCGGGCCAGCGTCGGGTTGGCCGCGGTCGCCCGCATCGCCTTGCCGAGGCGCGTGAACGTGAGCAGCGTATGAACTGCCGCCATGGCGGCCGCGGCGACGAGGAAGACGACCACCTGGACCCAGGTGAGGATCAGGCCGCCCGCCCGGATCACCACGGCGTCCGCGACCGTGTACGAGACGCTGTCGGGGCCGACGATGGCCAGGAGCACGTTGCTCACGATGAGCCCGGCGGCGAGGGCGACGATCACCAACCCGATGAGGGAGGTGCCGCGGCGTTGGAATGGGGCGTAGAACAGCCGGTTCAAGACAAACGAGAGGACCGCCCCGAAGGCCGCGGCCGCCACGAGCCCGATCCAGATGTTCACTCCGGCCTGGTTGAGCGCGTACGCGGCGTACGCCGAGGAGATCATGACCTCGCCGTAGGCCAGGTTGATCAAATTCGTAATCCCAAATTGCATCGTGAAGCCGACCGCGGCGATGGAGATCACGGCGGCGCTCACCAGACCGAAGCCGAAGGCGGCCGCGTAGATGCTCACCGCTGGGCGTCTCCCGTCGTGTCGCGGCGAGGCCGGGTGCGCGCCGCGCCGGTCACCCGGCGGCGGGCGCGCGCCCGCCGCCGGCGAACCCCGCCGTTCCCGTCACGGCGTGCTGAGCGTGGTGATCTGCGCGTTCGTCAGGGTCCCGACCTGGATCTCGTCGCCCTTCTCGTTGTAGCGGACCACGACGAAGCCGTTGTTCGAGTTGTGCCACCGGTCGAAGTGCGTCGGCCCGCCCGCGCCGTCGTAGCGGATGGCGCGTCCCTGCTTCAGCGCCGCGAGGCCCTGGGCGTACGTCGCGACGACCTGCGCGCCCGGCGCGCCGTCGCCGATCTTGACGATCCAGGGCTGGAAGACGGTCCGGTCGGTGCTCTTGGCGGCGGTGGCCGCCAGCGCCGTCATGACGATCCCGTCGTAGAGATGGATCGTGGAGCCGCGCTTGGCGTACTTGGGGGCGGCCGGATACTGCGACGCGGACGCCAGCAGGTTGGTCCTGAACGCGTTGTACCCGGGACCGTTGAACGTGGACGGCGTGTCGTTGGCGAGGAAGTACTTGAGGAGATCCGGGACGCCGATGGCCTGCGACACCGCCTTGAACCACACCGGATCGATCGTGGCGGACGAGCCGATCACCGGAATCATGCCGCCGTTGAGCTGCTTGACCTCGGAGAGATAGATGGCGTCGGCGGGCCCGAGGGCCTCGGTGAGGATCACGTCCGGCTTGGCCGCCAGCAGCTTGGTCACTTCCGTCCGGTACGACGACTGGTTGAGGGCGATGGCCTGGTTGATGACCATCTGCGCGCCCACTTTTTTGATGGCCTGGATCGCCGGCGCGACGAACGTCTGGGAGCCGATGTCGTTGCCGAAGACGAGCGCGATGCGCTTGTAATGCTTGATGTAGACCGCGATGCCGACCATGGCGTAGGCGTCGTATTCGTCGGCCGGCACCAGGCGGTAGAAGTACGTGAACTTGCTCTGATTGAACTCCGACTGCCCCGTCTGGCTGAACGTGGGGACGTGGTTCTCGTCGAGGATCGGCATGACGCTCGAGGCTTCGTCGGACGAGACGCCGATCGTCATGAAGAGGTTGGGCGTGCTGGCGACCATCTGCCGGGCCGCCGGGACCGCGTCGGCGGGCTCACCGCGCGTGTCGAACTGCTTGCAGACGACCTGGCGTCCGAGAATGCCGCCGGCCGCGTTGATCTGACGCGCGGCGGGGAAGCAGGCGGCGAAATGCGCGGCGCCGAGCACGGCGTCCGCGCCCGTGAACGGCGACAGCACGCCCACCACAAGCGTGTCGGCCCCGGCGGCCGTCGCGGGGCCGAAGCCGGTGGCCAGCGCACACACCAACCCGAGGCACAAGAGACCGGCGAGCCACGGTCGAGCGGGCGAGCGAAGTCCCTTCATCGGCAAGACACCTCCCACCGTTTGAGCGCCAACAGTACGGCCGCCGCCGAATTTCCAGTTGGGATCTGGAACACCTTCATACGGACCGGCGGGACCGCCGTCGCGCGCTCACCCGATCGCGCCGGTCTCCCTGAGCGCCGCGATCTCCGCCGGCGAATAGCCGAGCTCGCCCAGCACCTCGTCGGTGTGCTGGCCGACCGCCGGCGGGGCGACCTGCGCCGCGGCGCGCCGGCCGTCGATCGCCACCGGCAGATCCACCATCGCAAAGTTCGGAATATCCGGGTGCGCCACCGGCGTGAGCAGGCCGAGGGCCGCGACCTGGGGGTCCGCCGCGACGTCGGCGAGCGTGCGCACCCGGCTGCACGGCACGCCCTGGGCGAGCAGCACCTCCTCCCAGTGCGCCGCGCTCTCGGTGCGAAAGCGCTGTTCCAGGATTTCGTGCAGCTCGTCGCGGTGCGCGACGCGGTCCGCGTTCGTGTGGAACCGCGGATCGGCGGGCAGACCCGGCAGCCCCAGCACCTCGCACAGCCGCAGCCAGATGCGATTGTTGCCGGCCGCGAGCTGCAGGTGGCCGTCGCGGGTGGCGAAGCCTTCGTACGGCGCGATCATCGTCGCGGTGGTCCCGACCGGCTTCGGCACCCGCCCCGTGGCGAGATACCCGAGCAGGTGGTAGCCGATCCACGTGACGCCGGTGTCGAGCAGGCTCGTCTCGACGTGCGCGCCGCGGCCGGTGCGCTCCCGCGCCAGCAGCGCGCAGACGACGCCGAGCGCCGCCCACATCCCGGTGCCGTTGTCGACGATCGACGGGCCGGTCCGGAGCGGCCGGCCGCCCGGCTCCCCGGTGAGGCTCATGATGCCGGAGTACGCCTGCAGCACCGGGTCGTAGCCCGGCCGGTCCTTATGCGGTCCCACGCTGCCGAATGCAGTGATGGTGCAGTAGACGATGCGCGGATTCTCCGCGCTGACGCGCGCGTAGCCGAGGCCGCGGCGCGCGAGGCTGCCGCGGCGGAAGCTCTCCAACAGCACGTCGCTCCGGCGGGCCATCTTGAGGATCACGTCGCGCCCCTCGTCGCGGTCCAGGTCGACCGCGACGCTCTTCTTGTTGCGGTTGAAGGCGAGGAACGTGGTGCTGATGCCGTTCCACGCCGGCGGCCGCCACTCGCGCGTGTCGTCGCCGCCGCCGGGCCGTTCGACTTTGATCACCTCGGCGCCAAGATCGCCGAGGATCATCGCGCAGTACGGGCCCGCGATGTTGCGGGTCAGGTCGAGGACGCGGAGGCCCCGCAGCACGCCGCCCGCAGGAGGTCCCGCGTCAGACGGGGGGACCGCATCCCTCCGGGCGGTCATTTCGCCGTCTTCGGCCGCGGCCGCTCGCGCCGCGGGGACTGCCCGCGCTTGTAGATCAGGATCGTGCGCTCGAACTCGATCACGACGGTGCCGTCCTGCTTGTAGCCGCGTGTCCGGAATTTCAGAATGCCGACGTTCGGCCGCGAGCGCGACTCGCGCTTCTCGAGCACCTCGGTCTCCGCGTAGAGCGTATCGCCGACGAAGACCGGCGCCGGCAGCGTCACCTTGTCCCACCCGAGGTTGGCGAACGCGTTCTCGCTGATGTCGATCACCGACTGGCCGGTCACGAGAGCCAGGGTGAACGCGCTGTTGACGAGCGGCCTGCCGAACTCCGTCTTCGACGCGTAGGCGTAGTCGAAGTGCACCGGGTTCGTGTTCATGGTCAGGTTGGTGAACCAGACGTTGTCGGTGTCCGTGATCGTGCGCCCGTACGGGTGCTCGTACACGCTGCCGACCTCGAAATCTTCGAAGAAGCGGCCCTCCGCGACCGTGCGGGTCATCCAATCCCCCGGTGGTGTGTCGTGCCGGTCGCGGGCATCCGCGCCCGGCGGTCTCTCAGTACGACTTCGGCAGCCCGAGCACGTGCTGCCCGAGGTAGGCCAGGACGAGGTTGTTCGCGATGGGCGCGACGGTGTAGAGGCGCGTCTCGCGGAACTTGCGCTCGACGTCGTAATCCGCCGCGAACCCGAACCCGCCGTGGGTGTCGAGGCAGGCATTGGCGGCCTCCCACGCCGCGTCGGCCGCGAGCAGCTTGGCCATGTTGGCCTCCGCGCCGCACCGTTGTCCACGGTCGAACAGCCACGCCGCCTGAAACCGCACGAGGTGTGCCGCTTCGAGGTGGGCGTGCGCCAGCGCGAGCGGAAACTGCACGCCCTGGTTGGATCCGATGGGCCGGCCGAACACGACGCGCTCTTTGGCGTACCGCGCCGCGCGCTCGACGAACCACCGCCCGTCGCCGATCGACTCCGAGGCGATGAGAATACGCTCCGCGTTCCAGCCGTCGATGATGTAGCGGAAACCGAGGCCTTCCTCGCCGATCAGGTTCTCGGCGGGTACCTCGAGGTCGTTGATGAACAGCTCGGTCGAATGGTGGTTGAGCATCAGCCGGATCGGCTTGATCTGGATCGCGCCGCGTTCGACGGCCTCCTTGAGATCGACCATGAAGACCGACAGGCCGCGTGTCTTGTCGGTGAGCTGGTCGTACGGCGTCGTCCGCGCGAGCAGCAGCATCAGGTCGGAGTGCCCGGTCCGCGAGATGAACACCTTCTGGCCGTTCACGACGTAGCGGTCGCCGCGGCGGACCGCGGTCGTCTGGATGCGCGTCGTCTCGGAGCCGACCGCGGGCTCCGTCACGCCGAACGCCTGCAGGCGTAGCTCGCCGGAGGCGATGCGCGGCAGCCAGCGCTGCTTCTGCGCATCGCTGCCGTGCCGCAGGAGCGTCCCCATGATGTACATCTGCGCGTGGCAGGCGCCGGAGTTGCCGCCGGAGCGGTTGACCTCCTCGAGGATGAGCGCCGCCTCGGTGATGCCGAGCCCGGTCCCGCCGTACGCTTCGGGAATCAGCGCCGCCAGCCACCCGCCCTGGGAGAGCGCTTTGACGAACGCGTCGGGATAGCCGCCGGTGCGGTCGAGTTCGCGCCAGTACGCGTCAGGATACTGCCGGCACAGCGCGCGGACGCCGTCGACGATCTGCCGCTGGTCGTCGGTCAGCTCGAAGTGCATGGGACCTCCGTGAGCGTCGCTACCAGCCACTACGAAGAGAATCGGACGTTGTCCTGTCGGCGACGGCGATCGGGTCCCCTCGCGCGTTCCCGGTCAGAACACGCCGGCGAGCCCGAGGAGTCCCGCGACCGCGAACGCCCACAGCGGATTGATGTTGGTCGCGTAGGCCAGCACCGCGGTGCCCGCCGTCACCGCGAACGCCGCGGCGCTGTGGTCCGCGGCGCGAATCAGAATGAGCGCGCTCGCGGTGATGAGGCCGACCATCACCGGGGTGAGCCCGGCCTGAATCGCCGCGCGCCACCTGCTGCCGCGGATCCGGCCCCAGACGCGCGCGACGAGGTACGCCAGCGCGGCCGGGGGCAGGCAGATCGCCATCGTCGACACGACGGCGCCGGCCACGCCGGCCGCCTGGAACCCGATCAGCGTCGCGATAAATGAGTTGGGACCCGGCTCCGCCTGGCTGAGCGCATAGAGGTCGGCGAACTGCCGGTCGGTGATCCACCGCGCGGCTTCCACCGCCTCGCGATGGATCTCCGGCAGCACGGTGTTGATGCCGCCAAATCCGAGCAGCGAGACTCCGGCGAAGACGCGCGCGAGCGCGGCCAGCGTGCCGGCCGCGGTCATGCCGTTCGCCGCCAGGCGAGCGCGATGCTGAGCGGCGCCAGCGCAAGCAGCGTCCAGGCGACGGGCCAGCGCAGCAGGCCGACCGCGACGAACGCCGCGGCCATCACAGACACCGACGTGCCGGGGCGCTGCCTGACGGCCGGGCGCGCGACGTGCCCGGCGAGCGCAAGGGCGAGCCCCGCAGCGGACGCGGCGACGCCCGAGAAGACGCCGTGCACGAGGGCGAGGCCGCCGAACCGGGCGTACAGCGAGGCGATCGCGGTGACGATCAGCATCGGCAGCAGCAGCAGGCCCGCGAGCGCAGCCGCGGCGCCCGGGAGCCCGCGGTACCCCTCGCCGAGCACCGTCGCGAGGTTCACGACATTGGGACCGGGGAGGAACTGGCAGAGAGCCAGCAGGTCCGCGAACTCTTCCGGGCGCAGCCAGCGCCGGCGTTGAACGAGCATCCGCTGCGCCCAGAACATCGCGCCCCCGAAGGCCGTGCAGCCGACCAGCAGAAACGCCCAGAAGATCTCGGCGAGTCCGGGCCGCGGCGCTGCCGGAGCCGTGAACGGCTCCAGGGGGACGGGGCGACCGGCCTCGATGACATGGTCGCCCGCGGTGTGATCGTCCAGCGCGCCTATGCCTCCGCGTTCGCGGCCTGCGCGTCCCGGATCGCCGCCGCGATGACCGCGGGATCCTGCGCGCCGGAGATCTGGCGGATGCCGTCGATGATGAAGTGCGGCACCCCCTGGATGCCGGACCTCCATGCGCGGTCCTCTTCCGTCCGCACCTCGGCTTCACCGTCGCGGCCGGCGAGGAGCGCCACCGCGCTTTCGCGCGAAATGCCCGACGCCGCGGCGAGGTCGGCGAGCACGCCGTGATCGCCGACGTTGAAGCCGTCGAGAAAGTACGCGCGGAACAACGCCTCCGCGAGCGCGTCCTGCCGGCCGAGCGAATCGGCGAGCCAGAGCAGCCGGTGCGCGTCCAGGGTGTTGGGGGTTCGCTGGATCCTGTCGAACGCGAACGGGATGCCGACGCTCTCGCCGACGGCCAGCAGGCGCGCGTCCAGCAGCTGCGATCGCTCTAGACTGCCGAACTTGGCGCGGCGATAGGCCGCGCGGTCGATGCCTTCGCGGGGCAGGCCCGGGTTGAGCTCATAGGGCTTCCAGGTCACGCGGACATCCGCCGCCCCGCCGGACGGCCCGCTGCGAACGATCGCGAGGGCCTGCTCGAGGCGGCGCTTGCCGACGAAGCACCAGGGGCAGACGACGTCGGAGACGACTTCGATTCGCATGTCAGGCCGCCAGGTGCCGCGCGAAAAAGGCCAGGGTACGCGCCCAGGCATCGCGCGACGGCCCGATCCGGAACGAGCGGCGCTCGTCGTTGAAGAACGCGTGCGGCGCGCCGGGGTAGACGTGGTGCTCGAACGGCTTACCGGCCGCCTTCATCGCCTCGGCAAACGCCGGCACACCGTCCGTGATCCGCGGGTCGTCCCCGCCGTAGAAGCCCACGACGGGACAGCGGATGTTCTGAATCTGGTCGGCCGGCGGCGCGGCCCCGTAGTAAATGACGGCCGCGGCGAGGGCCGGCTCCGCGCACGCGAGGCGCCCGGACAGAGCCCCGCCCATGCAGTAGCCGGTCGAGCCGAGGCGGGTGCCTTTGGCGCGCGGGTGCGCCTGAACGTGCCGGACCGCCGCGCGAAGGTCGCCCACGTACCGGTCCCAGGGTCGGTTGGGATCGAAGAGCCGTCCCATCGTCTCCTGAAGGGAGGTGCGCCGCGGATCCGCCAGCTTCGCGACGGCCGCGTCGCGCTCGGCGGGATTCTGCCAGACGGCCGGCGTCACCGTCTCGAAGAACGCCTTGACTGCGGCGATTCGGTCCTGCGACAGCGCGGGCGGGAGGCTGCCGTGGGAGTACAGCTCCGGCGCGCATGCCAGGTAGCCCGCGGTCGCGAACCGGCGGACGAGATCCTGGATGTGCCCGTCGACGCCCCAGATCTCCATGATGACGACGATCGCCGGAAGCGGCTCGTCGCCGCGATCGGGCCACGCCTGGTAGGCGCGCACCCCGGCGCCCTCGGAATCATAAGTCACCCACTCGTCGCGCAGCTTCACCAAGACCACCTCGTGCCGGCCGACCCTGGGCCTGCGGGCGTCTTGGCTCACGCCGTGGGCCCAGAGCCAAAGGCGCGCCGGCCACCATGTAATGAAAGCAGGGTCGATCGAGGACTGTGCGCGTTTGGGTTCGACCCGGCGCGGGCGAATCCCCCGAACGGCGACCCAACGCGAACCACCCATCGCCCGCGCGACGCGTCGTGACCGGCGATCCAGACCCAGCCGGGTCCCGGCGCGATCCCGATGACCTCGACCGGCGCCGCGGGCGGCACTCCCGGTGCGAGCACGAGGTTGAGATCGACCTGCACCTCGGCGCGTCCCGGAGCCGGACTGATCCCTACCACCACTGCGCTTCCGAGTGTGACGAGGAGTGCGAACGCTGCGATCCGTCCCACGGATCCGCAGAAGGGCGACGAAACGACGCGGCGCCGTTATGCCGAAGCGAGCACCGCGTCGACCGCGGCCTCGAGTTTGGCGCGCGACTCCTCGAGATGCCGCCGGGCCGCGGCGACCTCGCCGTCGTCGCGCGCGAGCCGGGCGCGATACTCATCGATCTGCCGGCGGGCTTCTTCCGGCGCCGGGCCGCCGTAGAGCGTCCGGCTCTTGACGAAGTGTTCCGGATCGAGCGCGCGGCGGAGGCTCTCCTTGCCGAGGTGCACGGGCTCGCCCATGTATTCGACCGCGGCCTCGTCGAGCAGCTCCGGCGTCACGTCGCCCGGGCCGAAGCCGCGCTCGTATCCGTAGCGGACGACAATGCCGACGATCTGATGCGCGGTCCGCCAGGGCATGTTCTTGTCGCGCACGAGCGCCCCGGCGATATCCGTCGCCTGCGCCCAGAATTCTCCGGCCCGGCGGCGCAACAGCTTGGTGTTCCACCGCACCTCCGGCATCAGCTGCCGCCACCATTTGAGGTCCCGGACCGTGTCGTCGAACAACCGCCACAGCAGCTCGCCGGCATACTGCCGCTCGAGCGCGGGCACGCCGGTGGGGCCCTTGTCCACGTGGAATCCGACGACGAGCGCGCCGAGGCTCAGCGAGGCCACGCCCTTGACGTACTGAGGCCCGTATGGGTTCTTCTTCTGCATCATGATGCTGCTCGTGCCGCAGAACCGGTCCGGGATGGCGACCGTCCCGAACTCCGACGTGCTCCACAGCACGATGTCGTCGGCCCACCGGCCGACGCTGTTGTTCAACACGGCGAGGAAACAGAAGGCCTCGAGCGAGACGTCGCCGGTCTGGATCGCGTCGAACGTGTTGCGGATCGGCTGATCGAAGCCGAGGAGCTCGGACGTCCGGTGCCGGTTCAGCGGAAAGTCCGACCCGGCCATGATCGCCGCGCCGGCGGGACTCTGGTTCGTCCGCCGGTACAGCGCGAAGCCGCGCTCGAAGTCCCGCTCCAGCACCGCGGCGGATGCGATCAGATAGTGGGCCAGCGTGATCGGCTGACCGTGCTGCCCGAACGTGTAGCCCGGCATGATCGTCTCGACGTGCCCCGCCGCCATCGCCAGGAACGTCTCGCGCACCCGGTTGATCTCGCCGAGCACCTCGAGCACGCGGTCGCGCTGGGGGATGCGGCGGGAGATCGCGCCGAGGTCGCCGGAGCTGCGCCCGAGGTGGATGCGGCCGCCGACCTCCTCGCCGAGCCGGCGGATCAGCATCTGCTCGCCGGAGTGGTTGCCCCCGCCGACACGCAGCCGGACCTTCTCGGTACCCTCCTGCTCGGACTCGCGGAGAACGGAGAGCATCGCCGCGGCGTCGGCCTTCGGAATCAGGTTCTCCTCGGCGAGCATCACGAGATGCGCCTTGTCGAACGCGTGCACCGAGTACAGGGTCTTGAGGACCCGGTCGCTGCGGTGCTCCTCGACGTCGGGGAGGACGTCCTCGTCGAGGCGAATGCCCGCGTTTCGAAAGCCGCGATACTCCGACGACCGCTGCTTGCGCATCTTCTACCCCCTCGAGTGTGGGTGCGCCGGCGTGACGGCCTCCAGCAGGGACGCGAGCGCGGGCTCCGCCTCGAGCCCGCCGACGATTTCGCGCACGCGCTCCGCGCCGCGCGCGCCCAAGACCGGCGACGCGAGACCCATGAACTTCGCCTCGACGTCCGCGGCGCTCAGCGGATTGCGCGCGTGGCCGCGCGGGAACTCCTGCGAGCCCGCGAGGCGACGTCCGTCCGTCGTTTCGATCTCGACCACCTTCGGTGTCTCTTCGGTACACGCCGGGTCCTCGACGAGCTCCACGCGGGAGGCGAGCGCGCGCACGGCCGGATCGCGCAGCAGCGGCGCGCCGTACTCCTCGCGGCCGGCGCGTCCGGTACGCAGCGCCACGGCGAAGCTGTACGGCAGACTCATCTGCGCGTCGAGGGTGGTCTCGACGCCGTGCTTGCCGAGCTGGCGCACCGCGTAGGCGGTCCCCCGCACCGTCACTCTGGCGACCTGATCAGGGGACACCTTGTGGCGGGCCAGCAGGTCCTGGAAGACCCCGAGCGGCGCGTGGATCGCGGCGCAGCAGGCAAACGGCTTGATGCCCGAACGCGTGATGAGATACCGCCGGCCGAGATCCGCCGTGACGGCCGCGGGGTCGGACGGTCCGGCGTCGTACGTGGCAAGGAACCCGCCCCACGGCGCCTCGAGGATCTCCGAGGGCCCGGTGAACCCCTGCTCCGCGAGGTACGCCGCCAGCACGCCGTTTTCGGCCGCCTTGCCGGGGTGCAGCCGCTTCGTCATCGCGCCGTCGCGGATGAAGGCCCACAGCCCGCCGGTGAACGAACCGGCGATGCCGATCGCGTGGGCCGTCCCGGCGGCGTCCAGTCCCAGCGCCTTGGCCGCACCGGCCGCGGCGCCGAAGCTCCCCACCGTGCCCGTCGAGTGCCAGCCGCGCGCGTTGTGGGGTTTGTACGTTCCCGCGGCGTCCATGACGCGCGCGGCGACCTCGTAGCCGGCGACGACCGCTGCGAGCAGGGCTTTCCCGGAGATCCGCCGGTGCTCGCCGGCCGCGATCGCGGCCGGCACGACGACCGCGCCGGAGTGGCCGCATCCCCCGTAGTCGTCCAGTTCGCGCGCGTGTGCGCGGGTGCCGTTCGCCAGCGCCGCGCCCGGAACGCTGCTGCGCATCCGGGTGCCCCAGACGGTGCACAGGTCCCCCGGCGCGCAGATCGCCAGGGCCGCGAGCGCGCGGTCGCCTTCTTCGGTGCCCACCCCGGCGAGCGCCGCGCCCAGCGTGTCGAGCACCGCCGACTTGGCCCGTCCGGCCACCTCGACCGGAAGATCCTCGTAGCGCAGACCGGCGGCGAACGCCGCGAGGTGACCGCTCAGCGTCAGCCGCTCACGAACCTGCATTCCTCACCGCCTCCCCCGACGGTCATCGCTGCGCCGAGCGCGGATTCAGCGCATCGTTCAGCCCGTCGCCGACCAGGTTGACGCTCAACACCGTCAGCAGGATCGCGAGGCCCGGGAAGGTCGACAGCCACCAGGCCTCGCCCAGGAACGCCTGCGCCGTGTTGATCATCGTGCCCCAGCTGACGTGATTGGGGTCGCCCAGGCCGAAGAAGCTGAGCCCCGCCTCGAGCAGAATCGCCTGCGCGACGTCGAGCGATCCCGCGACGACCGCCGGGGCGATCGCGTTCGGCAGGATCTCGCGGACGATGATCAGGAGCGGGGATGCCCCCACCGCGCGGGCGGCCTCCACGAACTCATACGTGCGCAGCCGGAGAAACTCCCCCCGCACGAGGCGCGCCACCGCCGGCCAGCCGAGGATGGCGATGACGAAGATGATCTTGGCGAGGCCTGGGCCCGACAGCGCGATGATGACGAGCGCGAGAAAGAACCGCGGCACGATCTGAAAGAACTCCGTCGTCCGCATCAGCACCGCGTCGACGCCGCCGCCGAAGAACCCCGCGACGGCGCCCATCGCCACGCCGATCAGGGTCGACGACGCGGCCGCGAGCACGCCGACGGCGAGCGAGATGCGGGCGCCGTGCAGGATCTCGCTCAGCACGTCCCGGCCGAGGTTGTCGGTGCCGAGCCAGAAGCGCGGCCCCGGCGCTACGAACGGGGCGCCCGCCAGCGACTGCGGGTCGTGCGGGGCGATCCACGGCGCGAGACCGGCGGCGGCC
>DASYXS010000065.1:0-3328 GCA_035934535.1 bacterium
GGTCCGTCAGACGTCCTCGGGATCGACGTACTCTTCTTCGTCGGGCACGAACCGGCGGTGACAGTGCGGACATTCGACGGGCTCGTCCCCGTCCAGCGCCTCAAGCCGCAGAAACTGCACGCCGCAGTGCGGGCAGACGAGGCGAATCACAGCCGGGCACCCGCGGCCCGAGGCCGGAGGATGGGGCCCGCGCCACCGCGAACGCCACCGTCATGACCGAGACGCCGCTCGATCCCCGAACGACCGTCGGACACGTGCACCTGCGCGTGGCCGATCTCGACCGTGCGTTGGAGTTTTACCGCGATTTGCTGGGGTTCCGTGAGGCGTGGCGCGGTGACGACACGGTGATGCTGTCGGCCGACGGCCGTTACCCGTTCGCGCTCGGCCTTACCGCGACCGGCGACGCGGCGCCGGCCCCGCGCCGGCGCTCGGGACTGTACCACGCGGCGTTCCTGCTGCCGGGTCGCGCCGCGTTGGGGCGCCTGCTGCGGCGGCTCCTCGAGCACAACGTCGCGCTGGACGGGGCATCCGACCATCTCGTCAGCGAGGCCCTGTACCTGCGCGATCCCGAGGGCAACGGTCTGGAACTCTATTCCGATCGGCCCAGCGAGCAATGGCCGTGGAACGGCGACCAGGTCGACATGACGACCCGCGAGCTCGATCTCCGCGACCTGCTCGCCGCGGGCGGCGACCGTTCCGCCCCGTCGCCCGAAGGCACCCGCCTCGGCCACGTCCACCTGCGCGTCTCCGATCTCGGCCGCGCGGAGACGTTTTACCATCGCGCGCTCGGCTTCGATGTGACGCTCCGGCGATACCCCGGCGCGCTGTTCCTGTCGGCGGGCGGCTACCATCATCACCTCGGAACCAACGTGTGGGCGGGACAGGGCATTCCCCCGGCCGCGACCACCGGCCCGGGCCTCTGGTACTTCACGATCAGGCTCCCCGGACCGGACGATCTCGCGCGCGCGTCGGCGCGGCTGCGGGCGCACGGCATCACGCCGGGTCCCACGGTCGACGTCGGTCCATCGCTCGGCGCCGGCGCCGCCGACCTCGACGGCATCCTCGTGCTGCTGACCGTGGATCATTCACCGCTTCCCGACCGACTCACCTGGAGCCCGGCCCGCGAACCGCTCGGCGCCGCCCGAACGCCATAGACTTGTCGAGAGCACACCTCGGTCGGGGAGCCCAGGACCCGCAGGCTTCCGCGGCCGCGCCGGTCCGGGCCGCCCCTCCACCTGAGGACCTGCGCGATCTGGTCCACGACCTTCGCCGGCGCGTGCGGGGCGAGGTACGGTTCGACGCGGTCTCGCGCGCCCTTTACAGCACCGATGCGAGCATTTACGAGATCGAGCCGCTCGGCGTGGTCCTGCCGCGCGACGCGGACGACGTGCAGGCCGTGATCGAAGTGGCGCGCGCCGCCCGGGCGCCGCTGCTGCCGCGCGGCGGCGGCACCAGCCTCGCGGGACAGACGGTCGGCCGCGCCGTCGTGCTCGATTTCTCGAAGTACATGAACGGCGTCGTCGAGATCAACGCCGAGGCCGGGTGGGCCCGCGTGCAGCCCGGCGTCGTGCGCCACGAACTGTTGCGGGCGCTGGCGCCGAGCGGCCTCATCTACGGGCCGGAGACGTCGACGAGCACCCGCGCGACGATCGGCGGGATGATCGGCAACAACTCCTCCGGTTCCCGGTCGATCGTCTATGGGAAGACGGTTGACACGCTGCTCGCGATGCGCGCGCGCCTGGCGGACGGCACGCCGGTCGTCTTCGAGGACCTCCCGCCGGACGAAGCCGCGCGTCGGGCGCAGGGGGACGGCACGGAAGGCCGGCTCTATCGCGAGGTGGCCCGGGTCGTGGCGGGTACCCGGGACGAGGTCGCGCGGCGGTTCCCCCGCATCCAGCGGCGGGTGGGCGGCTACAATCTCGACGAGTTCCCCGCCGGGGGTCCGGTGAACCTCGGCAAGCTGGTCACCGGCTCCGAGGGGACGCTCGCGATCGTGACCGAAGCGACGGTGCGGCTGGCGCGGCGCCCGCCCGCCACCGTGCTCGCCGTCTTCCAGTTCGACGACATCGTGCCGGCGCTCGAGTACACTCCGGAAATTCTGTCGACGAAGCCGGCGGCGGTGGAGCTCACGGACCGGTACATCGTGGAGCTCGCCCGTCAGACGCGCGAGCTGAGCCAGCGCCTGACGTTCGTCGACGGGAATCCCGGCGCGCTGATCGCCGTGGAGTACGCCGGGGAGACCCACGCCGCGCTGGCGCCGGCGCTCGACGCCCTGGAGGCCCGGATGCGCCGGGCCGGCTACCGCGGGACGATGCGGCGGATCGTCGACCCCGCCGCCCAGGCCAACCTGTGGGCGGTTCGCGAGGCCGGCGTCGGACTGCTGCTCGGCATGAAGAGCGCCCGCAAGCCGGTCGCGTTCGTCGAGGACAGCGCGGTCGATCCCGCCCGCATCGCCGAGTACACGCGCCGCTTCCGGGAGATCGTGCGGCGCCACGGCACCGAGGCGTCGTTCTACGGCCACGCGAGCGTCGGCCTCCTGCACACCCGCCCGATCCTCGACCTCCGTGCGCCCCGCGACGTGGCGGAGATGCGCGCGATCGCCGAGGAGATCGCCGCCCTCGTCGCGGAGTTCGGCGGGGCGTTGAGCGGCGAGCACGGCGACGGGCTGTCGCGCGGCGAATTCGTCGAGAAGATGTTCGGCCCACGGCTGTACGCCGCGTTCCGCGAGATCAAGGCGGCGTTTGATCCGGACGGCCGCATGAACCCGGGGAAGATCGTCGACGCGCCGCCGATGACCGAATCGCTGCGGTACCGCCCGGACGCCGGGCCCGATCCCGCGACGGTGCAGGACTTCAGCCGGGACGGCGGCGTGCGGGCGTCGATCGAGCTGTGCAGCGGCGTCGGCGCGTGCCGGAAGACGCGCGGCGGGACGATGTGCCCGTCGTACATGGTGACGCTCGAAGAGGCGCACAGCACGCGCGGCCGCGCCAACGCGCTGCGGGCGGCCATCTCCGGTCTGCTGCCGGCGGAATCGCTGACGAGCCGAGAGCTGTACGACGTGATGGACCTCTGCGTCGGCTGCAAAGCGTGCAAGGCCGAGTGTCCGAGCAACGTCGACATGGCGAAGCTGAAGCACGAGTTTCTTGCCGGTTACTACGCGCGGCACGGGCTGCCGCTCCGCGCGCGGCTCGTCGGCCGCGTCGCCGCCCTCGGGCCGCTCGGCTGCGCCACGGCGGCCCTGACGAACCGGCTCCTCGGCAGCGCGCCGGTGCGGTGGGCGCTCGAGCGCGCCGCGGGCATCGACGCTCGGCGGCGGCTCCCGCCGTTC
>DASYXS010000069.1:0-20846 GCA_035934535.1 bacterium
TGCTTGCGCCCTACGCCGCCCGCAGCGCCACCTCGCGAGGGCGGGCCAGGCCGGAGCCGCCGGACTTCATCCGCACCGACTTCCAGCGCGACCGCGACCGGGTCGTTCACTCGAAGGCGTTCCGGCGGCTCATGCACAAGACGCAGGTCTTCATCGCGCCCGAAGGCGACCACTACCGCACGCGGCTCACGCACACTCTCGAGGTCGCGCAGATCGCCCGCACGATCGCCCGCGCGCTCAGGCTCAACGAGGACCTCACCGAGGCGATCGTCCTCGCCCATGACCTGGGCCACCCGCCGTTCGGGCATGCCGGCGAAGAGGCGTTGAACGAGGTGATGGCCGCCCACGGCGGCTTCCGCCATGACGTGCAGAGCCTGCGCGTGGTGGAACTGCTGGAGCGGCGCCGCACGCGCGACGGCAGGATCGAACACGGGCTCAACCTGACCTGGGAAGTCCGCGACGGGATCGGGGGGCACTCCAAGGGACCGACGGACCTCGAGACACTGCCGCCGATCGACGAGACACCCGCCGACGCGATGCCGCACACGGTGGAAGGACAGCTGGCCCGCGTCTCCGACCGCATCGCCTACGTCCACCACGACACGGACGACGCCATCCGCGCGGGACTGATCGGCGAGGGGGACGTTCCGGCCGCGGTCCGGGAGGTGCTCGGCGAGACGCGCGGACAGTGGGTCGACGTCACGGTGCGCGACATCGTCGAACGCTCGGCGGAACGGCCCCGGATCGAGATCGGCGACGCGATCCGGCGCGCGCTCAACGAGCTCAAAGACTTTCTGTTCGAGCGGGTCTACCGCGGGTCGGCCGCCAAGTCCGACGTCGGCAAGGCCCAGCGGCTGCTGCGCGAACTGTTCGAGTACTTCGTCGCGCATCCCGGCGAGATGGGCGATGAGTCACGGGAGCCGCTCGAGAGCGGCCAGACCACCGTGCCGCGGGCGGTCTGCGACTTCCTGGCCGGGATGACCGACCGGTTCGCGATCCGTACGCACGAGCGGCTCTTCGTGCCGCGCGCCTGGGAGAGCAGCGTCTAGCGCCGGCTGCATCCCGAAGGTCCCCGCGGCCCTCGAGTTCCATTTCATCATTGCGCGCAGCCGGAATTTGGTGTATCATGTATCACCAGGCGAGGTGACAATAGTGGTGCGTATGACCATTACCGTGGACGAGCGCCTGCTGAGCGAAGTCAAGCGTCTGTCCGGCGCCCGCACGAAGCGTGCTGCCATCGAAGCGGCGCTTGAGCAATACGTCAGGCGTCTCAGACAAAAACGCATAGCCGAATATGCCGGAAAGGTAAATATGACACTGACTCAGGAAGAACTTCGTCGCTGGCGGCAGGAGCGCTAGGTGCCCGTTCTAATTGACACGTCGGCCTGGATCGAGTTCTACCATGTCAAAGGCGACGTCGAGATTAAGCGCCTCGTCACCGAAATCCTCGGCCGGGAAGAGGTAGTGACGGTTGCGCCCGTCGTGGCGGAGTTGCTGCGCGGAGCGAAGGCGGCGTCCGATCGCGCGATGATCGAACGGGCTTTGGCAGTGCAGCGTCTGCTGCCACTCGGTTGGGATCAAGCCGTGGTGGCGGCGACGCTTTCTCAAACACTCGAGCGGCAGGGACGCCGGTCTCCGCTGATCGACCTGCTCATAGCCGCAGCGGCACTTCAGGACCGATCCGACGTGTGGCATGCCGGTGATGAACACTATGAAACGATCGCGTCGGTAAGTGATCTGCGGACAAGAAACCTCAAGCGCCTTCAGTCAGCGCCCGGCTAAGAGTAGTTTCTTACCGCGCCCCGAACCGCTGCGCCGCGTCCGGCGCGATCATGAAGAACATCAGCACCGCGAGCAGCAGCGGCGAGACGGCGATGCCGATCATCGCCACCCGTTCGAACTTGAGGTTCATGTAGTACGCGCCGATCAGCGAGGCTTTGATCGACGCGGAGATGATCAGGACCGTCACGCGAACCGCCGCGGGCAGGTGCCACGCGAGGACGGTGCTCGCCTCGATCGCGGTGAGCAGCAGCAGCACCACGAAGCCCACCACGTAGGCGCGCGTGACGCTCTCCGGAAGCGGCTGCGCGTGCACGACCTCGGTCTCGCCGTGCTCGGGCGCGCCGTGCCCCGCCTGCGAATCGCTCATATGCTCGAGACGCTCCTCCCTACAGCAAGTAAATCGACGGCCAGATGAAGACCCACACCAGATCGACGAACCCCCAGTAGAGGCCCGCGATCTCGAGGCCGTCTTCGGACGACAGCCTCTTGGCGAGGCGCACCGCCATCGCCCACAGATAGATGACGCCGCCGAGCACGTGCAGCCCGTGCAGACCCGTGATCGTGAAAAACGTGAAGCTGAACGCCGGTACGCCCCACGGGTTGCCACTCAACCCGGCGCCGTCCCCGATCAGATGCGACCACTCGAACGCCTGGAGGCTGACGAACACGGCGCCGGCGACCACGGTCGCCGCGAGGAACCGGACCGCCGGCAGCCGCCAGCCGCGCCGCATCGTGTACACGGACAGCGCCATCGTCGTGCTGCTGAAGATCAAAATGGCGGTCATCCCGGCGGCCAGCCGGATGTTCAGGATCTCCGCCCGGTTCGGCCACATGGGGGCGCTGAACCGCGCCGCCCACAGCGCGACGAGGAGTCCGGCGAACGTCATCGCGTCGGAGGCAAGGAACAGCCACATCATCAGCTTGCCCCAACTGACGTCCCACGGGGATCGGCCGCCGGCCCAGCGCGCCGCGAGCGTCGTGCGGTCTCCCCGCGTCTCGGTTGCCGCCATTATCGCCTCCCCGCGAGTGCGGACATGGTCAGATCAGGCCCAAAATAGCAGCGCGAACAGATAGAGCCACAACAGGTCCATGAAATGCCAGTACAGCGCGAAAACGCCGATCCCGGCGTGCGAGGCCACCCCGTACCGCCCGGCGTGCGCCTTCCACACGATGATGCCGAGCGCGGCGAGACCGCCGAGCAGATGGGTCCCGTGTGCTCCCGTGAGTAGGTAGAAGAACCCGCTGTGCGGGTTCGACGAGATGTACGCGCCCTGCGCGGCGAGCGACCGCCACGCGACGAGCTGTCCGAGGAGAAACGCACCGCCGAGCCAGGCGGTCGCCGTGAGGCCGCGCCGCAGCCCGCCGATGTCGCCGGCGGCGATCCGGCGGCGCGCCCACTCGAGCGTGCCGCTGCTGGCGAGCAGCATCGCCGTGGTGAGCCAGAGGACCGGCGGGATCACCAGCGCGCCCCAGCCCGGCTCCTGCCGGCGCGCCAGGTACGCCGTCGTGAACGCGACGAACAGCATCGTGACCGCGGTCAGCGCCGCGGCCATGCCGATCATGGCGGTGCCGACCGCCGGCCCCGGTACGGCCGGGTCGCTGCCGCGGCCGCCGCGCCCGAAGCCGGCCGGCTCCGGCGGACGGCCGCCTCCCGGACCCCCGGCCGGGCGGGTCTTGATCGCGTCCGCCGTCACGGCGTTCAGCCTACTGCCCACCGTCGGCCGCCGCGACGGCCGACGGTGCCTGCCACTGCGGGCTGTAGTCGGCCGCGGCCCCGGGCACCGAGTAATCGTACGGCCACCGGTAGACGACCGGGAGCGACGGGCCCCAGTTGCCGTGCGGAGGCGGCGACGGCGCCGCCCACTCCAGCGAGTTGGCGTGCCAGGGGTTCTGCTCCGCGACGGGTCCGTGGAGCATGCTCCTGAAGAAGTTGTAGATGAACACGAACTGCGCCGCGCCCAGCATGAAGGCGCTCAACGAGATGAAGACGTCGATCGGGCCGGCGTGACTCAGGAACGGGTACGTGCTCGTGTCGTAGAGCCGCCGGCTGTTCCCCATGAACCCGAGGAAGTGCATCGGGAAGAACGTCGCGTAGATGCCGAGGAACGTGAACACGAAGTGGATCTTGCCGAGCCGCTCATCCATCATCCGGCCGAACATCTTCGGGAACCAGTAGTAGGTGCCGGCAAAGATCGAGAAGAGCGCCGCCGCAGCCATGACGAAATGGAAGTGCGCGATCACGAAGTACGTGTCGTGCAGGTAGATGTCGACCGGCGCGGCCGCGAGGAAGATCCCGCTGAGTCCGCCCGTGACGAACAGCGACACGAACGCGATCGCGAACAGCATCGCGGACGTGAAGTGGATCCGGCCCTGCCACAGCGTCGTGCACCAGTTGAACGTCTTGATCGCCGACGGCACGGCGATCGCGATCGTGGACCCGAGGAACGCGGCGCCGAGCAGCGGGGACATCCCGCTCACGAACATGTGGTGGCCCCAGACGAGGAAGCTCAGGAAGCCGATCGCCGACAGCGACAGGACCATCGCCTTGTAGCCGAAGATCGGCTTGCGCGAGAACGTCGAGATGACGTCGGAGACGATTCCCATCGGCGTGAGGATCAGGATGTAGACCTCCGGATGCCCGAAGAACCAGAACATGTGCTGCCAGAGGAGGGCGTCGCCGTTTTTGTTCGCGAGCACCTGCCCCGCGACCAGGAGATTCGGCGGCACGAAGAAGCTGGTGCCGGCCGTCCGGTCCAGGATCAGCATCACGACCGCGGCGGTCAGCACCGGAAACGACAGCAGCGCGAGGATCGCCGTGATGAAGATGCCCCACAGCGTGAGCGGGATGCGGCCCATCGCCAGCCCCCGCGCGCGCATGTTGATGATCGTCGTCAGGAAATTGAGCGAACCGAACAGCGAGGAGAACAGCACGAACATGATCGAGATGGCCCACAGCGTCTGGCCGGCGCCGCCGCTCGGGGAGAACTTCGCGACCGCGGAGAGCGGCGCGTAGGACGTCCAGCCGTTGCCCGCCGGGCCGCCGGGCACGAAGAACGACGCCAGCAGGACGAGCACGCCGGGGAACAACGTCCAGTATGAGATCATGTTGAGGAACGGGAACGCCATATCCCGGGCGCCGATCATGAGCGGGATCAGGAAGTTTCCGAACGCGCCGGTGAGGATCGACGTGAGGAAGAAGAAGATCATCACCGTGCCGTGCATCGTGGCCGCGGCCAGGTACTGGCCAGGGTCGAGGGTGCCGTTCTGGGGCCAGCCCAGGTGGGCCCGCATCAGCATCGCCAAGGCACCGCCGACCATCGCCATCAACAACGTGGTCAGGTAGTACTGCTTGCCGATCATCTTGTGGTCGAGACTGAAGATGTAGTGGCGAACGAAGCTCTCGGCGTGAGCCTCGTGGCCGGCCGCTCCTTCGTGTACGGCGAGGGCATCCATCAGGCGCGACTCCTTGGAGGGCTAGTGCTGCCCCTGCTTCGCCAGCCAGGCGTCGAATGCGGCCTGGTCGGTTTCGACCACCATGTTACCACGCATCGTGTAATGGCCGACCCCGCAGAGCTGCGCGCACGCGATCTGGTACGGGCCGGCGCGGTCGGGCGTGAACCACACGGACATGGTGCGTCCCGGCACCGCGTCTTGCTTCACCCGGAAGTTCGGCAGGAAGAAGCTGTGGATCACGTCGAGCGACCGGATCACGACGCGGACCGGCCGGTTGTTCACGACGTGGAATTCGTTCGTGACGACCACGTTGGTCTTGCTGTCGGGATCGGCGGGATCGAGGCCGAGCGGATTGCCGGCGCTGATGAACTTCGGATCGGTGCGCGCGAGTTTGCCGTCCGGGCCGGGGTACCGCACGTACCAGAGAAACTGCCGGGCCGTGACCTCCACGACCTGCGCGTTCGCCGGCGGCGGGCTGTACACGTGCGCCCAGACAATCTCCGCGAGGATGGCGAGGATCACGAGCCCTGCCGCGGGAACGAGCGTCCAGGTCAGCTCCGCGCCGAGGTGCTCGTGCCAGTGGGCGGCCGGCCGCCGGCCGTGCGCGGCGTACCGGATCAGCGCGATCGCGATGAAGAGGTGGACGGCGATGAACGCGATCGCGGTCGCGGCAAGGATCGCGTTGAACATCTCATCGGACGCGGCGCCCTCTCTGGACGCGAGAGGCTGCAGCCACCAGATGTGCGCCGCGACGATGAACGACACGACGCCGGCGGTGAGGATGAACAGAATCAGCACGCCCATCCACCGCCCCGCGGTCCGTTCGTCGCGCGGCATGGCCGGCCCAGAGTCCATTGGCACTGCCCCTCCGGGGGGATTCATCGATCCGTCGTCCGAGGTTGGAGTATCTTCGTTCCGGACCCCGGACTTTCCTGTCTTACCTCATTTCGCGACCGTCATGCTGGGCTTGGCCCCCGGCGTCACGTTGAAGGTTCCATACATGCCGAGCAGCGCGTGGCCGGGGTACCCGCAGATGAAGAGATAGTGGCCGGCCTTCGACGCGGTGAACCGCACGTCGACGGTCTTGCCGGGAGCCGTGCCCGGAATCCCCGCGTTCGGCGTTTCGGCGCCGGGGAACGCGGGCTGGGGAGCGGCCTGGGCGGGAAGAACCGGCGACTGCGCGGAGCCCTTCAACGGGATCACCTGAAGGCTGTGGGGCAGCGCGGCCGTCTTGTCGTTGACGAACTTCACGTGGACCGGAGTGCCCGGCGCCACGGTGATGATGAGGCGCCCCTTGGCGACGCCGTTGAAGTTCTGTCCGCCGTTCGCCGCGCCCTGATTGGCGACAACGGTGAACGTTGCCTCGGCCGCGGCATGCGCGCAAGGAACTGCGGCGATCGCGGCGGCGGCCGCCGCGATCGCACCGAGGCAGAGCACACGAACCAGCGTGCGAGAAACGATCATTGCCACCTCCTGTGATCCAAAAGCGGGGAATGGTCCTGTGATACCGACCTCCATTATAATAGCCGGAGCGTCTCGCGGCCGTCAAACGTACGTTCGCGGCTTCCCGGAGGACCGTTCACGGCGGACGGGACCCCGAGTGCGCCCGACCCGCAAGATATTGATGGAACGTGAAGCCAGTGTTGCTACGTACGGAGGAGAAGGCATGGCGACAGGGAATCCATGCCGGGCTCGGCCGAGGGCCGCCGCCGACGGCGACGGCACCAGATGGTCGGCAAAGGGGAGGGGAGGGACTCTATGGCAGGAACTTGGCGTCATCGTGTGCTTGGGCTCGTCGTTGCGGCCGTGCTGGTGGTCTCGATGGCCGCTCTCGGCAGCCTCCCACGCACGCACGCGGCCATGTCCAAGACGCTCTTCGTCGGCATTACGCTGCCGTTGACCGGCGCGGACGCCGAGGACGCGGGGCTGATCAAGGACGGGGCGATGCTTGCGATCGACGAGGCGAACGCGAAGGGCGGCGTGGCGGGCTACAAGATCGAGGCCGTCGTGCTCGACTCGGGCACGGCAACCGCCGGACAGTACGATCCGGCGCAGGCCGCCACCAACACCCGCAAGCTCGTCGCCAACATGGGCGTGGTCGCGAACATCGGCCCGCAGATGAGCGGCGAGGGCAAGGCGATGTCGGCGATCCTGAGCGAGGCCGACATGGCGACGATCACTCCCAGCTCGACGAACCCGGACATCACGGACCCCAAATTCGCGTCTCAGTACCGGCCGAAGGGCAAGGCGGTCTACTTCCGCACCGTGACTACGGACGCGTTCCAGGGCCCGAACATGGCCAACTACTACGCCGAGACGCTGCACGTGAAGACCGTCTACGTGCTCGATGACTCCGGCGCGTACGGCGTCGGCATCGCGGACTCGTTCTCGAAGCGGGCGGCGGAGAAGGGCATCAAGATCCTCGGCCGCGACCAGCTCAACCCGAAGGAAGCCGACTACACGACCATTCTGACCAAGATCAAGGGGCTCAACCCCGACGCGCTCTACTACGGCGGCGTCGGACAGGCCGGCGTGAAGCTGACCAAGCAGGCGTACGACGTGATCCCCAAGATGCCCAAGGGCGGCGGCGACGGGATGCTCGGCGGTACGATTCTGAAGGGCGGCGGGTTCCCGGCGGTCGAAGGCTGGTACGCGACGATCGCGGGCCCGCACCTGACCGAGATGCCCGAGGCGCAGGCCTGGGTGAACAAGTTCCAGAAGACGTACAACAAGGCGCCCAGCGACTATTCCATTACGTCCTATGATGCAGCGCTCGTCGTGCTCGATGCGATCAAGCGCGTCGCCGCGACCGGCAAAACCCCGGACCGGCACAACATCCGCGCCGCGATCCAGACCACCAGCCTGAAAACGCTGCAGGGCACGATCTCGTTCGATAAGAACGGGGACATCAACAGCAGGATCGTCAGCGTCTTCCAGATTGTCCACAACGCGAAGTATCCGGACGACGACGTTCTGCATCAGTACAAGTACATCGGCCCCGCGCCGCAGAACTGAGGCGCGCAGCGGTGACAGCGTGACGGGGGCGGGCCGCGTGCGCGGCCCGCTCTCCACGTTGCCGGCCGTGCGCGGATCCCGTTACTCCCGGGGCGGGGATCAATGACCCATTACGACGTACTCGTGCAGCAGGTCATCAACGGCCTGAGCCTCGGGGCGATGTACTCGCTGCTCGCCCTCGGGTTCACGATGGTCTACGGGATCATCGAGCTGATCAATTTCTCCCACTTCAACATCTTTATGGTCGGGTCGTTTATCGCGGCGATCGCGCTGCACGCCGTGGGGGTCTCAGGGCAGGAGCGGGCGCTCTACGGGCTGCCGCTCATCGCGACGCTCGCGTTCGCGTTCGCGGCGGCGATGCTGTTCTGCGGTGCCCTCGGCGTGGTGATCGAACGCGTCGGGCTCCGGCCGATGCGGCACGTCAGGGGGACGGCCGCGATGATCACGACGATCGGCATCTCCTACATCCTCTTCAACGTCGTGCTGCTCCGGACGGGCGCCTCGACGATGAACTATCCGAACCCCGTGCCGGTGCTTGGATGGCCGATCGGCGGGGCGACCCTCCGGCTCCGCGAAGTGCTGCTGTGGAGCGTGGCGCTGATACTCATGGCCGTGCTGCAGTTTTTCGTGCGCCGCACCAAGATCGGCAAGGCGATGCGCGCCACCGCGCAGGACTCGGAAGCGGCCCGGATGATGGGCATCGACGTCGACCGGGTGGTGATGCTCACGTTTTTCATCGGCTCCGCGCTCGCGGGCGCGGCGGGGCTGATCTTCGGACTCTACTACAATTTCACGAGCTTCCTCATCGGCTACACGGCCGGCCTGCGGGCGTTCACCGCGGCGGTCCTCGGCGGCATCGGCAACATCGTGGGCGCCATGATCGGCGGCCTGGTCATCGGCCTGATCGAGTCGGTCGGCGGTCAGATACTGGCCGTGCGGTGGACCGACGTGATTATTTTCTCGATCCTGATCCTCGTGCTGGTATTCCGCCCGACCGGTCTGCTCGGGATCTCCACCCCGAGCAAGTCGTGAGGCCCTGCCGTGGCTGACGTCTCGCCGGCTAAAGTCTCGTCCCTTCACGCGATCGACGCGGAGGCGCAGGTCGCGCCGCCTCCGGCGCGGCCGGCGGCGTGGCGCGCGATCGCCGCGCCGATGCTTCGCCCGCTCGAGCGGATTCCCGCGGGCGTCCGGACGCGTCTCGCCGGCGTGCTGCTGCTGGCCGCGGCGCTCGCGTTCCCGGTGATCCATTCCAACGGGGGCGATGTCGACGCCGCGACGAACGCGCTCTGTTTTGCCGCGCTCGCGCTCGGTCTCAACATCGTCGTCGGCTTCGCCGGGCTGCTCGATCTCGGCTACGCCGCGTTCTTTGCGATCGGCGCGTACACCTACGGGATTCTCGCGTCGGGCCAGCTGCACCCGCTGTGGAGCGCGGCCTGGCAGCCGCTGCAGTGGCTCGGCCTCGTGAGCCGGTTCCACATCGAGGGCGTGCCGGACATCGTGCAGTTCCAATTCTCCTTCTGGTACATGCTGCCGGGGGCGGCGATCGTGGCCGCATTCTTCGGCCTGCTGTTCGGCGCCCCGACGCTCCGGTTGAAGGGAGACTACCTCGCGATCGTGACGCTGGGGTTCGGCGAGATCGTGCCGATCGTCGTCCGCAACGAGCAGAAGCTGACCAACGGCGCGATGGGGCTGAACGGGGTGCTCGCGCCGACGGCGTTCGGGTACAACTTCGGCGTCAACGCGACCCCCTTTTACTACGTTGCGATCGCGATGATCGTGCTCCTCATGTTCGTGAGTTACCGCCTCAAGGCGTCCCGTGTCGGCCGCGCCTGGATGGCGATTCGGGAGGACGAGGTCGCCGCCGGGGCAATGGGCGTCAACCGGACGCGCCTCAAGCTGCTGGCGTTCGCGACCGGCGCGGGGTTCGGCGGCATGACCGGCACGTTGTACATCGCCAAGCTGCAGACCGCGACGCCGGACATGTTCCAGTTCCCGGTGTCGGTGATGATCCTCGTCATGATCGTGCTCGGCGGCATGGGCAGCGTGCCGGGGGTCGTGGTGGGCGCGCTGCTGCTGCAGCTGCTGCAGTCGTGGTTCCTCCAGGATCTGACCCAGTGGCTGCACGCGCTGGGCCGCCTGACCGGGATCGTGTCCCTTCAGCAGGTCGAGCTCGCGCAGACGATCGAGTTGATCTTCGGGATCATCCTCGTGACGATGATGCTCTTCCGGCGCCAGGGGCTGATTCCGGCTTCGCGGACGACCGCGCCGTTGTCCATGGAGGAACAGGCCGCCGCACCGACGCGCGGCGGCATCGGGGTCTCGCTCAGCCGGCTCGCGCGGGCGAAGGTGCCGGAGGACGCGCCGCTCCTCGAGACCCGCGGGCTCACGAAGCGCTTCGGCGGGATCACCGCGGTCCGCAGCGTCGACTTCGTCGTTCCGCCGCACTCCATCGTTGGCCTGATCGGTCCGAACGGGTCCGGCAAGACCACGTTCTTCAACCTTGTGACCGGCCTGGATGCGCCGGACTCCGGCCGCATTCTGTTCGGCGGGAAGGACGTCACCGGGCTTCCGGCGCACGCGGTCGTCGAGCGCGGGATCGCCCGCACGTTCCAGTCGCTACGCCTCTTCCCGGACATGACGGTGCTCGAGAACGTCCTCGTCGGGATGCACGCGTGGACGCGGGCCAACGCCGTCGGCGCGGTCCTGCGACCGGCGTCGGTCCGCACCGAGGAGCGTGAGTCGGTCGAGTGGGCGATGGAAGTGTTGCGCATTTTCGGGAACCGGCTCTCCCCGCGGGTGAACCACCTCGCGAGCAGCCTCTCGTACGCCAACCGGCGGCGGCTCGAGATCGCGCGGGCAATCGCGGCGCGTCCGTCGCTGCTGCTGCTCGACGAGCCCACCGCGGGCATGAACCCCGCGGAGACGCTCGAGCTGGCCGACCAAATTCGCAGCCTGAAGGACATGGGCCTCACGGTGCTGTTGATCGAGCACAAGCTGAACGTCGTCAACACCATTTCGGACAAGGTCGCCGTGCTGGACTACGGCGAGAAGATCGCCGAGGGCACCGCGGAGGAGGTCCATCGGAACGAGGATGTCATCCGCGCCTACCTCGGACGGACGTCCGCTGCGCGAGTTTAAGGACGTCGACACCTACTACGGGGAGCTCCACGTCCTCAAGCGGGTGAACTATGAGATCGGCGCCGGGGAGATCGTGTGCCTGCTCGGCGGCAACGCCTCCGGCAAGTCGACGACGATGAAGACCGTGTTGGGGCTGGTGCGGCCTGCGCGCGGGACGGTCGTGTACCGAGGCGAGCAGATCTCCCGGCTCTCCACGGCGGAGCGCGTCCGCCGCGGCATCGCCCCCGTTCCGGAGGCCCGGCGGCTGTTCCCGCGGATGACGGTGTTCGAGAATCTCGAGATGGGCGCGTTCACCCGGACCGATACGGCCGGCATCGCGGAGGATCTCGACCGGGTCTACAGTCTCTTTCCGCGCGTGAAGGAGCGCCGCACGCAGCTGGCCGGGACCCTCTCCGGCGGCGAGCAGCAGATGGTGGCGATCGGCCGCGCGCTCATGGCCCGGCCGCAGCTGCTCTGCATGGACGAGCCGTCGATGGGGCTCTCGCCGGCCTTTGTCGAGCAGGTCTTCGACATCATCCAGACGATCAACCGGCAGGGGACGTCGATCTTCGTCGTCGAGCAGAACGCGAACATGGCGCTCAGCATCGCGCACCGCGGCTACGTCCTGCAGACCGGCCAGGTCGTCCTGTCGGGCACCGCGAAGAGCCTGCGCGAGAACGAGATGATCCGGCAGGCCTACCTCGGAGAGATCAAGACCGCCTAACCCATCTCCACGATTGCCCGGCCGACGATCTCGCCCCGGTTCAGGGCGTCATAGGCGTGGGGCGCCTCCGCGAGGGGGTAACGCCGTGAGATCGTTCTGGCGGGATCGATGACGCCCCGCTCCGCCATCCGAAGCAATGCCGGGACGTCAGTGCGAACCCGGCCGCCGTACGAGCCGATGAGACGGATCCCCCGCCGCACGAGCCGGGTGATCTCGATCGGCGCCGCCGTCGTGCCGGGCGCGATCCCGACGATTACCACGCGTCCGCCGTCGCGCACCGCGCCGAACGCCTGGACCACGGTCTCCGGCCGGCCGAGCGCCTCGAAGGCGACGTCCACGCCGCGTCCCTCGGTGTATTCGAGGATCGCGGCGGAGGCGTCCACGCGCGCCGCGTTGACCGTGTGGGTGGCGCCCACCGTGCGCGCGGCCTCCAATTTGTCGTCCCGCACGTCGACCGCGATGATCGCGGACGCGCCGAAGGCCGCGGCCAGCTGGATGATGTTCGAGCCGACGCCGCCGGTCGCGACGACGGCCGCCGTCTCGCCCGGCAGCAGGGCCGCCTGGTGGCGCACGGCGCCGTAGGCCGTCATGAGCGCGCAGCCGATGATGCACGAATCGGCGAGCGGCAGCGTCTCCGGCAGCGGAAACACGTCGGTCGCCGGCACGACCGCGTACTCGGCGAGTCCCCCCATGCTGTACATGGCGAGCGGCGAGCCGTCCGCGCGCGCGAGGCGGCTCGTCCCGTCGTAGAGCGTCCCGCGGAGGCGGTTCATCGCGAAGAACGTCTCGCACAGGTCGTCGCGCCCCGCCGCGCACCAGGCGCACGTTCCGCACGGCATGATGAAGCTGCAGACCACCGGCACACCTTCCTTGAGGCGGACGGCGCCGACCGGCCCGGTGTCCGTCCCCACCGCGGCCACGGTGCCGGAGATCTCGTGCCCCAGCACCGCGGGCGTCGGGAACTTCACTTCGTCCTTGATGACGTGGAGGTCGGTGTGGCAGACGCCGCACGCCGCGACGCGCACCAGGACCTCGCCGGCGCGGGGACGGGGCGCCGGGATGTCCTCGATCACGAGCGGAGCGTGTACCTCGGAGAGCACGGCGGCGCGCATTGGACTGCTACTGTTCGGTATGGATGAGAGGACCGCCTCTGCGGGGCGGAGAATTATGAAGAAGACAATTCCAGCGTGGCGGGCGCGGCCTTATCTGCTCCACCGATAGGGCCCTTTTCGCGGGTGTGTGAGATGGCCGGACGGTCGAAAGAGGTCACAGACGAGATCCGCCGGCGCATCAACATTCTCGACGTCGTGTCCGTGCACGTCACGCTCAAGCGGTCGGGCCGGCGGTACACGGGTCTCTGTCCGTTTCACTCCGAGAAAACACCGTCGTTCACCGTGAACCCCGAACTCGGGTTCTTTTACTGCTTCGGGTGCCACGCCGGCGGGGACGTGTTCGATTTCGTGATGCGCACGGGCGGCGTGCCGTTTCCCGACGCCCTGGCGGAACTCGCCGGCCGGGCCGGGATCACGCTCGAGCGGACGGCCGAGGAGGAACAGCAGGGCGGCGAGCGGGAACGCCTGCTCCGCACGGTGGCCGAGGCCGCGGCGTACTATCGCGCGCAGCTGGCGGCCGAGGCGGGCGCGCCCGCGCGGCGCTATCTGGCGGAGCGGGGCGTGGACGCGGCGGCGGCCGAGGCGTTCCGGCTCGGGTATGCGCCCGCGGGGTGGGACGGACTTCTTCGGGCCCTGCGGGCCCGAGGCTTCGACGGCGCGGCCCTCGAGCAGGCGGGCCTCGCGATCGCGCGCGCGGGCGGGGACGGCCATTACGATGCGCTCCGTCAACGGTTGATCTTCCCGATCCACGATCTGCAGGGCCGGCCGGTCGCCTTCGGCGGCCGCGCGCTCGACGACGCGACGCCGAAGTACTTGAACACGCGCGAGACCGCGCTGTTTGCGAAGGGGCGCACGCTCTACGCGCTCGACACCGCCCGCGCGGCGATCCGGGAGAGCGGCGAGGCCGTAGTGGTAGAAGGGTACATGGACGCGCTGGCGTGCCACCAGTTCGGCGTCACGAACGCGGTCGCCTCGTTGGGCACGGCGCTGACGCCGGATCAGGTCCTGCTGTTGAAGCGTTTCGCGGGCCGCGCCGTCCTCGTCTACGACGCCGACGCCTCGGGCATGGACGCCGCGGAGCGGGGCCTCGGGGTCTTCGAGCAGGCGGAGCTCCCGGTGCGGGTCGCCGTCCTCCCCGGCGGAGCCGATCCGGACGAGTTCATGCGGGAAAAGGGTGTTGAGGCCTTCCGGGCGCTCTTGGACGGGGCGCAATCGGTGTTCGACTACCGGTTTGCGATGGCGTCGGCCCGGCACGACGGTAGAACGGTGGAAGGAAAAGTAGGAATTGTTGACGAAATGAGTCAGTTAATCATTATAGCACCGAATCCGGTCCGGCAGTCCGAGTACGTCCGGCTGCTGGCGGAGCGCCTGGGCGTTCGCGAAGACGCCATCAGAGGACAGTTCCGCCGTCTCGCGAAGGATCGTGACGACACGAGACGGCCGGCGGGCACACCCCGGAGGGCTCCGGAGTCGGATGGCCGGGTCGGAGCGGAGGCGCTGCTTCTCCATCTCCTGGTGGCCGACGCGTCGGTGCGGGCGGGTGTCCGCGATCTGCTTGACGCGGACGCGTTCCGCGAGCCGGTTCACCACCTGCTTGCGCAGGCGCTCCTCGATCCGGAGGCGCAGGGTATCGAACCCGGCCGGCTTCGCGAACGGCTGCAGGATGACCGCGCCATCTCGCTGTTGAGCCGGTTTTTGATCGAGGAGCCGCCGGTGCGCGGGGATGCGCGCCGCGTCGCGGAGGGGTGCCTCCGGACCATGCGGCTTGTTGAAGTTGGGGAACGGATCGACCGCCTGACGGCGGCGCACGCGGAGGCGGTGCGCGGCCGGGACGACCACCGCCGGGACGAACTGGCGGCGGAGCTGCTTGAAGCACGCAAGGAAAAGGAACGCATCAGGGAGTTGAAGGTCAGTGTCTAAACCGCGTCGCGCACACGTCACCGCCGAATCGGAGGCCGCTACGACGAAGCGCCGGCTGGAGGCCGAAAAGGCCCTGGCCACGCTGCCGGCCGAAATGCGCCAGCTCGTCGAGCAGGGCCGCCGCCGCGGCTACGTGACGTACGAGGAGATCCAGGAGGCCGTGCCGCAGGTCGAGCACACCCTGGACGAATACGACCGCATCTACGGGATGCTCGGCGATCTGGACATCAAGGTCGTCGACGATCCCAAGGAGGCGGAGAAAGAGAAGGAGGAAGAAGAGGCGGAGCCGGTCGAGCTCGAGCCGCTCGAAGGGGTCAGCATCGACGACCCCGTCCGGATGTACCTCAAGGAAATCGGCAAGGTGCCGCTGCTCTCGTCCGCGGACGAGGTCAAGCTGGCCAAGCGGATGGAGCGCGGCGACGAGGACGCGAAGCGCCGCCTGATCGAGGCGAACCTCCGGCTGGTCGTCAGCATCGCGAAAAAGTATGTGGGCCGCGGCATGCTCTTCCTCGACCTCATCCAGGAAGGCAACCTCGGCCTGATCCGCGCCGTGGAGAAGTTCGACTGGCGCAAGGGCTACAAGTTCAGCACGTACGCGACGTGGTGGATCCGGCAGGCGATCACGCGCGCGCTCGCGGACCAGGCGCGGACGATCCGCATTCCGGTCCACATGGTCGAGACGATCAACAAGCTGATCCGCATCTCCCGGCAGCTCTTGCAGGAATACGGCCGCGAGCCGACCCCGGAAGAGATCGGTCACGTCATGAAGATGCCGACCGAGCGGGTGCGGGAGATCATCAAAATCGCGCAGGAGCCGATCTCGCTCGAGACGCCGATCGGCGAGGAAGAGGACAGCCACCTCGGCGACTTCATCGAGGACCAGGACGCCCTGGCCCCGGCCGAGGCCGCGTCGTTCACCATGCTCAAGGAGCAGCTGGAGGGCGTGCTGGACACGCTCACGCCCCGCGAGCGCAAGGTGCTCAAGCTGCGCTTCGGGCTGGACGACGGGCGCCCGCGCACGCTGGAGGAAGTGGGCCGCGAATTCGGCGTGACGCGGGAGCGGATCCGTCAGATCGAGGCGAAGGCGCTGCGCAAGCTCAGGCATCCGAGCCGGAGCAAACGGCTCAAGGACTTCATCGAATAGACCGCCCCATATCTCGGTAGGCGAGGGCCCGTCTCGGGCCGACTCGGGACTTCCGAACAGCCTCTCACCGGACTCTCGCCTACCAGCACAGACCGTCCTTCGATCAATCGCTCATCGCGTTCCCACACAGCAAACCGCGGCGTACCGCGCCCGGATCGTAGAGTGGCGGCCGCCTCCGAATTGTAGTCATGACATGTTAGAGTGTAGTCACATGGAGCGACGGAGGGTGGCCATGGGCACCGTGGGTGTGCGTGAACTAAAGGCGCGTTTGAGCTCATATACGAGTCGAAGAAAAAAATAGCTGCCACGCGAGGAGGCAAATGATGACTCTCCAGTTGGGCGACACCGCACCGAATTTTGACGCGGACACCACCGAAGGCCGCATCAGCTTTCACACGTGGATCGGGGATGCCTGGGCCGTGTTGTTTTCCCATCCCAAGGATTTCACGCCGGTCTGCACCACCGAACTCGGATACATGGCGAAGCTCAAGCCCGAATTCGATCGGCGCAACACCAAGATCATTGGGCTCAGCGTCGACCCGGTCGAGAACCATGCCAAGTGGGCCAACGATATCAAAGAGACGCAGGGCGCTGCGCCGAACTATCCGATGATCGGCGACACGGATCTGAAAGTCTCGAAGCTGTACGGCATGCTTCCCGCCAGCACGGCGGGGACCTCGGAGGGACGCACGCCCGCGGACAACCAGACCGTCCGTAACGTCTTTGTCATCGGGCCGGACAAGAAGGTCAAGCTGATTATCGTCTATCCCATGAGCACCGGGCGCAACTTCGATGAGGTCTTACGCGTGCTCGACTCACTGCAGCTGACGGCGAAGCACAAGGTGTCGACCCCCGTGAACTGGAAGCGGGGCGAGGACGTGATCATCCTGCCCACCGTCTCCGACGACGAGGCGCGCAAAGTGTACCCGCAGGGCTGGAAGGCGCTGAAACCCTACCTCCGCATGGTGCCGCAGCCGCAAGCGTAAGGCGATTAAGACGAAAATTCTGGCGCAGGCGGCGCTCGGGGGTGCAGCATGCAGCCCATCTTGTCCGGCCAAAGTGAAAACCCCGGAACCATGCGTCGCCGCGTGGTCGTGCTGGGTGCCGGCTTTGGCGGGCTCGAGCTGACGACGATGCTTTCAGACGCGTTCGGCGACGCGATCGACCTCGTGCTCATCGACAAGGGTGCCGCGTTCACCTTCGGCTTTTCGAAGTTCGACGTGATGTTCGGGCGGTTGATGCCGGCGGAGGCACGTCATGCGTACCGCGATATCGTCAAGCCGGGGGTGCGGTTCCTCCAGTCCACGGTGCGATCCATCGACCCGGTCGGCCGGCGTGTGAAGACCGACGGCGGGACGTTCGATGCGGACGTCTTAGTGGTAGCGCTCGGCGCCGACGTGGACCCGGCGGCCACCCCAGGGCTCGCGGAGGGCGGCAACGAATTCTACTCGGTCGGGGGCGCCGAGGCGCTGCGCGATGTGCTCCCCCGGTTCGAGCGGGGCGCGGCCATCGTCGGCGTGACATCGGCGCCCTTCAAGTGCCCCCCGGCCCCCAGCGAGGCCGCGCTCCTGCTGCACGACTACCTCACCGCTCGCGGGCGGCGCACGGCCACCGAAATTTCGGTGGTGATGCCCTTCGGCACGCCCATTCCCCCGTCGTCCACAAGCTCGGAGGCGATCCTCGCCGCCTTCGCGGAACGCGGCATTCGGTTCGTCCCCAACCGGCAGGTGCGCGCCCTCGACCCGGGCCGGACGGTGGCGGTGCTGAGCGACGGGACCGAGCTGCCGTACGACCTGTTCCTCGGCGTGCCGGTGCACCGAGTGCCGGCGGTGGTCGAGGCGTCCGGGCTTGCGGTCGGCGGCTGGGTGCCGGTGAATCCGAAAACGCTGGAGACGCGCTTTCCCGGGGTGTACGCGGTGGGCGACGTGACGAGCGTGGGCGCCCCCAAGGCCGGGGTCTTCGCCGAAGGGGCCGCGCGCGTGGTGGCCGCCGCGCTCATCGCGCAACTCCGCGGCGGGTCGTCACCCGCGCCGTACACGGGGATGGGCTCTTGCTATGTCGAGTTCGGGCACGGCCTGGTCGGGCGCGTTGACGTGGACTTTCTGAGCGGCCCCAAACCCACGGGGACCTTCCAGGAGCCATCTGCGGCGCTGGCTGCCGAAAAGGCCCTGTTCGGCTCGAGCCGGCTCCAGCGCTGGTTCGGGCGTTCGCCGACGTAGTTTGGATGAATCGAACGTGGGTGAGTCTGCCCTGGGGAGGATCGATATGGCGAAAGTGTATCTCATCAATTGCCGTGACGCCGGTGTTGATTGCGACTTTCAGGCCCGGGGGTCAAGCCTGGAAGAGGTCATCCAACTCTGTGCTGAGCACGCGATCAACGAACACAACATGATGGCGTTTGGCCCTGAGCTGTATACAAAGATGCGACGTTGTGTGAAGACCCTGGAGGCAGAGACATCAGCGTGAACGGCCTCTGACGACAACAGAGGACCAGGTTTTCGAGGAGTGCTTCCACGCGGTAAAGAGGCAGAAGGGAAGCTCGTGGTTATTGACTTCGGCCCCCGAACATTGAGCGTTTGCTCTCGTTCCTGGAGATCGCACGCCAGACAGATTCGCTGGCTTGTCATCAAGGAGATTGGGGTTGAAGCTTTTCCGCGCTGGCTTCAGCTGAGCCCTCTGGCCGGAGCGGTCCGCGCGGCCGTGACGGGTTCCGCGAGGTGACAAGCGGAGAGCGCCGGCCGCCGCTCCCGGCAGGTTTACCTACTCGATCGAGACGTACGACGCGGTGATGACGCCGTACGGGTCTGCCTCGCCGTGCACCCTGACGTGCGCGCCTGTCTTCAGATCGCCGACGGTGCCCGGCATGATGCGGCGGATCGGTGTGTTATCGGGCACGATGATCGAGGTGCTTTGGTCCTGGTAGGTCAGCTTGAGCGTGCGGCCCGACTTGCCGCCCACGATGCTCGTCACGTTCATGTTCGTCATGACATTGCCGGACTCCATCGGCCACTGGCCCTTACGCACGTTCGGCAGCGCATCGAGGATGGTCATCGAAACAGCCGTCAGCGTGCCGCCGGCGGCCTTGCTCGCGGTGATCGCGAGGAACGTCCCGACCTTCACGTCGGCGAGCGTGGCCGGCACCTGCCGGATGACCCGCGTCTTGTTGGTCAACATGACCGTGGTGCTGCCGGTCTTCGTCTCGATGGTCGCGGACGTCGGCGTGGCGGCCGCGATCGTGCCCTCGACCGTCGTCGCGGACTGGGCGGCGGCGCCCGTCGCGGCGGCGGCGATCGCGGCGGCGGCGATCAGAGGAACCCAAACTCGATGTGGCGGCATCACGGCCTCCATTTGCAGAAGTGGTGCGGTCTTGGCAGCTACGCGCCACGTTTCCTTCCCCCGTTTCGAACATGTTACAATCGGTGACGCGGTTTCGACGAGAGAGGTGATCGCAAGCATGGCCGTTCGGTTCCGGCCCGACGCTCTGACGACGCTCGGGACCAAGATCTTCGCCGCCCTCGGCGCCCCGGATGACATCGCCCGCGTGGTCGCGGCGTCGCTCGTGGACGCCAACTTGACCGGGCACGATTCTCACGGCGTGCTGCGGATCCCCCAGTATGCGCAGCGGATCCGCGACGGCCTGGTGCGGCCCGCGGTGCGGCCCAAGCTGATCGAAGCACGGCAGGCGGTCGGCATGGTGAGCGGCGAGTGGGGGTTCGGACAGCTCGCCGGCCGCATGGCGATGGACGACGCCGTACGGCGCGCGCGGGAGTTCGGGGTCGGCGCCGTGGGCGTCGTGCGGTGCAATCACTTCGGCCGGATGGGGGAGTACATGGAGCGTGCGGCCGATCAGGGCTGCGTCGGGTTTGTCTGGGTCGGGGGGCTCGGCCAGCGCGCGGCGGTGCCGCACGGCGGCAGCCGTCCGACGCTCGGGACGAACCCGATCGCCGTCGGCTTTCCCGTGGAAGGGGAGCATCCGTTTGTCATGGATTTCGCGACCACCGCGGTGGCGGCGGGCAAGATCATGGTGGCCCGCGCCAAGCACCTGCCCCTGCCGCCCGGCTGCATCGTGGACAAGGACGGCAGGCCGACGACGGACGTGGAGGACTACTATGCCGGCGGGGCGCTGCTGCCCGCCGCGGCGCACAAAGGCTTCGGCCTGTCGGTTGCGGCGGAGCTGCTCGGCCAGGCGCTGACGGGCGCGGACGCGATCCACGACGCACCCGGCAAAGAACCCGTTCACCGCAATTCCGGTGCGCTGTTCATGGCGATCGATCCCGGGACGATGCGTCCCGCGGCCGACGCGAAGTCGCAGGCCCGCCGGATTATGGACCGCATCCGGGGGATTCCGCCCGCCGCCGGCGTGGACCGGGTGCGGACCCCGGGCCAGCCGGAAGTCGAATCGCGCCGCGAGCGCTCGGCCGGTTTCGAGGTCGCGGACGACACCTGGCGGACGATCGCCGAATGCGCGCGAAGCGTCGGCCTTCGCGACGAGGACCTGCCGTCGCCGGTTTAACGGAAGCGCCGGTCCCTCGCAGGCACCCGGCCGTTCGCGAGCAGCGGCGAGCTCAGCTCCCCGGCC
>DASYXS010000080.1:0-3168 GCA_035934535.1 bacterium
CCCCCACCACCGGAGCCACGGCGGGCCCGGCGGCCTTCACGACGCGTCCTCCAGCGCCGCGCGAAGCTCGGCGGAATACCGGGTAAACTCGGGCGTGTCCTTCATCTTCGGGTGGCGCGGGTACGGCAGACCGATCTCCACGATCCGCCGGATGCGCGCCGGGCGCGGCGACATCACCACCACGCGCATCGAGAGGTAGACCGCTTCCGCGATGCTGTGGGTGACAAATACGACCGTCCGGCGCACCTCGGTCCAGATCCGCAGCAGTTCCTCGTTGAGCCGGTCCCGCGTGATCGCGTCGAGCGCCCCGAAGGGCTCGTCCATCAGCAGCACCTGCGGATCGCTGACGAGCGCGCGGGCGATGGCGACGCGCTGCTGCATCCCGCCGGAGAGCTGTCCGGGGCGCGCCCGGTTGAAGCCGTCGAGGCCGACGAGTTTCAACAATGCGTCCGGCGAGGCCGACGCGGTGTGCCGCGCCCCCCAGTTGCCGATGCGCAGCGGCAGGGCCACGTTCTCTTCGGCGCTGAGCCACGGCAGCAGCACCGGCTGCTGGAAGACCATGCCGAGCGCCCGGTTCCGGCGCGCGTCCGCGGGCGAGGCGCCGAGCACCGCCGCCTGTCCCCGCGTCGGCGGGAGGATATCCGCGATGACGCGCAGCAGGGTCGACTTGCCGCAGCCGGACGGGCCGAGGAGCGAGACGAACTCTCCCTGCCGGACCGTGAGCGTGATGCCGCGAAGTACTTCGAGGACGCCGTCGGGAAGCGCGAACGACATGCCGACCTCGCCGAGCTCGATCGCCGGCGCATCCATCGTGACGGCCATTGTGATTTGGCGTTCTGCGGTTTGCGAACAGAGTCCTCTCCATATCGGAGGTGGAGGTCGCCGTGCGGCAGATCTTGAGGGGCGGCACCGTCGTGACGATGAACCCGCGGGAGGAGATCCTCTCGCCCGGCACGGTCGTCATCGACGGCGCGCACATCGTACACGTCGGCCGTGACGACGCCGCCGCACCGGTACGGCCCGGGGATACGGTCGTCGACTGCCGGGATCATCTCATTATGCCGGGCCTGATCAACACGCACACGCACGCCGGCTTCGCGCTCTTTCGCGGGCTCGGCGAGGACCGCACCCGGGAGGCGTGGTTCGCCTCGGCCTACGCGCCGCCGTATATGGACGGCGCCGTGCCGGACGACTACTACTGGGGCACGATGCTCGGCGGGTTCGACATGCTCATGAACGGCATCACCTGCGCCGCGGACCGCTTCTCCCACATGGCCGTGATCGCGGAGGCGTTCGACCGCCTCGGGATGCGCGCGGTCGTCTGCCACACCCTGCGCGACATCACGGCGCCGCTGGAGTGGGACCGGGCGATGGCGCTGATCGACCGGTGGGGCACGGCCGCGGACGCGCGGATCCACTGCGGGATCGGCCCGCACGCGCCCGACACCTGCTCCGACGACCTCCAGCGCCGGATCCGGCGGACGGCGGCGGAGACCGGGGCCCGCGTGTTCATCCACTGTTCGCAGGCGCAGGCCGAGCTCGCGGCGCTGCGGACCCGCGGACACCGGGGCGGCGTGCACTGCCTCGCGGCGACGGGCCTGCTCGGGCCCGACGTCGTCGCGGCGCACTGCATCTATATCGACGAGGACGAGATCCGCCTCTTGGCGGACAGCGGGACGTGGGTGAGCCACTGCCCGGTCAGCGCGGCGCGGATCGAGGGGCGCCTCGCGCCGATCCCGGCGCTCGTCCGCGCCGGTGCCCGCGTCGCGCTCGGCACCGACTGGGCGGTGACCAACAACGGCATGGACCTGTTCGACGAGATGAAATGCGCGGGCGTGCTCAACAAGGTGGCCGCCGGCGATCCGTCGGTGCTGCCCTCCGCGGCGCTCTTGCGGATGGCGACGATCGAGGCCGCGCGCGCGCTCGGCCTCGACGCGCACACCGGCAGCCTGGAAGCTGGCAAGCGCGCGGACGTCATCGCGCTCGACATGCGGAGCCCGCACCTCCGGCCGTGGCACGACATCGCGGCCACGCTGGTCTACTCGGCCAAAGGACTCGACGTGCGCCACGTCTGGGTCGACGGCCGGTGGCTCGTTCGGGATCGGCGTCCGGTGGAGCTGAACCTCGACGACGTGGACGCGCAGGTCGACCGGATCTGGGAGCGGCTGCGGACGACCGCCCGGTAACCCGATGGCTACGAGCCGCACGGACGTGCTGATTATCGGGGGCGGCGTGATCGGTTCGTCGATCGCGTACCATCTCGCCCTCCGGCGGACGCGCGGGTCGTGGTCCTCGATCAGGCGGAGCCGGCGACCTCGCCGAGCGCGTCGTGGGCCAGCGCCGGGGGGATCCGGCAGCAGCGGCGCGATCCGCGGGGGTGGGCGTTGACCAAGGCGGCCGCGCGCCGCTGGCCCGGTCTCGCCGGGGAACTGGGCGCCGACATCGAGTTCCGGCAGGACGGCCACCTGCACCTCGTCGAGACGGACGACGACCGGCGGGCGCTCGAAGAACGCGTCGCGCGCGAACGCGAGGCTGGACTAGACGTGCGGATCGTGGACGCCGCCGAGGCGCGGACCCTGGCCCCCGGCATCGCGGAGACCGTCGTCGCCGGCGCGTTCAGCGCGAGCGACGGACAGGCCAATCCCGTCGCGACGACGCGCGCGTTCGCCGCGGCCGCGGCGGCGCGCGGCGCGGCCTACCGGACGGGTGAACCGGCGAATTTGCTGGTGGAAGGGAGTCGCGTGCGCGGAGCCGTCGCGGGCGGCGAGACGCTCAGCGCGGGCGCCGCCGTCGTCGCGGCGGGCGCCTGGAGCGCCGGTCTCCTACGGCAGGCCGGGGTGGACGTTCCGATCGTGCCGCGCGGCCCGCAGATGATCCTGACCGAGCCGGCGCCGCCGGTCCTCGCCCCCACGATCACGGCAAGCGGTCGGGCGCTCTCGCTCAAGCAGCTGCCGACCGGCGCCTACTTCATCGGCGGAGGCTGGCCGTCGGACGTCGATGCCGCGCGGATGACCTGCACGGTGCGCGACGCCAGCGTGCAAGGCAGCTGGCGCATCGCGACGGAGGTGTTCGCGCCGCTAAGGACCTGCCGGATCCGGGAGGCGTGGTGCGGGCTGGAAGCGGAAAGCGCCGATGGGGTGCCGCTGATCGGGGCGGTGCCGGGGATCG
>DASYXS010000097.1:0-71604 GCA_035934535.1 bacterium
CGTCCGGACCACGTCCTCGAGACGGCAATCGAGGCCGCGCAGTGCCGCGCCGATATTCTTCAGCACCTGCACGGTCTGCGCGTGCGCGTCCCCGGCCCCGACGATCTTCCCGCCGGCGTCCGTCGCCGTCGTGCCGGCCACGTGCACCGACCGCCCGACCCGCACGGCCCGCGAATACCCGACGATCGGCTCCCACGGCGTGCCCGACGAATAGTTGCGGCGCTCCACACTCCACCTCCACCGGTACTGTCGTTTCTATCGCCCGAGCGGCGTGCGGACGAACGCGAGGAACGAGTAATCCAGGTTCTCCGCGCGGACGCCGCATTGGCGCAGCATCGCCATCACCTGCGCGCGGTGGTGCACCTCATGCAGCACCATGTGCAGCGCGGTCTCTCCGGCCGTCGTGCGGGCGCGCACGGGCGCCGGCCCCGCGCGCGAGATGAACTCGACCGGCCGCGCGGGATCGCCGAGCGCCCGGATCGCCGCCGCGGTCCGGACGGCCTGCGCGTCCCATGCGCGCGCAAACGGCTCGAACTCCGGCAGGCGTTCGGGGGTAAACGGACCCTCGGTGAGCGGGAAGTCACGGCCGGCGAGGCGCTCCACGTACGCCCACTCCGCGGCCGCCATGTGGAGCAGCGTCGAGCGGATCGAGCCGAGGCCGAACGGGAAGGGCTGCGCGTAGGCGCCGGACCGCTCGGCTTCGAGGTTCCGCACCCAGCCCAGCAGGCGTCCGCGGGCGGCGGTGAGGTACTCGAACACGCGCGGCATGTCGATCTCCATCGGCATCACCCCCGCTGTAATTTCATGGTCGCGGCCGCAGTCCCGTTCGATAATGCCACGCGCGGCGGCCGAGCGCTACACGGGGAAGACGCGCATTCACGACGGAGCAAACGGAGGAGCGGTTCCGCCCCTCCCCGAAGGCGAATATCAGGGCGCCGTCCGGCCACCGTACCTCGACGAAGCACTCGCCGGACCCGCCGAAGGAGGTCGTCCACGCGATGGACGCGCGCCACGTCGAACTGCTGATCCCCGGTCCGATTCCGGTCTCGGACCAGGTCCTGGAGGTCATGGGGCATCAGGTCGAGCAGCACTACGGCCAGGATTGGATGCCCGTGTACGAACGGTTCGTCTCGCGGCTGCGCCGGATGTTCGTGACCGCGGGTTCGGTGTATCCGATCCCCGCCTCCGGCAGCGGCGGCATCGATGCCGTCGTCGGCAGCCTCACCGGGGCAGACGGCCGGATCGGCGTCGTGGCCAACGGCTTTTTCGGCAACCGCGTGGTGGAAATCGCCCGCTCATACTCCAAGAACGTCGAAGTTCTCGACGTGGCGTGGGACCGGCCGGCCGATCCCGACGACGTGCGCCGGTGGGTGCGGGCGCACAAACTGCCCCTGCTCGCCCTTGTCCACAGCGATACGTCGACCGGCGTGCTCAACCCGGTGCGCGAGATCGCCTCGGCCGTCCGGCCGGAAGGCACGGCGGTCGCGGTGGACGCGGTATCATCGCTCGGCGGGGCCCCGGTCGAGACCGACGCCTGGGGACTCGCCGCGGTGTCCACCGCGTCGCAGAAGTGTCTCGAGACCCCGCCCGGGCTCGCGCCGGTCGCGATCACCAAGGCCGGCTGGGAGGTCATCGACCGGCAGCCCGCCTCGCACGGATGGTATCTGAACCTCCGCACGTGGCGCCGCTTTGAACGCGAGTGGGGCGCGCACCATCCATATCCGGTAACCATCCCGAGCAACCTGATCCTGGCGCTCGACCGGGCCCTGCAGCTCATTCTCGACGAAGGGCTCGAGACGCGGTTCGAACGGCACCGCCGCGCCCAGGCGGCGCTCCGCGAGGGGCTCGAGCGCATCGGCTTCCGGCTGTTCGTCGACGCGCGGTGGGCCTCGCCGACGGTGACCGTCGCCTACCCGCCCGAGGGCGTCGACGCGAACGTGCTGATCCGCAACATGCGCACGCGCGGCCTTGCGATCGCCGGCGGCCTCGAGCAGCTGGCCGGCAAGGTCATCCGGATCGGGCACCTCGGCACGCAGGCGCATCCCGAGCTGATGCGCCGGGTGGTGGACGCGCTCGAGGCGTGCCTGCGGGAAGGCGCGGCCGCGAGGCGCTAGCCCGCGCGGCTTCGCGACCTCAACTCCACGTGTCGCGCCGCGTCCATCTCCTGCATCCACTCCGCGACGAGAATCCGCGGCATGGGCGTGGCACCTCGCTCGGCGGCGGGTCGACGCCTACTTGATGTGGTACGGGTCCACGGCGTCCCGCAGGCCGTCCCCGACGTAGTTGATGGCGATCACCGTCAGGAAGATCATGAGCCCCGGATAGATCGCCGTCCACGGGGCGCTCGTCATCTGGTCCTGCGCGGCGTTCAGCATGTTGCCCCACGTCGGCGTCGGCGGCTGCACTCCGAACCCGAGAAAGCTCAACCCCGACTCCGTGATGATGGAGCTCGCCACCCGCAGCGTCGCCGCGACGATGATCGGGCCGAGGCTGTTCGGCAGCACGTGGCGCGCGATGATCCGGGCGTTCCGGACCCCCAGCCCGCGCGCCGCCTCCACGAAGGTCGCCTCGCGCAGCGACAGAAAGGTGGCGCGCACGAGCCGCGCCACCGGCATCCACGAGGTGACCGCGATCACGAGCACGATCGGCAGCACGCTGCCCGCGCCGCCGCGCAGCATCGGGAGCGCCAGATTGCGCAGCACCAGCGCGAGCACGATCAGCACGAACAGCTGCGGGAACGACAGCACGAGGTCGGTGAACCGCATCAGCACGTTGTCGACCCACCCGCGGTAAAATCCGGCGAACGCCCCGACCGCGGTCCCCAGCGTGACCGCGAGCGCCATCGCCGCCACGCCGATCGTCAGCGAGACCCGGCCGCCGTACAGGACGCGGGTGAGCAGGTCCCGGCCGAGGTCGTCCGTGCCCATCGGGTGCGCCCAGGTGGGCGCCGCCAGCCGGTGATCCAGGTCGGAGGACTGCGGGTCATACGGCGAGGCCAGGCGCGGCGCCGCCGACGCGAGCGCAAAGACGGCGAGGATCGCGAGCCCCGCGAGCGCCATCCGGTGTCGCCGGAAGCTGTCCCATGCCAGGCGCGCCGCGGTGCGGTGGCGGCGCCGGTCCCCCGCCCCGCCGGTCCGTGCCGCTGCCGGGTCCAGCGCGACGGCCGGATTTGATTTCATGGTGGCCGGCGGCGGGTCCGTCGGCACGGCCGGCTCATCAGCCGTACCTGATCCGGGGATCGAGGTAGGCGTAGCCGACGTCCGCGGCCAGGTTCGAGAGCACGATGAGCATCGCCGTGATCATCACGATGCTCATCAAGAGCGCGTAGTCGAACCGCAGCGCGGAATCGTAGAACAGCCGGCCCATCCCCGGCCAGCTGAAGATCGTCTCGGTGAACAGCGCCCCGCCGAACAAGACCGGCAGATCGAGCGCGATAATGGTGACGACGGGCAGCGCCGCGTTCTTCAGCGCGTGGCCCCAGACCACGCGCCGGCCGCTCGCCCCCTTCGAGCGCGCGGTCCGGATGTAGTCCGCGTGCAGCACCTCGATCATGCTGGCGCGCACGTACCGGACGATCGCCGCGCAGTTGGCGAGCGTCAGCATCGCGACCGGCAGGATGAGGTGCTGGATCCGATCGCCGAGCGAAAACGGCTCGCCGATCGTGTACATGCCGCCCGCCGGCAGGAGCGGCAGCCCGCTCAGCGGGTTGCGGAGGGTGACGTGGAACGCGATGATCAGGATCAGCCCGAACCAGAAGATCGGGATCGACTGGCCCATGAACGCGACCGTCGTGGTCGCGTGGTCGAACACCGAGTACTGCCGCACCGCCGACAGCGTGCCGGCCGGGATCGCGATCGCCAGCGTGACCAGGTACTGGATGCCGATCAGGTACAGCGTGTTGGGAAACCGCTCGCCGATCTCCACCAGCACCGGCCGCTTGGTGACGAGGGAATAGCCCCAGTCGCCGTGGGCGACGGCCCCCAGCCACCGCAGGTAGCGGACGTGAATCGGCTGGTTGAGGCCGAGCTCCGCCTCGATCCGCGCGATATCCTCGGACGAGAGCCGCGGGTTGTTCTCATAGGCGGCGGTCGGGCCGCCCGGCACGATGTTGATCAGAAAGAACACCGCGACGCTCACGAGGAGCAGCAGCGGCACCGCCTGCAGCAGGCGCCGGGCCAGGTAGCGGATCATGCAATCGGCGCCGGACGCGGCCCTATCGCGCCACCGACCAGGCCTGCGCGTTCCAGGCGAGGTTTTCCCAGACGTTCGTGACCCAGCCCTGCAGCCGGTCGCGGTACGCGCTGATCGTGCTGCGGCTGTAGAGGTAGACGTGCGGCCGGTCCGCGACGATCTGATGCATCGCGTCGCAGTAGGCCGCGCGCCGGACCCCAAGATCCGCCGACGAAGCGGCCTTCTTCACGTCCGCGTCCAGCTGCGGGCTCGCATAGCGTGCGTAGTTGAAGCCGTCGCCGGCGTTCTGCGCCGTCGGCATCTTCCACGAGGCGAAGTAGCCCTCCACCTGCGACTGCGGGTCCACGTCGGGGTTCGTCGTGTACATCACGACGTCGAAATGCCCGTGCTTGCGGAACGCGCCGCTCGCCCACGACCCGAACAGCACCGGCGACGGGACGTTCTCGATGTAGAACTCGAGGCCGATCGCCCGCATGTACTCGATGATCAGCTGCTCGGCCTCTTCGCGGAGCTTGTTGCCGGTCGTCGTCTGCAGCTTCAGGCGGAGCCGCGTGCCGTCCTTCGCGTAGCGCGCGCCCTTCGCGACGCGGATGCCGTCCGGACCCGGGATCCAGCCGGCCTCTTGTAGCAGCGCCCGCGCCCGCGCCGGATTGTACGTGCTGATCGGCGTGTCGCACTCCGCCCAGCCGAGGTGCAGCTCGTTGGTCCCGACGGTCGCGAGCCCGTAGAGCAGCTTGCTCGTGATCTCACGCTTGTTGATGCCGAGCTCGATCGCCTCGCGCACGCGCGGGTCGCCGAGGATCGGGTGCGGATGCTGCTTCACCGCGGCGGCGTCCGGGCCGTCGAGGGACGGGTCGGCGAAATTGAGCACCAGACGCTCGGCGCCGGGGCCGGGCGCAGAACTGATCTTCACGCCCGCGGCACTTTTGAGCTCCGGGACGTCCGATTCGATCAGGTCCCAGACGACGTCGACGTCGCCCGTCTTGATCAACTGCTTGCCGACTTCCCGGCTCGGCACGACGCGAATGATCACGCGGTCGAGGTAGGGCTGGTCTTTGACGCGATAATTCGGGTTGCGGACCAGCGTGATGTGGTCTCCGGACGCCCACTCCGTGACCATGAACGGCCCGGTGCCGACCGGCTTGCGGTTGTACGGCCACTTCGTCATGTTGGCGGGGTCGCCGGTGGCGTGCCGCGGCAGAATGCCGCCGAAGCGCGAGAGAAACGGCGCGTACAGCTGCTTGTACCGCACGACCACGGTCTGCGGATTGGGACAGTCGACGCTCTGGATCTGGTCGTAGCCGCTGGTGTAGATCGCGCCGCTCTTCGGGGTGGTGAGCACCTGCCACGTGAACTTGACGTCGTCGCAGGTCATCGGCTGCCCGTCGGACCACAGGACGCCGGGCCGCAGATGGTAGGTGATCGTCTTCCCGTCCGGCGAGACGCCGCCGTTCTTCTGGTCCGGGACTTCGGCGGCGAGCTGCGGAATATACTTGCCGTCTGGCCCGACCCGCAGCAGCCCCTCGACCGTGAGGATCGTCACCTCGAAGGCGGCGGTCTGCGACGCGATCAGCGGGTTGAGGAGCTCCGGCTCCTGATAGAGCGCGATCGTAACCGACCCGCCCCGCCGCGGCTGCTGCGATACGGCCGGCTGCGCGAGCAGCGCCACGACCCCCGCGAGGACCGGCCATGCAAGAACTGAGATGCTCCAGCGTCTCATCCGAACGTCACCCCCCCCGAAAAGTGGAGGTTCGCGTTCGGTGCGGCGGGGGTGTTTCCTTCAGATCGGCCGCGGCGGCGGCACCGGTGTCCCGGCACCTTACGGAATGAGCAGCACCTTCCCGGCGGTGCCGCGGCTCGAGAGCGCCTTGTGCGCCTCGGCCGCCTTGGCCAAGGGGAACGTTCGGTCGATCCGGACTTTGAGCCGGCCTCCGGCGATCCACCCCAGCACGTCGCCCGCGCGCTTTGCGTACTCTTCACGCGTTAGGATGTAGTCGCGCATCGTCGGCCGTGTCAGGAACAGCGAGCCCTTCTGGTTGAGCGTCTGAATGTCGACCGGCGCGACGGACCCGCTCGACTGGCCGAACGCGACGAGGTAGCCGCGGGGAGCGAGACAGTTCATGCTCTTGTCGAACGTGGTCCTGCCGACGGAATCGTAGACGACCTGCACGCCGCGCCCGCCCGTGATGCGCTTCGTCTCCGCCTCGAAGTCCTGCTGCTCATAGAGGATCACGTGGTCCGCGCCGGCGCCGCGCGCGAGCGCCGCCTTTGCCTCGGTCGAGACGGTACCGATGATCTTGGCCCCGCGCATCTTCGCCATCTGCGTGAGCAGCAGGCCGACGCCCCCGGCCGCGGCATGAAGCAGCGCGGTGTCCGCCGGTCCCAGGGGGTACGTCGAATGCGTCAGGTAGTGCGCCGTGATGCCCTGAAGCATCGCCGCGGCCCCGGTCTTCGTGTCGACACCGGCGGGCAGCTTCACCAGGCGCGCCGCCGGCACCACCGCGTGCGTCGCGTACGAACCGAGCACGCCGGTGTAGGCCACGCGGTCGCCGGGCTTCACGTCCGCGACCTCGCGGCCGACCGACTCGACCACTCCGGCGCCCTCGCTCCCGGCCGTGAACGGCAGCGCCATCTTGTAGACGCCTTCGCGCTGATAGATGTCGACAAAGTTGACGCCGGCCGCCTCGATCCGGATGAGGGCGTCCGCCGGACCGGGCGCCGGCGCCGGCAATTCCTCGAACCGGAGGACCTCCGGCCCTCCGGACTGGTGCACGCGGACGGCGTTCATGGGCGTCGCTCCTCGCTCACGTCGTCGCCGTATCCGCTACGACAGGTGGAACACGACCATCTTGAGCTCGGTCATCTCCTGGACCGCGTACTTGGGACCTTCCTTCCCGAAGCCGCTTTCCTTGAGGCCGCCGTACGGCATGAGATCGACCCGCCACTGCGGGCCCCAGTTGATGTGGATGTTGCCGGACTCGACCTCGCGGGCGAACTTCATGGCCCAATTGACGTTCTGCGTGAACACGCCCGCCGAGAGCCCGTAGTTGCTGTCGTTCGCCAGCGCGATCGCGTCGTCGATGGTGTCGGCCGGCGTCACACCGACCGCGGGACCGAACAGCTCGCTGCGGGAGACGCGCATCTCGGGCTTCACGTCGGCGAGAATCGTCGGCGCGTACACGGCGCCCTGCCGTTCGCCGCCCGTCACAAGGCGCGCGCCTCCGGCGACCGCCTCGTTAACCCATGATTCGACGCGCTTCGCGTCGGACTCGCGGACCATCGGCCCCATCTTCACGCCTTCCGAGAGCGGGTTGCCGGTGCTGATCGCCGACACCTTCGCCTTGAGCGCGTTGAGGAAGTCGCCGTAGATCGCCTTGTGCGAAATCACGCGCTGCGTGCTGATGCAGACCTGGCCGGCGTTGGCGTACCCGGTCGCGGCGATCGCCGCGGCCACCTTGTCGAGGTCGGCGTCGGGCATGACGATCGCCGGGGCGTTGCTGCCGAGCTCCATCGTCACCTTCTTGAGCCCGGCGGTCTTGCAGATCCGCTCGCCGACGTCGCGGCTGCCGGTGAAGGTAATCTTGCGCACGCGCGGATCGGCGACGAGCGTGTCGCCGATCTCGCCGCCGCTGCCGGTGAGGCACTGGATCCCCTCCGCCGGGACGCCTGCGTCGAGCAGCACCTGCGTCAGCTTGAGCGCGGAGAGCGGCGTGTCGGTCGCGGGCTTCAAGATGACGGCGTTGCCGCCGGCGAGCGCGGGTCCCACCTTGTGCGTGACCAGGTGCAGCGGGAAATTGAACGGGCTGATGCCGACGACCACGCCGCACGGCACGCGCAGCGTGAAGCCCATCTGCGAGGCGGAGGTCACGCCGGGCGCGCCGTCGAGCGGCACCACTTCGCCGCCGAGCCGCTTCGCCTCTTCCGCGGAGAGCACGAGGATCTCCGTCGCACGCGCGACCTCGATCCGCGACTCGGCGAGAATCTTCCCTTCCTCGAGGGTGATCGTCTTGGCGAAGTCTTCGGTGCGCGCCGCCAGGAGCTCCGCGGCTTTCTTGAGGATCTGCGCCCGCTGGTAGCCGCTGAGCGCCCGCATCGCCTTGGCCCCGCGCACCGCGGTCTGCAGGGCGCGCTCGACGTCGTCGGCGTCGCCCTTCGGGACGGTATCGACCGTCGAGCCGTCAAACGGGTTGGTGACGGGGATCGTCTGCCGCTTGTCGATCCATTCCGTGCCGACGTACATCTTCATGGCCGTCCTCCTGAGACTCGTCGGTAACTGCCCGCTACGGGATGTCTTCCCGGCCGTGATCCACGTGTTCCTTGTAGAACAGGAGCACGGTCGCCCGGTCGTACGAGTCCATCTGCAGCCGCCGGTCCCACGCCAGTACGGCGTAGGGATGCGGCATGTCGGGATAGGACACGATCAAGAGCTTGACGTTGCCGTACTTGCTCTTCGGAAATTCTTTCAGCATCCGGTCGAACTCCGCGAGGCGCTCCGCCGCCGCGGGCGGCTTGTAGAGCAGGACGATGTAGCCGTGCTCGAGGCTGTGCACCCAAAAGCCGGTCTGCAGGCCGTTCGGGTAGACTCCGGCCGGCGCGGGAAACGGATAGTGCGGGCCTGACGCCGGCGGGTTGGCCTTGTAGTGGATCTGCGAACCCACCGCGACGTGCTCGAAGCCCTCGTCGGGAAGGAGCTGGCCGAGCATCGCGCCGGCCGGTGCCTGCGCGCGAGACGGCTGCGACGCCGCGTACCACACGCCGCCCGCGGCGACGATCAGCACCACCACGCCCGCGATCCACCACGCGGACGACCGCCGCGGCGGCGCGGGACTCGTGGCGCCGGCTTCCGGCTGGCCGGCGGAGCGCCGGCCGGCGCGGGAGGCTTCGGCGATGGCGGCGCGGCGCTCGGCGCGCGAGAGATGCGTCGGATTCTGCGACAGATTCGTCACTCTCCTCATAGAAAGCGGCGTCGGTGAGAAGCGGTGCCCCTCAATCTTACTACGCGGCGGCCGTCTACGGCGCGGCGGCGCCGCGTTCGATGCCGAGATAAATCCGTTCGACCTGGGGATCGTGCCGGAGGTCCGCGGCGCGGCCCTCCAGCACCGTCCGGCCCGTCTGCAGCACGTATGCGTAGTCGGCGATCTCGAGCGCGAGCGGCACCGACTGCTCGGCCAGCAGCAGCGTGAGGCCCTCGCCGTGGAGGCGCCGCAGCGTCTCGTACAGGGCTTCGACCACCGTCGGCGCGAGCCCGAGGCTGGGCTCGTCGAGCAGGAGCAGCTTGGGATCGCTCATCAGCGCGCGGCCGAGCGCCAGCATCTGCCGCTCGCCGCCGCTCAGCGTGCCGGCGCGCTGCCGGGCGCGCTCGCGCAGCCGCGGGAACAGCGTGTAGACGCGGTCGAGGAGCGCCGGCACCCGCGCGCGGGGGAGCGGAACCGCGCCGAGTTTCAAGTTCTGCTCGACGGTCTGCTTCGTGAACAGCCGCCAGCCCTCGGGGGAGAGAGCGAGCCCGCGGCGCACGATCGCCGTGGCGCCGAGCCGCTCGATGCGCGCGCCGTTCCAGGTGATCGTTCCGCGGCTCGGCGCCACGAGCCCCGTCACCGCGTTGAGCGTCGAGGTCTTGCCGGCGCCGTTCGAGCCGAGCAGCGCGACGACCGATCCCTCCGGCACCTGAAACGAGACGTCGACGACGCCCGCGAGATCCCCGTAGCGCACCTCGAGGTGCTCGACGGTCAGCATGCCCCGGCGCCGGCCGGCCCGCGGGGCGTGAGGCTGCGGCCGAGGTAGGCTTCGACGACCTCGGGCAGGTCGACCACCGCGTCCGGGGCGCCGGAGGCGATGACCTCGCCGTGGTTCAGCACGATGATCCGCTGCGCGAGCGCCAGGATCACTTCCATCACATGTTCGACGATCACGAGCGTCACCCCGCGCCGGTGAATCTCGCGGACCAGCTCAATCGCCCGCTGAATCTCGGCGGGCGTGAGCCCGGCGAGGGCCTCGTCGAGGAGCAGGAGCCGCGGCTCGGTGGCGAGGGCCCGCGCGATCTCGAGGCGCTTGCGGCCCGGCGTGCCGAGCGTCGCCGCCCGCAGATGGGCCACGCCGGCCAGCCCCGCGAAGTCGAGCACGCGCGTCGCGGCGGCGCGCGCCTCGGCCGCGTGGGGGTGGCGGAGGAACGCGCCGACCATGACGTTGTCGAGTATCGTCACATCGGTGAACGTGGCCGGGATCTGGAACGTGCGGGCCATGCCCATCCGCGCGTGGGCCTCGGGTGTCGCCGTGGTGACGTCGGCGCCGTCGAACCGGACCCGTCCCGCGGTCGGGCTCGCCTCCCCCGCCAGGCAGTTGAACAGCGTCGACTTGCCCGCGCCGTTCGGGCCGATGATCCCGACGATCTCGCCCGCGGCGACTTCGAAATTGACGCCGCGCACGGCCAGGAAGCCGTCGAACGCCTTGGAGACGGCTTGGGCCTCAAGCAGCATGCCGCACCGCCGACGCGGACCGCCGCCGGAACGCCGGCGCCACGCGATCGTGCCAGATCGCGAGCAGGCCGCCCGGCTCGAACCGGCACAGCAAGACGATGACGCCGCCGTAAAAAATGTAGGTGAAACCCGTGCCGCCGCCGCCGAACAGCGCGTTGGCCGTCTGCTGAAGCGGAATCAGGATGGCCGCCCCGAGCAGCGGTCCGAAGAGCGTGCCCGCGCCCCCGAGCGCCGTGACGATCACCATCTCCACCGAGATGAGGATGCCGAGGCCGCTGTCCGGATCGATGAACCCGATCATCACGACGTAGAGCGACCCCGCCACCGCCGTGAACGCGGCGCTGAGCATCAAGGCGTGGAGCTTGTACCGCCGCGCCGGCACGCCCAGGCTCCGCGCGGCGCGCTCGCCGGCCCGGATGGCGCGCAGATAGTAGCCCATCCGGCTCCGTTCCATCCAGGCGGTAACGCCGAGCAGCACGGCGAGGACGGCGAGGAAGAGATAGTAGTACGTGACCGATCCGCGGAAGGTGAGATCCCAGACCGTCCGCGCGGTCGCCGGTCCCTGCAGGCCCACGGCCGCGCCGAGCAGCGGCCAGTTGCTGACGAGAATGCGAATCAGCTCCGCGACGGCGATCGTCGCCATCGAGAAGTAGTGGCCCTGGAGGCGGAACGTCGGCACGCCGACCACGGCGGCGATGGCCAGGCTGAGGGCGACGCCGAGCGGCAGGCCGAGGGCGGGCGCGGCGTGCCAGTGCGTGTAGACGAAGGCCGGCATGTAGGCGCCGGCTCCGAAGAACATCGCGTGGCCGAACGAAATCTGCCCGGCGTAGCCGCCGAGGATGTTCCACGCGGACGCCGAGATCGCGGCGAGCACCACGAGCGCGAGCACGCGATGGTAGAACGCTCCCTGGAGGAGCAGCGGCGCGGCGAGCGCCGCCGCCGCGAGGATCGTCCAGCGCCAGCCGCTCCGGCGCAGGCCTACGGCGTGAGCCAAAGCGTCCCGGCTGGCGGGGCCCGCGCCGGCGGGGCGCGTCACACCCGCTCCCCCATCAGGCCCTGCGGCCGGACCCACAGGATGGCCACGAACAGGGCGTACACGACGACATCCTTATAGACCGGCCCGATGTAGAACGCGGAGGTCGCCTCGATCAGGCCGACCAGGATCCCGGCGACCATGGCGCCCGGCACGCTGCCGAAGCCGCCGAACGCGACCACCACGAAGGCGATGATCGCGAGCGACTCGCCCACCGTCGGCGAGATGTAATAGAACGTGGCGATCAGGGCGCCCGCGACGCCGGCCGCCGCGGCGGCCAGCCCCCACGCCAGCGCCTGCATCCGGTCCGGCCGGATGCCCATCAGCATCGCGGCCTGGCGATCTTCGGCCACCGCCAGGATCTGGCTCCCGAGCGCGGTGCCGGTGAGCAGCCGGTGCATGCCGGCGGTCAGCAGCAGGGCGACGCCGCCGGCGACCAGCTGGGCGGCGCCCACGAAAATCGGTCCGACGCGCAGCGTGCCGGTGAGCGCGGTGGTCGGAAGTGTGACGAAGTTCGCGCTGAAGATCCAAAAGGCGGTGTAGCGGAGCAGCAGCGCGAGGCCGAACGTCGAGAGCAACTGCGCGAAGATCGGCCCGCGCATGACGCGGCGGATCAGGGCGTAGTAGACGCCCACGCCGAACAGGAACAACAGCGCGGCGGCGATCAGGGTGAACAGCGCCGGGCCGGCGTGGAGCCACACGACCGCGAGAAACGCGAGATACATGCCGGCCATGACGAAGTCGCCGTGCGCGAAGTTGACGACGTTCATCATGCCCCAGATCAGGGTGAGGCCCGAGGAGAACAACGCGTAGACGGCCCCGAGGAGCAGGCCGCCGACGAGGACCTGGACGGCGGTGATCACCGCGCGCGCACCACGAGGTTGGCGTGACGCGCGCGCCGGGGCCGTCGCCCCGGCGCGCGCCCGACGGTACTCGTCAGCCGAGCGGGGCCGCTAGGGCTGCCAGCCCTGGAAGGGCCAGGCGAGCTTCGTCTGCGCCGCCGACTTCGGCCAGACTGTTACCCACTCTGTTCCCGACAGCTGCGTGACGTAGGTGTACGCGAGCAGGTTCTGGCCCGTTTTGTCGAACCGGACGCCCTTGTAGCCCATCATCAGCTGCTTGGCCGTCAAGTTCGTCGCGGCCAGCGCGGCCCGGATCGCCTCGGGGTTCGTCGACCCGGCCCTGTTGATCGCGTCCGCCAGCACGAGGAAGCCCTGCATGTTCCGGCCGCTCGTGTCGTCGAGGTCGCGGCCGGTCTTGGCCTTGTACAGCTGATTGATCACGTACGTCGCGCTGCCGGGCTTGCCCACGCTCCACGCGCTCCGGTTGATCGCCCCCTGCGCGAGCGTGCCGACCGTGGTGACGAACGACGGATCCGAGAATCCGGAGTCGTCGCCGATCACGACCCTGGGCTTGTACGAGAGGTTCTTGAACGTCTTCATGAAGAGGATCGAATCGGACGTGTAGCTCACGAAGATGACGGCGTCCGGGTTCTTCTCCTTCAGTTGCAGCACCTGAGCCGACACGTCCGTGCCGTTGGCCGCGTACGGAATCTGCGCCACGACGTCGTAGCGGTCCGCGGTCAGCCGCTCCTTGATGACGCCGCCGACGGACGTGCCGTACTCGGTGTTCTCGTTGACGATGGCGACGGTCTTGACCGGATGGCCCATCGCGCCGAGGTCCTTGAAGAAGCCGGAGTACGCCGCCGCGAAGTCCGGGCCGATCGGCGTCGTGCGGAACACCCACTTGAAGCCGCGTCCGGTGATGTTGGACGACGACGAATCGCCGACCATCCACGGTACGCCGTTCCGCTCGGCCACGGTGGTCGCGGCAAAGGTCACCGACGATTGGTACGCGCCGATCAGCGCGGTCACGTGCTCCTGCGTGATCAGCCGGAGCGCCTCGCTCTGCCCGAGCGACGGGTTCCCCTGATGGTCGGCGGCGATCAGGTCGATCTTCGCGCCGCCGAGCTTCGGCAGCCCGTGTCCTTCCCCGAGCGGAAGGCTCGACAGACCGGCGTGGGGCTCGTTCACAATCTGTGCGCCTACTTCGATGGCGGCCTTCGACGCTTGACCGGCGGCGCCGGAGTTGCCGCTGAGCGGCATCAGCACGCCGATCTTGACGGCGGCCGGGGCGCCGAGACCGGGCATCGGACCGGAGACCGCCAGGGCAATGACGCCCACGACCGCAGCAACCGCGAGCCACGTACGCATTCGATCGCCCTCCTCGTACCGGACGGCGTTCCGCCGCGCCGGCAATTGTGAGTGGCTCGCCGTTCGATGGATCAAAGAGACAGTCCTGCCCGGACGCCGCGCCGCACCGCCGCGGCGCCGGATTGTGAAGGTGACGAGGTTCATGAGGTTTCCAGGCACGGACGGGGTAAATACCCGGCACAATATTCCGTGCCAATCGCATAAGGGGGTAAGGGAAAATGCGTCGCCTCACGGGCTGCGTGCTCGCGCTGGTCGGGGTGCTCGCGCTGACCACGGCCGGGGCGGCTCAGGGCTCGGCCGTCGTTCCGGGGAAGGGGGTCGGCGACTACCAGCTCGGACAGGCGCTCGACCCGCTGGTGTCCTCGCTCGGACCGCTGCACTCATCGAGCGATTTTCCGTCGGGCACCATGACCGGTTACTACTGGCCGCTTAAGCGGATCGGCGCCATCGCTCAGAACGACTCCAAGCGGATCGTCGCGCTGGTCGTCTCGCTCGACGACACGTACAGAACCGACCGGGGCGTCGCGATCGGGTCGGAGATCGGCGCCTTCCGCAGCGCCTACGGCAAGGAAGACCGCGTCGACGAGCATCAGGACGACAGCACCTATGTCTACGATAAGATCGGCATCGCGTTCGTGGTGGACAACGGCGGCGCGCTGGACCAGCGGGTCTCGCTGATGTACATCTTCGCGCCCGGCCAGTACGGCAGCATCTTCACCGCGCAGGGCAACTAGCGGTCCGCGGGACGCCGGAACCTTCCGGCCGGCGCGGGAAGCCGCCGATGTGGGGGCTTCCCGTGTTTGGCGCCCTCAGTACAGCCCGCCGTTGACGTCCAGAATCGCGCCGTGAACGTGCCGGGCGCGCGGCGAGGCGGCAAAGACGATCACGTCCGCGATATCCTCGGGCCGCGCCAGCCGGCGCAGCGGTGTCCGCTCCACCATGGCACGGCGCTCCGCCTCGTTCGTGTACCGGTCGAGCAGATCCGTTTCGGTGGGCCCCGGGCAGACGCAGTTGACCCGGACGCCGGTGCCGGCCAGCTCCGTGGCGAGGTGCCGCGTCAATCCGACGAGCCCGTACTTGGAGCAGGTGTACTGCGCGCCGTTGACGAGGCTCAGGCGCCGCCCGGCGATCGACGACACGAAGACGAGCGCGCCGTCCCGCCGCGCCAGCATCGCCGGCAGCAGCGCCTGCGCGCAGAAGAGCGCGCCTCTGAGGTTGACGTTGAGCACCCGGTCCCAGCGCTCTTCCGTGATCTCGAGCACCGGATCCGGAAATCCGATGCCGGCGTTCGAGACGAGCACGTCCACGGTCTTGAATTCGCGCGCGGCCGCCTCGGCCATCGTCCGCACGGCCGCCTGATCCGCCACGTCGACCGCCAGCGCGAGCGCGCGCCCGCCCGCCGCCGTCACCGCGGCGGCCGTCTCCTCCGGCGGCGCGAGATCGGCGGCGACGACCGCGGCGCCTTCGGCCGCGCACCGCACCGCCACGGCGCGGCCGATGCCCCGCCCGGCGCCGGTCACGAGCACCGTCTTCCCGGAGAGATCAGCCACGGCGCACTCCGGCGCGCCACCGCGCGAGCGCGTCCCAGTTGAACCGGACGCCGTGGCCGGGACGGGCCGGCGGCGTGAAGTAGCCGTCCGCGGTGCGAATCGGCTCGTCGAGTGCTTCGAGTTCGGTCAGGTTGCCGCCGTCCAGGTCCTCGATCATCGAAGCGAGCCGGATCGCGCAGCAGAGCTGCCCCGACAGTTCCAGCACGAGATGCGGCGCCGTCGGAATGCCGTAGCCCTCCGCGAGGTGCGCGATCTTGAGGAACGGCGTGATGCCGCCGACGCGCACGACGTCCGGCTGCACGACGTCGACGGCGTCGTGGCGGAGAAACTCGTTGAACGCGGCGGCGGAAAACAGGTTCTCGCCGAGCGCGATCGGGCAGCGGACCTGCGCGCGCAGCCAGGCGTGCCCGGCAACGTCCTCCGCGGGCAGCGGCTCCTCGATCCAGTACGGATCGTACGGCTCGAAGCCGCGGATCCGCCGGGCCGCCTCGCCCGCCGTCCACTTCTGGTTGGCGTCGAGCATGAGGATCGTGTCCTGTCCGATCTCCTCCCGCACCGCGCGGACGCGCTCGAGGTCGACGCGCGGATCGTCGGATCCCACCTTCATCTTGAACGCCCGGAACCCGCGCGCGCGCCACCGGCGAAACTGCGCGAGCAACTCCGGGATCGGGAGGTTCAGGTTGATGCCGCTCCCGTACGCCTCCGTCCGGTCCCGGCTCGCGCCGAGCAGACGGTAGAGCGGCTCGCCGGCCGCCTGGGCCTTGAGATCCCACAGCGCGATGTCGACCGCGGACAGGCCGAGCAGCGCGAGCCCGCCCGGCGCCGCGTCGCGCACCGTGCCGTGGAGGATGTGCCACGTGCGCTCGACCAGCGCCGGGTCGAGTCCGGCGACGACCGGGAGGAGATCGTCCGTCAGGAACGCGGCGATCGCCGTCCCGCCCGCGCCGACGGTATACGCCCACCCCACCCCTTCCTGCCCCGTCTCCGTGCGCAGGCGGGCCGTGATCAACTCGAACACGCTGATCGTGTGGCCGGAGCTCTGCCACGGCTCCCGCAGCCGGATCCGATAGCACGCCGCCTCGCCGCCGGTGACCTTCATCGCGGCGCCCCCGGCACGCCGGCCGCGCCGCGATCGCGCGAGGCGAATTCGGCCGCCGCCTCGTCCATCCGCAGAAAAGCCGCGCCGAGGTCGCGCGTGGCGTCGATGAGGCGCTCCAGCGTCAGCATGCGGTGGCCCCGGCCCGTGACCTGGGGGTGGAAGGTATAGGTCAGCACGCCCCAGTCGGCCGCGCGCGCCATGTACCGGAAGTCGTCGACCCAGTTGTCGAGCACCCCGGCGGCGTGCATGAGCCCCGGCTGCAGACCGTTCGGGCCGGATGCCCGCTCGAAGTGCGGGTAGTCGTCGAGCGACCATGACACCGGCATCTCGATGAGCGGCGTCGTGTCCCCCCAGCGCGCCGCGCCGTCCGGGCCGACCTCGTCGCCCTGCCGGGCGCGGTACGGCAGATGATCGTGCGCCATCATGCTGGAGTCGTAGACGAAGCCGTGCGCGAGCAGCAGCGGAACCGTGTGCGGGCTCAGGTCCCACGACGGCGACCGGTAGCCGCGCGGGGCGCCGCCCGTGACCCGGGCGATCGCTTCCAGGCCGCGGACCAGCACGCGCTCCTCGTCGTCGCGCGACAGCGTGGCGGGCGGCTCGTGCAGGTAGCCGTGGTGGGCGATCTCGTGACCTTCCGCGTGGATGCGCCGGCACGTCTCCGGGTACGTGTCGAGCGTGTGGCCCGGGATGAACCAGGTCGCGGCGATGCGGCGGTCCCGCAGCAGATCGAGAATACGTTCCGCGCCGACGACACCGAACTCACCGCGCGAGAGCGCGGTCGGTGTCGTCTGGCCGCGCCGGACCCAGATCGAGATCGCGTCGAAGTCGAACGTCAGGCAGACCAGATGCCGTGCCATCGCTGCGCCCCCTTGAATCAGCCGCGTCGCGAAGCAACGCCTCCCCCAAGACTTCGCTGAGGAGACGCGAAGTCTTGGGGGCCCCCGGGGCGGCGCCGTCGTCCGCCCTGCCGGGAGCGCCGCGCCCTACTGGTCGAAGAGGTTGTTCAGGGACTCCGCGACCGTGGGATGCGCGATCGCCGCGTCCCGCAGCGCCGTGTACGGCAGCCGGCCCATCATCGCCGCCTGGACGACGGTCATCACCTCGCCGCCCATCACGCCGAGGATCGCGCAGCCGAGGATCTGCCCTGACTCTTCGTCGACGACGGCCTTCATGAGCCCGCGCGTCTCGTCCATCTCGATCGCCCGGGCCGCGCTCTTCATCAGCATCGTGAACACCCGGACCGGCCGGCCGCGCGTGCGCGCTTCGGCTTCGGTGAGCCCGACCCGGCCGAGCTCGGGGTCCATGAACACGCAGAACGGAACGAGCCGGTTCGCGATGCTCGCCCCCCCGCCGTTGAGCAGGTTCCGCTGCACCACGCGGAAGTCGTCGTAGGAGATATGCGTGAACGCCGGCCCGCCCTTCGCGTCGCCGAGGCAGTAGACGCCCTTCACGTTGGTTTCCAGACGGTCGTTGACCCGGATGAACCCGCGCGGGTCGGTCTCGATGCCGGCCGCCTGGAGATTCAGGCGGTCGGTGTTCGGCGTGCGCCCCACGGCCACCAAGAGGTGCGACCCGGTCAGCGTCCGTTCGACGCCGCCGCTCTCCCGGACCGTCAGCCGGATGGCGCCGTCTGCGCCGCGCTCGACCCGGCGCGCCTCGGCGCCCAGCACGATGTCGATCCCGTCGTCGCGCAGGATGCCCTCCACCGCCTGCGCCACGTCCGGATCTTCCCGCGCGCACAGCTGCCTGGCGCGCTGCACGAGCGACACACGGGCGCCGAAGCGCCGGAACATCTGGCCGAATTCGATGCCGATATACCCCCCGCCCAGCACGAGCAGGTGATCCGGCACCGCGTCGAGCTCCATGATCGAGGTCGAGTCGAGCGCCGGCACGCCGTCCAGTCCGGGCAGCGACGGCCGCGACGGCCGCGCGCCGGGGTTCAGGAAGATCAAGTCGCTCGAGAGCGCGCGGCTTCCGCCGTCGCCGAGGGTCACAGCGACCTCGTGGGGCCCGCCGAACTGCGCCTCGCCCCGGATGAGATCCAGGCCGGCCAGCTTCGCCAGTCCGCGTTCGCTACCGCCGCGAAACCTCTCCACGATCCCGCGCTTGCGTTCGCGGACCTTCGTCATATCCACGGCGACCGGCCCGGTGCGCACGCCGTAGTCGGCGGCCCGGCGCGCCAGATACGCGACGCGCGCGCTCGCGACCATCGTCTTCGTGGGCGTGCAGCCCTCGTTGACGCAGGTGCCGCCGACGTGCTCGCGTTCAACGAGCGCCGTGCGGCGCCCGGCCTCGGCAAGCGCCCGCGCGAGCGGGGTACCGGCCTGACCGGATCCGATCACGATTGCGTCGTAGCGTGCCGCGGCCGGTGCCATACCGGACCTCCTCGTGCCGGCCCAGGTGGCGGCCGGCCGCCATGACATTGAGGCCGGCGGGCCGTGCCGTCCGGCGCCATGGCTTCTTTCTCCCGGGAACGCGCCGTCCTGCCGTTGAACCACCCGCCCGTGGCTCCCAGCTCAACCGCGCACACAATCGCGCTCATGGAGGGCGACGGCATCGGCCCGGAGATCGTCGCGGCGGCCCTTCCGGTGCTCGAAGCCGCGGCCGAGCCGGGCGGGGCGCGCCTCGAATGGCGGCGCCTCGACGCCGGCACGCGCGCCTATGCCCGAGCCGGGAGCAGCGTTCCTCCCGACGTGCTGGAGGCGTGCCGCGGAGTGCGCGCGATGCTGAAAGGCCCCGCCGGATTGCCCGGCGTGCGGCACGCGGACGGCACCGAGGCCGGAACCGTGGCGGGCCCGCTGCGTGAGGCGTTCACGCTGTTCGCCAACGTCCGGCCGGTGCGGCGCGTCCCCGGCGTTCCGGCGATCGCGCCCGACGGCACGGATTACGTGATCGTGCGGGAGAACACCGAGGGCGCGTACGCGACCCGGGGCGGTGGCGAGGTCACCGGCGACGGCGTCGAGGACCGCATTCGAATCACGCGCGAGGGGACGGAGCGGGTCGCCCGCCTCGCGTTCGACCTTGCGCGGCGGCGGGCCGCGGCACGGGGCGCGTCACCCGCGGGAACCGGCGGCACCGCGGCGCGGGTCACGTGCTGCGACAAGGCCAACGTGCTGCGGTCGTTCGCGTTCTTCCGGCGCGTCACCGGCGAGGTCGCGGAGCGGTATCCCGATGTGGCGTTCGATGCCGTGTACGCCGACGCCGCCGCGGCGGCGATCGTCGATCAATCGCGGCGGTTCGACGTGCTGCTGGCGGAGAATTTGATCGGCGACATCCTCAGCGACGCCGCGGCCGCCACGATCGGCGGCCTCGGCTTCTGCCCCGCGGCCAACCTCGGCGAGCGCCACGGCCTGTTCGAGCCGGTCCACGGATCGGCGCCCGACATCGCCGGCACCGACCGCGCCAATCCCACGGCGATGATCCTCGCGGGCGCGTTGATGCTGGAGTGGCTGGACCTGCCGGCGGCCGCGGATCGGGTGCGGCGCGCGGTGGACCGCGCCGCCGCCACCGGCGCGCTCGGACTCCAGCCCGCGGGACGGGTCGCGTCGACGCGCGGCGCGGGACGGGCGGTGCTCGACGCGCTCCGCTAGCTTCAGTCGGTCCGGGGAACCGGCTGGAAACCGACCTCGCTCACGTCCCGCATCGCTGCCAAAACCGTGATGCCGATCATCAAACCTCCAGCGCCGCGGAACTGCTGGGGCGCGCGTCCGATCAACGCCCCAATACCTCCGCGGCCTCGGCGGCCAGCGCCGCCCCGTCCCGGAGCGCCGCCCGCACGCGATTGCTCTCCCGCAGCAACTGCGCTTTCAGGAATCCGTAGTCGCGGCCGCCGGCGAGCGACGCGAGCGCGCCCGCCGCACTGAGACCCGGCAGCACGTACCGGCCGCTCGCCCGCATGATCGGCGACCACTCGGCCGGGTCGTGGAAGAACCGGCCGCGGCGGCTGTACACGACCGGGTTCATGATGCGGCTGAGGCGCAAGAGCGCGGCGTTGAGACGGCGCGCCGCCGCGGGATCGGCGGCGCGGGCCCGCCTCTCGTCGAGGCTTCGCGAGGCCGCGATGAACGCGTCGGCGTCCGCGACGAGCGGACCCAGATCGAGATGCGAGCCGAGTGACGGCTGGAGGTCCGCGGCGGTCTTCCGGATCTCCGCGCCGGTGTCGCCGGGCGCAAGCGGCAGGACGCGAGCGTTCGCGAGCTCTCCCACCGCGGTCACGCCGATGCGCGTGTCGGTCGCCAGAATCGCGGTGTCGGCCTTGTCGAGCGTGTCGAAGTCCGTGTGCCACCACCACGCGTTCGCCGCGCCGCCCGTCCACGGCCGGAAGTCGGCGTGGTCCTCCGGCAGGAACGGATAGATCGAAAACGACGACACCCCGTTCGGCAGAAACGACTGGTCGGCCGCGCGCGCCGGCCGGTGCGCCGGCGGGTCCGCAAGGCCCGTGGTGCGCGTGATGATCTGCTTCGCGAACCGTTCGAGGTCCGCGGTGGTGTTGCGGGCGACGTACCGCGTCGCGCCGCGCACGCCGGGCGAATCGACGTTGTAGTAGGCGAGACACCGCTCGGCCAGATCGAAGAAGCGCGTGTCGGCGTACCACGTCGACCCGCTGTACCGGCCGTGCGAGTGGCCCGGCCACCAGCAGACGCGGACCCCGCGCGCGAGACCGGCGCGTTGCTCCCACAGGACCTGCGCCATTTCGAGGAGGCACGCGTCCCCGGTCGCGTTGTCGGTGATGCCCGCGTTCCACGAGCAGTAGTGCGCGCCGACGAGCGCAAACTGCTCGGCGTCGACGCCGCCCGCGCCGGTCCCCGGAATCGTCGCCTCCGGCAGCAGCGAGCGCAGCCACTCCGTCCTGACCTCGGCGACGACCCGCACCCGGACCGGCCCGCCGCGCCCGAGGAGCCCGCGCAGCGTCCGCCCTCCCTCGACGTCGACGGAGATCGCGGGACATTGCGGCAGCCGGTCGGCCTGATCGAGATCGGGCGTGCCCCAGATCGTCGTCCCGATCATGTTGTGGATGACGCGGTCCTGGTTGGTGAACACGACCGCCGCGCACCCGGCCCGGCTCGCCCTCAGCACGGTCACCGGCGTGGCAAGCCCGCCGACGAGAGCGGCCCGCCCCGCGCCCCGCTCGACCTGACCGTCCACGATGTCGGTCAACTCCGCGACGAGGCCGTCCGGCCCCGTGGACCTGGCAAACGAGTGCGTCAGGCACGGCAGCGTAAGCCGCTCCGGCTCGAGCACCTCAAGGGTCGCGCGGATCGGATAACTGAGGAACGCGTCGAACTCGTGGACCTGGACCGGCACGCCCGCATCGCGCAGCCGGCCGGCGATGTACTCGGCGGCCTGCCGCTCGCCGGGTCCGGCCGTGTCCCGGCGCACGCCTGCAAACCACTCGAGGTGACCGGCCAACCGCTCGGGCCGGACCGCCGCCGCTGCTTCCGCGAAACTCGCCACCGGACCGTCACCTCCGCTGTTGCGTGGGCAATCCCCTCTGCAATTCGAACCCTGCGGGATGCGCCCCTGGCAGACGCGAGGGCCGCGCCCGGCGCGGGTCGAAGAGCCTTCCCCTAGGACCCACCGGACGCGCGCGCAAGGAGGGGTGCCGTGACTCCGTTCGATGCTGTGTCGCAGGACCACCTGACCGAGTTCAACCGCACGATCGCCAAATGGACGCGGCTGTCGGGCTCCCGGGACGAGCGGGAGGCGGCCGCGTATGTGGAAGACCGGCTGCGGTCGTTCGGATATGCCGCGCAGACGATCGTCCACGACGCCTACATCAGCCTGCCCCGCGCCGCGTCGCTGCGAATCACCAATCCGGAGCCGCGCGACCTTCCGTGCATCACCCACTCTATGGGCATTCCTACCGACGGGCGCGCCGTGCCCGCCGAGCTCGTCTACGCGGGCAAAGGCACGCCGGAGGAGTACGCGGAGGCGGGCGCCGCCGGCAAGATCGCGCTGGTGGAAGGCCGGGCGACGCCGGCGCACGCGGTCAACGCCACCCGGGCCGGCGTGCTCGGCATCATCTGCATCAGCGGCCGGCACCCCCACGAGATGTGCTGTTCGCCGATCTGGGGCAATCCGGCCGAGAGCACCAAGAGCGCCCTGCCGCGCGTGCACCTCCTGTCGGTGCAGAAGGCGGACGGCGAAGCCCTGCGCGCCTTGTGCGCGCGCGGCCGCGTGGACGTGGAGTTCACCGCGGAGGTCGAGACCGGGTGGACCAAGACGCCGATCGTGATCGGCGATCTCGCCGCGGGCCATCCGGACGCGGACGGCACGTTCGTCTTGTTCTCCGGCCACCTCGACGGCTGGTACCTCGGCGCGATGGACAACGGCAGCGCGAACGCCGCCATGCTCGAGGTCGCGCGGGTGCTCGCGCCGCGCAAGGAGTCGTTCCGGCGGGGCTTGCGGCTCGCGTTCTGGTCCGGACACTCGCACGGCCGCTACTCGTCGTCGGCGTGGTACGCCGACGCCAACTGGTCCGAACTCGCCGAGCGCTGCGTCTGCCACGTCAACGTCGATTCGCTCGGTGGCATCGACGCCGACGCCTTCGCGACCAACTCGATGCCGGAGACGGCGCCCCTCGGCATCTGGGCGGTGCGGGAGGCCGCGGGCGGGACGCTCGACGCCAGGCGCGTCGGCCGCAACTCCGACCAGTCGTTCCTCGGCGCCGGGATCCCGTCGCTGCTCGGCTCGGTGTCGCACCAGGCGGACGGCAGCCTGGGGTGGTGGTGGCACACGCCGCACGACACGCTCGACAAGATCGACCCGGCGCGGCTCGTCCGGGACACCAGGATCTTCGTGCTGGCGATCTCCCGGCTGCTGCAGGATCCGGTGGTGCCTCTCGACTACGGCGCCGCGGCCCGCGATCTGAAGCAAAGCCTCGATGAGCTGCAGGCGGCGGGACGCGATTTCGATCTCGGACCGGCGCGGTCGGCCGCGGGCCGGCTCGACGAACTGTGCGCCCGCCTCGCCCGCGCGGCGGCCGGCGTCACCGGCGGCGCATCAGCCCGGCACATCAACGCGTGCCTGCGCCGGGTGGGCCGCGCGCTGATCCCGGCGACCTACACGTCGACCGGGCCGTACGCGCACGACCCCGCCCTCGAAACGGCGTTCCTGCCGCGTCTGGCCGCGGTCCGGCGGCTGGCGGGGCTGCCCGCGGACGGCGACGAGGCGAAATTCCTGCGCGTCGACCTCGTGCGCGGCCGCAACGCGGTCACGGCCGCGATCGAGGAGGCGTGCCGGCACGTCGAGACCTGTCTCGAACGGTTAGGATAACGCCCAGCGTCGCACGGCGACGCGCCGGACCGCCGGCGCTATCGTCCGGCCGGCCCGCGGGCGTTGAGCGCCGCCAATGGCTTTCGCTCGAGCACGGCCGACGCGGCCGTGCCGATCGCGAGCGACCAGAAGAGCGGACCGATCCCGAAATACGAGAGATGCGACACCGCCACCGCGAATGCGAACAGCGGCCCCAACACGAGCGGTCCCCGCAGCGCTTCCTGCAGCGTTGAGCTGAGCGCGCCGATCAGCGCGAGGCCCGCGAGCGCGAGCAGCACCGGGAGCGGCACGATGCGCAATAGATCCGCGGCGACCCCGGCGAGGGCGGCGATGACGAGGAAGCCCGCACCCGAAAAGTACACCGACCAGTGCCGCACGTCGTGGTCGCCGGCGTCCGGTCCCGCGGTCGGCGCGGCGAGAAACGACGCCATGCAAAACGGCGTGAACCCGAAGAACGAACCGGCGACCGAGGCCGCGCCCGTGATCACGTCGATCGCGCGCAGCGACGCCGGGTAGCGCTGACTTCTGATGTAGACGACCGACGCGAGGTTGGCCGAGGTGCTCATCAGGACGGCCAGCACCGGCGCAAACGCGACCACGGCCGTCCAGGAGAACGCGGGCGGCGCCGCGTGGAGCGCCGGCGCCAGCCACCGGAACCGGCTGAGGCTGAGCGTGCCGGTGAGGCCCGCCGCCGTCACCCCGACGACGACGGCGGGCAGGATGGCCGGAATCCGCGGCGGCAGGAACCGGCGGCCGAGGACGTAGGCGAGGAACGCGCTCCCAACGACGGCGGGGGCGGTCCCCGCCTCGGTGAACATGCCCGCCACGTACGGCAGGATCGCCCCGGCCACCATGGCCATGACGATCGGGGCCGGCACCCATCGTGCGACACGCTCACTGAGCCCGACCGCGCCGAGCAGGAAGATGAGACACCCCGCGACCAGCGAAGCCCCGCGCAGCTCGGCGTAGGCGGCATGCCCGACGAGCGTCGCGGCCGCCACGGTTCCGAGCGTGCTGTAGGCGGCCAGCAGCGGCTGCCGGTACCACCATGTCAGGACGAGACTCAGCGCGCCGGGCACGCCGTACAGCACCGCGATCCACGTCGTGGTCGCCGGTCCGGAGACGGCGAACAGCCGCGCCACGGTCAGCGGAAAGCTCAGCGCCGCGATGGCGAAGGTGGTCACGGGCAGCGCCATCGCGAGCGGCGGGATCAGGCGCGACAGCGGCCGCGGCAACCTACAGCTCTCTCGGGTCGAGGGCGTCCCGCACGGCGTCCCCGACGATGTTGAACGCGAGCGTCACGACAAGAATCGCCATCCCGGGAATCACGACCAGCTGCGGGCTGCTGGTGATGTAGTTGCGGCCGACGCTCAGCATCGCGCCCCACTCTGCGGCCGGCGGCTGCACGCCGAGTCCCAGAAAGCTGAGGCCGGAGGCGGTGAGGATCGCGGTGGCGAGGCGCAGCGTCGATTGGACGACGAGCGGCGAGAGGATGTTCGGAAAGATGTGCCGCGCCATGATCGTCCGCTCCGCGGCCCCAAGCGCCTGCGCCGCCTGCACGTACACCTCCCGCCGCGCCAGCAGCGTCGAGCCGCGCGCGATCCGCGCGAACGGCGGAATCGAGTTGATGCCGATCGCGAGGATCACGTTGCCCATGCCGACGCCGAGCGCCGCGATCACGGCCACCGCGAGCAGAAACCCGGGGATCGCCAGCAGGACGTCCATCGCGCGCATGATCACCGCGCCGCCGGCGCCGCCGTAGTATCCGGCGACGATGCCGAGCGCGGAGCCGGCGGCGAAGGCGAGCGCCACGGCGCCGAGCGTGATGAGCAGCGTGTTGCGTCCGCCCCACAAGAGGCGGCTTGTGATGTCGCGGCCGAGCTCGTCGGTGCCGAGGGGATGCGTCCAGGAGGGCGGCGCGTCGGGGTTGGCGACGTCGACGAGGTTGGGCGGATGCGGCGAGAGCCAGGGCGCGGCCGCGGACACGCCCACCGCGAGGAGCAGCACGGCGAAGGCGGCCACCGCGACCCGCCGGCGCGCGAACTGCTTCGCGGCGCGCCTCCACGGGCTCGCCGGAGCCGCGGCCGCCGGCGAGGCGGCCGCGCGCGGGACGGTTCCGCGGGCCGCCTGCTCAGTCAAAGCGGATCCTCGGGTCGAGGTACGCGTAGAGGAGATCGACCGCGAGGTTCACGGCGATGAAGGTGACCGAGAACAGCATGACGGTGGCCTGCACGACGGCGATGTCGCGTGCGCGAATCGCGTCCACGACGAGGCGGCCGAGGCCCGGGCGCGCAAACACCGTCTCGGTCAGCACGGTGCCGGCGAGGAGGTAGCCGAGCTGCAGGCCGAGCACGGTGACGATCGGGATCACCGCGTTGCGGAACGCGTGCCGCATCACGAGGGTGCCGCGGGCGACGCCTTTGGCCAGCGCGGTGCGCAGGTAGTCTTGCCGCAGCACGTCCAGCATCGCCGCGCGGGCCTGGCGGGCGACCGTCGCGGCGGAGGCGGCGCCCAGGGTGAGCGCGGGCAGGATCAGCTGCGCCGCCGTGCCGGCCCCGGTGCTCGGCAGCCACCGCAGCGACACCGAGAACAGCATCATCAGCATGAGGCCGAGCCAGAAGATCGGGACGGAGATCCCGAGCGCCGTGGCGAGCGACGTCACGGCATCCCACGTCGAGCGCTGGTGGGTGGCGGCCGTGATGCCCGCGGCGAGCCCGACCGCCACCGCGAACGCCATCGCGGCGGCGGCGAGTTCAGCGGTCGGCCGGACGCGGCTCGCGATCTCGTAGGTGACCGGCCGCCGGGTGACCGCGGACCGGCCGAGATCGAACCGGGCGAAGCGTTCCAGCCACCGCGCGTACTGGACGTAGACGGGCTGATCCAGGCCGAGTGCCTGGCGAATCGCCTGGATGTCCGCGGCGGTCGCGTCCGGCCCGGCCATCACCAGCGCCGCGTCGCCCGGGATCGCCTTCAGGATGCCGAAGACGATGAGCGAGACGCCCAGCAGCACCGGGACGGCCCACAAGAGACGCTCCGCGATGTGGCGGAGCATCGTTCCCGGCGGCGACCCTCAGCGCTGCAGCCGGCCGGGCACGAAGTCGCCGGTCGGCAGCACGGTAAAGCCGGACACCCCGCTGCGCGCACCCCAGATGTTGACCAGCTGCAGCAGAAAGATGATCGGCTGGTCCTCCCAGACGAGACGCTGGGCTTCCTTCAGGATCGGCAGGCGCGCCGCGGGATCGAACGTACGCCGCTCCGCCGCGATCAGCGCGTCGACCTTCGGGTTCGCGTAGCCGGTCCGCTGCTGCGTCGCGGGGACGTTCGTCGCCGCGGAGTCGTACATCCGGTAGAGATGGTAGTCGATGTAGGGGCTGCCCTTGAGGAGGCACGTCGCCGTCCCGGGGCGCGCGTCCGGATCGGACGAGCTGAACGCGAGCAGGTCCGCGAACGCCATTTCGCGGATCGTCATCTGCACGCCGATGTTCGCCCAGTAGCCCTGGACCGCCTGGACCACCTGCGTATCGCCCGCCCACCGGCCGCTCGTCAGGTTGACGGTGACGCGCATCCCCGACCCGTATCCGGCCTCGGCGAGCATCCGTTTCGCGCGCTCGGGATCGTAGCGGAACGGCGCAAAATCAAAGCTGCCCCACAGCCCGGGCACCCCGGGACTGTTGAGCGGCCGGGCGAAGCCCTTCATGATCCCCTTGATGATCGCGTCCTTGTCGATCGCCATGTTGAGCGCCTGACGGACGCGCACGTCGGAGAACGGCGGCTTGGTGTCGGCGGTTTCGAGCTCCGCGATGGTTTGGCTGGGTGTGGCGCGCACGGTGAGCCCGGACGTCTGCCGGAGCCCCGGCACGTCGGCGGGCGGCAGGTTCAGCACCACGTCCGCCTCGCCCGTCTTCAGCACGACGACCCGCGCGGCCGGCTCGGGAATCGGCCGGTAGACGAAGCGCCGGACGCGCGGCTTGGGCCCCCAGTAGTCGGGATTGACCGCGGCGGACACGTGGTCGTTCGGCACCCACTCCTCGAACTTGAAGGGACCGGTCCCGACCGGATGGCGTCCGAAATCCTGCCCGTACTGCCGGACGGCCGCCGGGCTGATGATCTTCGCGGAGACGTCGGCCATCAAGAGCGGAAAGTCCGGGTTGGGCGGATCGGTGGTGAAGCGTACGGTGCGGCCGTCGACCGCGGCAACGTCCTTGATCAACAGATAGTTGCCCCGTCGCGTCGCGGGCACGCTCTTGTCGAAGATCCGGTCGAAGGTGGCGCGGACCGCGTCGGCGGTGAACGGCGTCCCGTCGTGGAACTTGACGCCGGGCCGCAGCGTAAACGTCCACGTCCGCCCGTCCGCGCCCGGCTTCCACGCCGTCGCGAGCGCCGGCACGACCTGGCCCTTGTCGTTCCAGGTCACCAGGCCGTCGTACATCGCGTTCATGATGGCCTGAAACGGCCCGGTGCCGACGGCCGGCTCGAGGCTGTTGGGCTCGGTGCCGTCGACGGCCACAAACGTCTGCTCGCGTGGTACCGCGGCCGCCGCGGACGCCGGCCCCGGCGACCGTAGGATCGCGAACGACCCGGCGCCGGCGGCAAGGACGACCGCCGCCGAGCGCACCGCGCCCTGCCTCAGTAACTCGCGACGCCGCAAGCGCTTCATCGTCGCCTCCCCGTCCGCATCAGCAGTACGCCTCGTACTCCCGGCCGTCGACCGGGACCGTGATGACCGCGGGGCGCCCGGACCCGAGGGCCGTCCCGGCCGCGCGGCGCAGGGCGTCCGGCGAATCGGCGCGGACGCCCTCGATCCCGAAGCCGCGGGCGATCGTCTCGAACTGCGGCGGCGGAAAGTCGACGCCGTAGGGCTCGAAGCCGCGCCGGCGCTGGCCGACGCGGATCAGGCTGAGGCTCGCGTCCACGAAGCACACGATCGTCACCGGCACCTCGTACTGCCGTAAAAACGTGAGGTTGTGGAGCATCATCAGAAGCCCGCCGTCCCCCACCACGGAGAGCACCGGCCGGTCACGAAACTCCAGCTTCGCGGCGATCGCGGCCGGCACCCCGTAGCCCATGCCGGACAGGCCGTTGGACATGAAAAACGTGCGCGGCTCATAACTCTCCCAAAATTGGCCGCAGTAATACTTGTGCGAGCCGACGTCGCAGGTCAACACCGTGTCTCGCGGCGCGACATCACGCAGCGCGCGCAGCGCCGCGAGGGGGCTCATCCCGCCGTCGCCGGACGGTACCTGCGGCTCGGGGCGGATCCGCGCGCGGGCGGCCGCCAGCATCTGCGCGGGCCAGCGGCGGGGACGGAGCGCGCCCAGGGCGGCGAGCGACGCTGTGATGTCCCCGAGCGGCTCGACCGGGCGGTAGCTACCCTCCGCGGTCGAGGCGCGCGACAGGTTCACGATACGGCGGCGCACGTACCAATCTTTGTCGCACTCCACCGGATCGAAGCCCACGCCGAGCAGCGCGTCGGCCTGCTCGACCGTCTCCATCACCGCGCCGTCCACGGCCATGCCGCCCACCACGCCGAGGAACCCCGGCGCGTCCTCGGGGAGCATCCCCTTCGCCTTCGGCGTCGCAATGAACGGCCACCCGGTGCGGTCGATGAACGCCCGCACGGCCGGCGCGTCGTGCGGCGCGCAGCCGACGCCCACGACGACGAGCGGGCGCTCGGCGCCGTCGAGCAGATCCCGCGCCTCGGCGAGCGCGGCCGCCGGGCCGCCGGAGGCGGGGAGTGGCGCCGGCGGCTCGAGATCCACCGGCGAGGCGCCGGGGCCGGCATCCGCGGCTGCGAGGTTGCTCGGGAGCGCCAGATGGACCGGCCCGGGCGGCGGGCTCACGGCAAGCCCGACCGCGCGGCGCACGAGATCCGCCGTCCCCCGCCCGTCCACCGTCGCGCTCGCTTTGGTGATCGCGCCGAACAGCCGGCCGAGCGGGAGCCGTTGATGCGGAAAGTGCGGCGCGAGCGCGGTCGAGAGGTCCGCGGTGATCGCCAGCACCGGAGACCGGTCGAGCAGCGCGTTCGACACGCCGAGCCCGAGGTTCATCGCCCCCGGGCCGAGCGTCGCCATGCACACGCCCGGGCGGCCGGTGATCTGCCCGGTCACGTCGGCCATGAACGCCGCGCTGGCCTCGTGACCGGTGAGGTAGAATCGGATCCCCGCGCGGCGGCACGCCTCGATGAGGACGGTAATCTCGCCCCCGGGCAGGCCGAAAGCGTGGTCGATGCCGGCGTCCGCGAGCGCCGCGGCGATTGCCTGCGCGTTCGTGGCCATTGGTTCCTCCGCTGCCGCGGTCAGGGATACCGTCGCGGCGGTGGTAATGGTAGCAATCGAAGATTCTCGGCCGCAACGATTCGCCCCCTCGCCCCGCCGGCCCAAACGGAACGTCCGCCGGGTGTCCCGGCGGACGTCGTTCGCCGATCGCGGCGGAGGGCCGCGCCGTTTGGTGCGCCCGTTATTCGTACCGCAGCGCGACGATCGGGTCGAGGGCCGCGGCGCGCAGCGCCGGATAGTATCCGAAGACCACGCCCACCGCGAGCGACGACACGAAACCCAGAACGATCGACATCGGCGAGATGAGCGTCGGCCAGTGCGCCATCACCGAGGCCCCCTGCGCCGTCGCGACCCCCATCACGATGCCGATGATACCGCCGAGACAGGCGAGGGTCAGCGCTTCGACCAGGAACTGCATCAGGATGTCGTGCCCGCGTGCGCCGACCGCCATGCGGAGGCCGATCTCGCGCGTCCGCTCGGTGACCGAGACCAGCATGATGTTCATGATGCCGATGCCGCCGACGACAAGCGAGACGACCGCGATGCCGGCGAGGAGCAGCGCCTGGGTCTGCGAGGTGGCGAGCCGGACCTGCTGGATGTCGGCGATGTTCCGGACCGAGAAATCGTCGGGCTGAGCCGCCGTGAGATGGTGGCGCAGCCGCAGCAGCCGCTCGGTCGCGTCGATGACCCCCGGCACGTCCTCCGGGGTGCTCGCCGACACGAGGATCGATCCGACCCAGGCCTGGCCGGTCAGCCGGTCGAGCAGCGTCGTGATCGGCACCATCACGAAGTCGTCCTGGTCCCGGCCGAAACCGGACTGTCCCTTCGAGGTCATGACGCCGAGCACGCGGAACGGCACGTTCTTGATGACGATCGTCGAGCCGACCGGCGAGCCGGTCGGAAAGAGGTTCTGCGCGACGGTCGAGCCGAGCACCGCGACCTTGGCCTCCTGGTCGACCTCCGCCTGCGTGAAGAACCGCCCCGAGGCGACGGACCAGTTGCGGACATCGGTCCAAGAGGGCGTACTGCCCTGAATCGACGTGAACCAGTTGCTGCCGCTCGCGACGACCTGCGCGTTCGTCTGGGACGACGGAGCCGCCGCGGCCACCGACGGCACCTCGGTCGCGATCGCCGTCGCGTCGCCCAGCTTCAGGGTCGTCCGGCTGCCGCCGCCGAGGTTGACGCCGCCCTGGCTGACGGCGCCGGGAATCACGACCACGAGGTTGGCCCCGAGGCTCTCGATCTGCGCGAGCACCGCGGCCTGCGCGCCGGAGCCGATCGCCATCGAGGTGATCACGGCGCCGACGCCGATGATGATGCCGAGCATCGTCAGGAGCGACCGGGTCGCGTTGCGCCGGAGCGCCTGCCACGCGACGCGGAGCAGCAGTCCGAGACTCATACGCGGGCCTCCTGTCCGACCGCCGGGTGGGCCTGGTCGACGACCGCGCGGACCGCGTCCGGCACCGCCTCGGCCGCCGGCTGGTCGGAGAGAATGCGGCCGTCGCGGAACGTCACCACCCGCTTGGACCACGCCGCGGTGTTCGGGTCGTGCGTCACGACCAGCACCGTCAGGCCCTGCTGATCGTTGAGCCGCCGGAACAGCGTCATGATCTCGGCGCTGCTCTTGCTGTCGAGGTTTCCCGTCGGCTCGTCCGCCATCAGAAGCGGCGCGCCGTTGGCGAGCGCGCGCGCGATCGCCACGCGCTGCTGCTGCCCGCCGGAGAGCTCGCTCGGCCGGTGGTCGAGGCGGTCGCCCAGGCCGACACTCTCCAGCAGTTCCTTGGCCCGCGCGACGCGCGCCTCGCGGGGCATCCCGGCATAGAGCATCGGCAGCTCGACGTTCTCGAGCGCGGTCGTCCGCGCGAGCAGGTTGAAGCTCTGAAAGACGAAGCCGATCTGACGGCTGCGCACGATCGCGAGCTCGTCGGCCGAGAGGCGCGAGACCTCTTGGTCGGACAGGCGATAGGAGCCCGACGTCGGGCGGTCGAGGCACCCCAACAGATGCATGAACGTGGACTTGCCGGAGCCCGACGGGCCCATGATCGCGACGAACTCACCCCGGCGCACGTCGAGGCTCACGCCCCGCAATGCGTGCACGGCCATGTCGCCGACGCCGTACACCTTCGTCAGGTCCCGGACTTCGATGAGCAGGTCCGACTTGGTTTCCGGCGTCCGACGGATCGCCATTATGGGGTGCCGCTGGGGGTCGCGCCTCGGCCGCCGCCGCCCTGGCCACCGCCCCCCTGACCGCCGCCTTGCCCGCCACCGGCGCCACCCTGGCCGGACCGGCGCGCGCCGCGCACGGCCGCAACGATCACCTGCTGGCCTTCCTGGAGTCCGGATCGAATCTCGACGTTCCGGCTGTCGGACACGCCGATGACCACGCGGACCGGCGCCGGCTGCTTGTTGCGCAGTACCCAGACCGTCACGGTCGATCCCGGAGCGCCCGCCACCGGCGCGTTGGCCGCGCCGCCCCCCGGGCCCCCGCCGCCGGGACCCACGAACACCGCCCCGCCGAGCGGGCCGCCCGAAGGCGTGCTGCCGCCCGACGAAGTCGGCCGCGCGCCCTGCTGGAGGGGACGGAACAGGAGCGCCTGCAGCGGCACCGCGAGCACGTGGGTGCGTGTGGAGGTACTGATGACCACCTGCGCCGTCATGCCGGGGAAGAGCCGGCCTGAGTCATCGTGAACGGCCACCACCGCATCGTACGTCACGACGTTGGAGACGATTGTCGGGTTCACGCGGACCTGCTGGACCGTGCCGTTGAAGGTCACGTTGGGGTAGGCGGTCACCGTGATCACCGCGGTCTCGCCCTGCCGCACGCTGCCGACGTCCGCCTCGTCGACCGAAGTATCGACCTGCATGTCCTTCAAGTTCGAGGCGATCGTAAAGAGCGTCGGCGTCGACAGGGACGCGGCCACGGTCTGGCCTACGCTGACGTTGCGGGCCATCACGATGCCGTCGACGGGGCTGGTGATGATCGTGCGAGAGAGGTTGTACTGCGCCTGTTGAAGCTGCGCCGACGCCGAGCTGACCTGATGCCCGGACGCGGCGGCCTGCGCGGCCGCGGTCTGCACGGCCTGCTGGGCGCTGCGGACCTGGGAGAGGTTCGAGGCCACCTGCGCCTGTGCCACGCCGATCGCGGCCTGCGCGGCGGCGTAGTCATCCTGGGCCGCCTGCGCCGCCGTCTGATCGGTGTCCATTTGGCTCTGCGCGATGTACCCCTGCGCGAGCAGCGACGAGTCCCGCTTCACCGTCGTCTGGGCGAGCGCGAGTTGGCTCCGCGCCTTCGTCGCGTTCGCCTGCGCGTTGCGGAGGTTGGCGAGCTGCTGTTGATAGTTGGCCTGCGCGGTGCGCACGGCGACTTGGGACTGCGCCAGGCCGCTCGCCGACGCGGCCGCGGTCGACTGGGCGGCCGCCAGCGAGGCGCTCTGCTGTTCCATCGCGGCCTGGAAGGACGTCGGATCGAGGGTCGCCAGCACCTGCCCCTTCTTGACACGCGAGTTGTAGTCGGCGCCGAGTGTGGCGATGGTCCCGGACACCTGCGTGCCGACCTGGATCTGGTCCACCGGGTTCACGGTGCCGGTCTCGGTCACGGTCGAGGAAATGTCCGTGTACTGGACGGGCCGCGTGATGTAGCGGACCCCGTTCCGCCGCTGTCCGAGACGCTGCACCGTCACGACGCCGCCCACGGCGAGCGCCGCGACCACGACCAGCGCGATCGTCCGCCGGACGGTGAACCATCCCAGGAATTTCATGGAGTGCCTCCCCCGGCGCTTGCCGCGATGGGCGCGCCCTCCGCGTGCTGCAGCGTCGCCAGCGCGGATTCATACGTGTATTCCGCGGACGCGGCGGTGACGTCGGCCTGCGCCGCCGTCGTCTGCGCCTGGATGACCGCGATGATCGTTCCGACTCCGGCGCGATACTGGCCCTGCGCCACGGCGAGCGCCTGGTCGGCCGCCGCCTTGGCGGCCTGCGTCGCCGTCACGTTCGCGGCCGCCTGGACCGCCGCGAGGTAGGCCTGGTACGCGTCCTGGCGAATCGCGAGAATCTGGGAGGCGAGCGACGCCTGCGCGCTCTTCAGGGTCGCCTGCGCGCTCGCGATCTCCGCGTGGCCCCGGCCGGCGTCGAAGAGCGGCAGGCTGATCGTGCCGGTCAGACCGTACGACGAGGTGTTGTTGAGCGCCGGCGCGGTGCTGTACGGCGTGTAGCCCGCGCCGAGCCCGATGTTGACTTGGGGACCGGCGTTCACGTACGCGGTGTCGAGTCCGGCCTGGGCGGACTGCACCGCCGCGTTCGCCTTCGCGATCTCCGGCCGGTTCGCGAGCGCCGCGGCGATGACCTGATCCGACGGCACGGCCACTTGGGGCGCCGGCGCCGCGGGGCTCGACACCTCGAGCGGCGTCGTGGTGTCGATGCCCATCGTGCTGGCCAGGTTGGCCTTGGCGGTCAGGATCTGCGCGTCCGCGTTGAGCGCCGCGACCTGTGCCTGGGCGACCTGCGCCTGGGCCTGAATCACGTCGGCCTGCGGCGCCACGCCGGCGCGCACCTGTGCTTCGACCAGCGCCAGCTGCGCCTGCTGCTGCGCCAGCACCTGCCGGTTCGCGGCCGCGACCCCCTCATTGCCGAGGACCGTGAAAAACTGCGTGGCCGCCTGGAGGGCGAGGTCCTGCTGCGTCTGGCGCAGGGCCGCCTCGGCCGACGCGACGCCGGCCTGCGCCGATTCGACGAGCGCCTTGGTGCGGCCGTTGTCGAACACCGTGACGGTGCCGGCGACCGTGGCGGTCCCGGTCGCGGTCGGGCTTCCGAGCGGCGCCGACGCGAAGTTGGCGTTCGATGAGTTGGTCGTGCCGAGCGCGCCATTCCCGTTGAGCGAGACGGTCGGCGCGTAGCCCGCCCGCGCCAGGAGCAGGCTCTGCTGCGCAGCCTCGAGCGTCTGCTGCGAGGCCGTCACCTGCGGGTTATGAGTCAGCGCCGTCTGCACGGCCTGCGCCAGGGTGAACGTCTGGACCGTTGCCCCCGGCTGCCCGGTCGACGGCGCGGGCGCCGGCGGAGCCTGCGCGAACGCCGCGTCGGGCCGAGGCGCCACAAACGTCGCCGCGCTCAACGACAGCGCGACGACGATCACGGCGACCTGACGGACCAGTCCGCTCATACCATCGCCTCCTGAACCTTCGCGGCGTCCTGCCGCCGGGGGAACGTGACCGTGAACGTGCTGCCCCGGCCGGCGGCGCTCTCGACGGCTACGCGGCCGCCGTGCGCCTCGACGAGCGACTTGACGATGGCGAGCCCGAGTCCGGTCCCGCCGCTGCTCCGCGCGCGGGACTGGTCCGCGCGGTAGAAGTGCCGGAAGATGTGCGGCAGGTCCGCCGCGTCGATCCCGACGCCCGTATCCGAGACGGCCAGCCGCACCCCGTCCGCGTCGTCCGCGGCCATCGTCACGTGAACGGTGCCGCCCGCCGGCGTGAACCGCACGGCGTTCTCGACGAGGTTCTGCACGATCTGGCGGAGGCGGTCCGGGTCCGCGTCGATCCGCGGCAGCCCGCGGGGGACGTCGACGCGCAGCACGACGCCGCGCTCCTCCGCGAGCGGCGCCAGGGCTTCGAGCGTCTCCCGCACGACGGGCCCGGCGTCGATCGCCTGGAAGTTGAGCCGCAGCTGCCCCGCCTGCGCCAGCGAGAGATCGCGCAGGTCGGTGATTAGGCGCGCGAGCAGCAGCGACTGGCTGTGCAGCGTGGCGATCCGCTCCGGCGTCGCTTCCAGCACCCGGTCCAGCATGCCTTCGAGGGTGCCCTGAATCACCGAGAGCGGCGTGCGCAGCTCGTGCGCCACCCCGGCGAACAGCCGGCGCCGCTGTTCCTCGTCGGCCGCGAGCCGCTCCGTCATTCTATTGAAGGCGCGCGCCAATTCCGTGATCTCGTCCTGTCCCCGGACGGGCACCGGCGGCGGCGTTCCGCCGCGGGCGATCACCCGCGCGGCGGCCGTCAGGTCGGCGACCGGGCGCACCATCCGGTGCGCGAGCCCGAGCGCCAGCAGCACCCCGAGCAGGGCCGCGACTCCGGTCCCCGCCCAGATGCCGTCGCGAATGCGGCTTTGGAACAGCAGTTCGCGCGCCCCGAGCGGAGGACGCCGCTGCTCCCGCGGCTCGGGCGGCTGTTGGGGCGCGAGCCGTCCGCCGGGCGCGGTGACCGCGGGGATTTCGCGCCGCTCGACGTACTGCCGGAACGTCCGCCGGGCCTGGTAGCTGGCGAACGTCGCCGAGAACACGGTCGTCAGCACGGCGATCCCGATGAACGCGACGCTGAGTCGCGTTCTCAGGCTACGCATGCGCGGCCTGCTGGCGCCGATCGTCCTCCGGACGCTGGAACTTGTAGCCGACCCCGTACACGGTGAGGATAAACCGCGGGTTGCGCGGGTCGTGCTCGATCTTGCTTCGGAGGTTCTTGATGTGCGCGTCCACCGTGCGCTCGTAGCCCTCGAAGGCGTGGCCGTGCACGCGGTCGATCAGCTGCATGCGCGTGAACACCTGGTTCGGATGGCTCGCCAGCGTCTCGAGCATTCGGAACTCGGTGGGCGTGAGGTCGACCGGCCGTCCGGCCAGGGTGACCTGATGGCCGCGCAGATCGATGATCATCTCCCCGAGGCGGAGGACCTCGGGGGTCTCCTGGCTGCCCCTTCGAAGCACGGCGCGCACGCGCGCCACGACCTCGCGGGGACTGAACGGCTTGGTGATGTAGTCGTCGGCGCCCAGTTCCAGGCCGAGCAGTTTGTCCGACTCTTCGTCCCGCGCCGTCAGCATGATGATCGGTGTGCGGGCGCGCTCGCGGATCCGCCGGCAGACCTCGCGGCCGTCGAGCTTCGGCAGCATGAGGTCCAGGATCACGATGTCCGGGCGCACGCGCTCGTGCTCTTTGAGCGCGGCCTCCCCGTCGGCGGCCACCGCCACGCCGAAGCCCTCGCGCTCAAGGTAGGTCCGCAGGAGCTCGACGATCTGCGGCTCGTCATCGACGACCAGCACGGTCGGCACGGCCTTCAGTCCCCTCGCATTGGCGGCGGCGCTCATGACAGGGCCGCCAGCCGCTTCCGATATTCTTCCTCGTTGATCTCGCCGCGCGCAAACCGCTCCCGGACGACCTGGACGGCGCCGTCCGGACGGCCCCACAGCGACCGGAGCGTGATGACCTTCCACGCGATCACGAGGAGCGCAGTCACGAGCAGGAATCTCAAGAGGGCCCCGAGCGCGAACACGCCCGCGGCGATGCCGGGGCGCCGGCCGAATCCGCGCCCGCCGCGATACATCCGTCCGGGACCAAATCCCGGACCGTAACCGGGACCAAACCGGGGCCCGTACCCCGGCATGCCGGGCCCGTAGCCCGGGGTCCCGGGGTTCCCAGGGGGCCCCGGCGCCGGGGACCCCTGGGCGCCCACCTGGGTGGCCTGCTGGGCCAGTGCGGTCCGACCAGCGGCCGGCCACGATGAAACTAAAGCCGGAGTAGTTGATATACCGGGCACGGCCCCGCCGCCAAGTACGCCGACGAGCGCCACAACGCCTGCCACCGCCACGAGCGCCGCGAACCGCCGGTTTCGCATCTGCTGCCTCCCTGGTATTCCCTCTATTGAATGGTCAACTTAGCGAATCTGACGTTCTCACTGTAGCCGGGCCGGATATGTGAATTGTGAAGGTCCCATAGAATGATTGTGAACCCTGTCCCGGCCGGTCCCGGGCGGCGGCCCTCCCCGGGGGACCGCCCGGCGGCCGCAGCGAACTGTGGGGGCGTGTCGGAAGCCGCCCACCGCGCCCCGGACCGCATCACCGTCTCCGTCGTCCAGCACCGGCTCACGGCCATCGTCGCCGAGATGGGCGAGGCGATGCTGCGGACCGCGTACTCCCAGATCCTCAACTCCAGCCGCGACTTCTCGACGGCCCTCTGCGACGCCGAGGGCCGGCTCCTTGCACAGGCGGAGCACGTGCCGATTCACGTCGGCGCCCTGCCCTGGTCGGTCCGGTCGGTACTCGAGTTCTTCCGCGGCCGGATTCGCGCCGGCGACCTCTACCTCGTGAACGACCCGTACCACGGCGGAAGCCACCTGCCCGATCTGACCGTCGTCCTGCCCGTCTTCGCGGACGGGCGGCTCGTCTGCTGGGCGATCAACCGCGCCCACCAAAGCGACATCGGCGGCGCGACACACGGCAGCTATAACGCGGCGGCCACCGAGATCTGGCAGGAAGGCCTGCGGGTCCCCCCGCTCAAGCTGTACGACGCCGGTGTCGAGCGGGACGACGTGCTCGCGATGGTGGCGACGAACGTCCGCCACTCGCGCGATTTCCTCGGGGACCTCCGCGCGTCGATGGGCTCCGCGCGGCTCGGCGAGCGGCGTCTCCTGCGCCTGGCCGAAGAGTACGGCACCGAGATGCTGCTCGACGCGGTGCGTGAGGTCCTCGACGGCACGGAGCGGCGGACGCGCGCGTGCATCCGGCCCTGGCGCGACGGCGTCTACCGGGGCGAGGCCGTCCTCGACGACGACGGCCACGGCGCGACCGACATCGCGGTGCGCGCGACCGTGACGAAGCGCGGCGACGCGCTCACGGTTGATCTGCGGCGCAGCCACCCCCAGGTCACGGGCTTCGTCAATTCCTCGCTGCCCAACACGATGTCCGCGGTGCACATGGCGGTCGCGTACCTGCTCGACGCGGACATCCCGAAGAACGACGGGGCCTTCCGGCCGGTCACCGTGCTGACGGCGGAAGGCACGATCGTCCACCCGCGTCCGCCCGCGCCGGTCACGCTCTGCACCAACCACTGCGGTCAGGAGATCGCCGAGTCGGTGCTCAAGGCGCTCGCGCCGGCCTGCCCGGACCGCGCCGTCGCCGGATGGGGCCGGCGATTCCGTATCGCGATTCGCGGCACGGACCCGCGCAGCGGGCGCCCCTTTATCTGGCACATGTTTCACGCGCGCCCCGGCGGAGGCGCGTCGGCGGCGGGGGACGGCTGGGCCACCGCGGGCGAAGGCCAGGCCGCCGGCGGCCTCAAGTTCGGCAGCGTCGAGGTCACCGAAGTCCGGTTTCCCCTGTTCATGGAACGGCACGAGTTCCGCGCGGACTCGGCCGGCGACGGACGGTTTCGCGGCGGGGTGGGCGCGCATCTCGTCATGCGCGCCGAGATCGAGGAACCCGCCGTGGCCAACACCGCGGGCGACGGCGTCCGGCACGCGCCCTACGGGCTGCTCGGCGGCCGGGACGGCGCCGTGCACCGGTACCGGCTGGTCTCGCGCGGCCGGACCCGCATTCTGCGCACGAAGGAAGTCGGCATTCCCGTCCGGCCCCACGACGTGTTTCTGATCGACTCGTCGGGCGGGGGCGGCTACGGTCCGCCCGCGAAACGCGATCCCGATGCCCGGGCCGCCGATCGCGAGAACGGTTTCGTGACGTCGCGCGCGCCCGGGCCGCGCCGGAGACGCCCGGTGAAGGGGCGGCGGTGAGCGCGTCCTACCGGATCGGCATCGACGTCGGCGGCACGTTCACCGACGCGGTCTGCGTGGACGCGTCCGGCGCCGTCACGCTCGCGAAGGCCGCCTCCACGCCCGCCGATCCGTCCATCGGCGTGCTCGACGCGATCCACGCGCTCGCCGAGCGGCTCGGCGTCGACGCCCGCGCGCTGCTCGCCGCCGCCTCGCAGATCGTCCACGGCACCACGGTCGCGACCAACGCCCTGCTGGAGCGCCGCGGGGCGCGGGTCGGCCTGCTCACCACGGAAGGCCACCGGGACGTGCTCGAGATGCGCGAGGGCCTCAAGCCGGAGCGCTACAACCTCCGGATGCCGCCGCCCGTGCCGCTCGTTCCGCGCGCGCTGCGCCTCGGCGTGCGCGAGCGCACGCGGGCGGACGGGTCCGTCTCGGTCCCGCTTGCGCGGGCGTCGCTGGATCGCGCGATCCGCGTCCTCGAACGCGCCGGCGTCGACGCGGTCGCGATCTGCTACCTCCACGGCTACCGCAATCCGAAGCACGAGCTCGCCGCGCGGGACGCGGTGCGCCGCCGCCTCCCCCGCGCCTACGTCTCCCCGTCCTGGGACGTGCTGCCGCAGATCAAGGAGTACGAGCGTGTCTGCACGACCGTGATCAACGCGTACGTCGGCCCGGTGCTGGGACGCTACCTCACGCGCCTGGCCTCGCGCCTGCGCGCGGCCGGTTACCGGCGGCGGGTGCTGGTGATGCAGTCGCACGGCGGGGTGGCCGCGATCGCCGAGGCCACGCGGCTCGCCGCGGGCGCGGTGCTGTCCGGCCCGGCCGGGGGCATCGCCGGCGGGCGCTACGCCGCGCGGCTGCTCCGGGACGGCAACCTCATCACGTTCGACATGGGCGGCACGAGCACGGACATCGCGCTGCTCGAGGACGGGCGCCCCCGGGTGACCGGCGACCGCCGGGTCAGCGGCCACACGCTCGCGCTCCCGAGCATCGACATCCACACGATCGGCGCGGGCGGCGGCTCGATCGCGCGGGTGGACGCGGGGGGCATCCTGCACGTCGGGCCCGAAAGCGCCGGCGCGGAGCCCGGGCCGGCCTGCTACGGACGGGGCGGAACCGGCGCGACCGTCACCGACGCCAACGTCGTGCTCGGCTACCTCGACCCCGAAACCTTCTGGGGCGGACGGCGGCGGCTCGACGCGGCGGCGGCGCGCCGGGCGGTGGACGCGATCGCCGCGCGGCTCGGCGGATCGGCGGTCGACGCCGCGCGCGGCATCTACGAGGTCATCAACACCGCGATGGCGGAGGGGATTCGCGTCGTCTCCGTGCGCCGCGGGATCGACCCGCGGCGCTTCGCGCTCCTCGCGTTCGGCGGGGCGGCGGGACTGCACGCCACCGCGGTCGCCGCGATGCTCGACATCGGCCGGGTCGTCGTGCCGCGCCAGGCCCCGGTGCTCTCGGCGTGGGGCATGCTCGCGGCGGATCTGCGGTACAACGTCGTGCGCACGCACGTCGGCGAGATCCACAAAGTCGGCGCGCCGCGCCTGCGCCGCCTCTTCGCGGAGATGGAGCGGGAAGGGCGGCGGCGGCTCGAGCCGGCGGTGAACAGACCGCTCGGGACGGCCGACGCGCTCGGCGTGATGCCCGGGCGCAACGGCGAGGAGGCCGGGCCGCACCTCGACGTCGTGCGCTCGCTCGACCTGCGCTACGGCGAGCAGATCTTTGAGATCGACGTGCCGCTCGACGGCATCCCGCTCGGCGCGGAGGACCTCGTCGACCGCGTGGTGGAGCGCTTCCGACGGCGGCATGAGGAGCTGTACACGTACAGCGCGCCGGATCAGGAAGTCGTGCTCGTGAACGCGCGGCTCGCGGTGATCGGCCGCCTCGCCTCGCTGCCGGTCGAGCCGGTCCTCGGGCCGCGGGGGGCCCCCGCGCGCGCGGCGCCGCCCGGCGCCGGACCGTCACCCGGCCCCGCGCCGCACGGGCAAGCATCGCGCGGAATTCGCCGGATCTATCTCGGCGGCTGGCGGGACGTGCCGGTCCACCGGTGGGACGAGATCGCCGCCGGCGCGGTCATCGAAGGCCCCGCCCTCGTCGAGTCCGAGGCCACGACCGTGCTCGTCCGCCCCGCCGAGCGCGTGCGCGTGACCCCGCACGGCTGGCTCGACGTGACGGTCGCGCGCTAGCCCGTTTCCACCTTCGCCTTCGCAATCGCGGCGATCTTGTCGATGAACACCGTCTGGCTGTCGTCCTCTGGGACGTAGCCGAGCTTGTCGCGCGCGTTCGCGATGCTCCAGAACCGGTGGGTGTTCCCGCTGATCCCGTAGACGATCAGGAACGGCACCCCGTGCTCGTCGGCGATGTGCTCGGTCTCGACCATGCGGATCGCCTGCTGCACCTGGTCGCGCCGGGAGAGATAGGCGCCGAGCGCGCGGTGCATCGTCGCGAGGTCGCCCGGGCCGACGTGGTCGATGTCGGTCTCGCGCGGGCCGCCGATGCGCCACTGCACGACCTCGAGGTGCCGGTCGTCCACCCGGCCGGTCGCGAAGACGAACCCCAGGAGCTCGTACGCGGCCTTGGCCCAGCCGTAGAAATTGTCGGACCGCGGCGGCATCTCCGGGGTCACCATCTCCATGCGGTGCTTCCAGATCAGCCGCTCGTAGTAGTCCGCCGCGTGGTTGGAGCTCGCGACGACGACCCGGCGCACGCCCTCTTCCAGCGCCGTCCGGTAGACGTTGTAGGCGAGGGCGATATTCTGGTGCTCGGCCCAGAACTTCGCATCGCTGGTGTTGTGCCACGCATCGGGGAGGCCGGCGGCGCGGACGAAACCGCAGTGGATCACGGCGTCGGCGCCACGGAAGTGCGCGCGGTACCCGTCGCGATCGGGTTTGGTCAGGTCACAAACGACGATCCCGGGAACGGATCTGCCGTCCCGCGTCGTCGACGAGACGTCGAGCGGCACAAGGTCCCACCGCTCCGCCAGCTCCGGCAGCATCCGCTGCGCGATGTAACCCGCGGCCCCGATCAACACCACCCGGCGCTTCGCCATGCGAACAGCTCCTTCGTGAGAGGATGCATTGCGGTGGACGCGGCACATTCTTCTCGGCCGCGCGGGCCGAACTCCTCGGGTGCCCGTTCGCGATCATCCCGAGTGCGCGAGGATCGCGATTCTATGGTTGGCGCGGCGCGGAACAGGGAAAATAGACGTTGACCTCCAGTAGCAGCTCCACGAGGAGGTGGATGAGTATGCCGCTGTGGCTCGTTGCGTTCTTGTCCGGCGTTGCGTTTACCGTCGTCGTCACTTCGGTGGCCGGCGGCAAGTAGCACGTAGCGGGCAAACCGAATAGCACGCCAACGGTGAGGGGCCGGGGCGCATGCTCGGCCCCTCGCGCTTATGCGGACGTTTGCGCATAGGCGAGCGGGGAAGAACAGTTCTGAGCCCGCCACTCTATAGGAGGTGAGCCGCAATGCCAGAATGGCTCGTTTGGGTGCTGGCCGGCATCGTCGTTACCGCCGCGGTCATTAACTCGGGCGGTAAGTAGCCGGATATAACAGCCTGTACGGAGGGGAGCCAGGTCACAACGACTGGCTCCTCGTCTTTTTGGCTACACGCCGCTGAACACGCTGAACCCGCCGTCGACGGGCACGACCACGCCGTTGACGAACCGGCTGCCCGGCCCGCACAGCCAGAGCACCGTCCCGATGAGGTCGTCCGGCTCGCCGAACCGGCCGGCCGGCGTGTGCTCGATGATCCGGCTGCCCCGCGGAGTGAGGCTTCCGTCCTCGTTGGTGAGCAGCCGCCGGTTCTGATCACCGATAAAGAAGCCCGGCGCGACGGCGTTGACCCTGAGGCCCTCGCCGTGCCTGCGCGCCAGGTCCACCGCGAGCCACCGCGTCAGATTCTCGATCGCGGCCTTGGCCGCCGAATACGCCGGCACGCGCGTCAGCACGCGCTGGGACGCCATCGACGAGATGTTCACGATGCTCCCCTGCCGCGCCGCGGCCATCGTGGGCCCGAAGACCTGGATCGGGAGCAGCGTGCCGGTGAGGTTCAGGTCGACCGCGGTGCGCCACGCCTCGACCGGCAGATCGAACACCGACCCGCCGTTTGCCAGCGTCGCCTGCGGCAGGTTGCCGCCGGCCGCGTTCACCAGAATATCGACGCGCCCCCACCGCCCGACGATCGCGTCCCGCGCGCGCGCGAGCGCCGCCGCGTCGAGCACGTCGGATGCGACCGGCATCGCCTCGCCGCCGGACGCGGCGAGCTGCGCCGCCACCGCCTGCGCGCGCTCGAGCCGCCGCCCGAGGATGGCGATCCGCGCGCCGGCCGCCGCGAGCCCGCGCGCCATCGCGGACCCCAGCGCACCGCTCCCGCCGGTGACGACCGCGACCCGGCCGCGCAGATCGAAGAGCTCCGCGGGCTTCATCCGCGCGGTCCCGCCGCGCGAGACTCCGGCTCCGGGGCGCCGAACGCCGACAGGTGGCGGATGAAATGGCGCTCCACGTTGGCGTCGTAGGCGTCGGGGTTGGCGCGCAGCAGCGCCTGCAGCCGCGCGCCGTACGCGGCGAGCGCCGAACCGAACGTCACGTGGAGCATCTCCCGCGCGTCGAAATTGTCCAGGAGCGACGCGAGGTCGCGGTCCGCCGCCGCCGCGGGCGACGGCGCCCGGGAGGCGACCGCCGACACGTGGTAACTGGCGCGGTCCTGCTCGTACCGCTCGTGCGCCAGGACGTAGATCGCGCGCAACAGCGCGGGGTCGAGCGGCGCCGCGGTCCGCAGCGCCTCGAGGTAGCTCGTCCCGGCGGTCTTGATGTGCGCGAGCGTGCCGGCCCGGCGGCCGAAGGCGCCGTAGACGCTCAGCTTGTCGGATCCGGAATGCAGGCTCAGTTTGTACGGTCCGAGACGGCGCGCGATCGCCGCGTGGACCGCGACGTCGGCGTCGAACGCGGCCGGGTCGCCGATGTAGTCCACGCCCTTCTCGAAGCGGCCGACGAAGCGCGGGGCCAGGCTGACCCACTCGACGCCGAGGCGGCGCAGCTCGGTGGCGACGTAGGCGTGCTGCACCGGCGTCGTCGGGGTGTCCGTCTCGTCGACGGAGATCTCGACTTCGACGCCGCGGTTCCGCGCGCGCAGGTGCCGGTACAGGGCGGCCACGTGCGCCACCGCCCGTCCGTACTTGACGGCCGCGCGCGCGATGCCGTCCTCGTCGTACGCGAGGGCCTCCCGGTCGAGCTCGAGCGCGCGCCCGCGGTACCGCTGCCACATCCGGTCGCGGCGGTCGTCGAGCCGGTCCCACGGCAGCGCGTCGAGCGCGGCGGAGATCTCGGCGGCGGGCCGCGAATCCGCGGACGGGTCCACGTGCGCGCCCGGATCGAACGTGAAAAAGGTGTACCCGGCCGCAAGACACGCATCGACGTCGCCGGTGGTCTTGAGGTGATCCGCGTCGGCGCCGAAGCCGTCGCGCCACCCTTCCATAAAGACGCCCCAACACGCGTCGGTCAGCACCTGTCCGGGCGTGCGCCGGGTTCGCTCCATCTCCCGGATCGACTGCTGCGCGAAGATCGGCGCCACCCCCGCCCCTGCCTCACGCAGCGCCCGGACGTGCCCCGGCGTGGCGAGACCCAGGCGATCCCCGAACCCGAACGATCGCGCGAGGCCCAGCGGGCGGGGCAAGAGCCACGGCAGAGCGCGCTGCAGCACGGCGAGGCTCCGTGCGCCGGCGGGCCCGATGCGAAGCCACCGCCCCTCGAAGGAACTCGTCTCCCCCTCGAGATCCCGCAGCGCCGGCGGGGGACTCCCGGCGAGCGCGACCACGCGATACTCCGTGGTACCGCGCGCGAGGCCGACCTCCGCCTCGCCGATCTGGACCACGGAGCGCGGGCGGACGTCCAGCCCCGGGACGGACTGCAGTCGCGTCATCGATCGGCCCCCCCGCATCAGAAGTTACCCGGGTCCGGCCGCCCGGCGGCCTGTCCCATCCGGCGGGCGGGCGCCGGACCGAGCGGCGGGCGCAGCGTCCCGTCGTCGGTGAAGGACAGCGCCATGGGCGACGCGCCCTTCACGACGGCCGCGTGCGGCAGCAGGTCCGGCACGAGCGCCTCGGAAACCGCGACCTCGCGGACCGCGAGCGTGTTGCGAATGTAGACGAGGCGTGCTTCGCCGCCGTCGATCCGCGGCGCCGTGAGCACCGCCGCGTCCAGCACGTCGCGGTCGGTCGCAAGGACCATCGGCAGGCGGACGGAGTCGATGACGGTGGACGTGAGCGCGTTCATGTAGGTCGCGCCGAGATCCACCTTCCGCAGCACCCGCTGCGCGATCAGGTCCGCCATGCCGACCCCGTTGGCGTTGCCCTGCGTCTCGTCGGTCAGATCCAGCACGGCGATCTTCCGGATCACGGGGCCGCCGGACGCGAACGGCGTGGGGTAGCGGCCGGTGAGGTTCGGATCCATGCCGTCGCCGCTGATGTTCTTGCCGATCTCCTGCACGACCAGCACGTCGGCCGCGTTCACGGGCAGGCGGGCCATGAGGCCGCGGGCCCGGTCCAGCAGCGCGGGTTCGCGCGCGAGAAACTCCTCCGGAGCCACCACCGCCACCTGCACCGGCACGTCGTACGCGTCTTCGACCGTCGCGACGCCGAAGAGCAGCGGCGCGCGCCGCGCGACGATCCCGTACCCCTCGACGAGCCGGCCGGCGAACCCGCCGAACCCGGGCGCGTGCATCGACTGCGCGCCGCGCTGCTTGCCGATGCCGATCACGGCCATTTTCACGAGGCCGCTTTCGATCGTGCCGCGGAACGCCGTGTGCGGCTTCACGCGGCCGACCGCCACCGCCGCGCCGGCCTCGAAGGCCTCCCGGTCCCAGAAGACCCCCGAGCCGTCGGCCAGCCGCCCAAGCTCGACGACGTCCATCGACGACACGATCGGCGCGCCGACCGCCGCTTCGGTCACGCCCAGGCCGGCGAGCACCTCCCGCTGGCCCTCGGCGGTCGCGCCGCCGTGGCTGCCCATCGCCGGCACGACGAACGGCTCCGCACCGCAGCGGCGCAGGGCGTCGACCACGGCCTTCGTGATGAGCGGAATCTCGGCGACGCCGCGGCTCCCGACGGCGACCGCGACCCGGCCGCGCGGAACGCGGCGGGCGATGTCGGGTACCTCGATCTGGCGGTGGATCTCCGCCTCGACGTCACAGCGGCCGGGTGTCGGGAATTCCTGGTGCACGCGGACGACTCGGGGCAGCGCGACCGTCGCCGGCGCCCGGATGCCTTCCACCGCGACCGACGCGCCCCGGCCGCCGCCCGTGCGGGCGCCGTCTCCCCGATCGTTGTCCGTGCCGATCACCCCTTCCGGCTCACCCACGCGTGCGCGGGATCCTCGCTCGCCATCAGGCGCCGTCCCTCGCCGGCGAGCGCCCAGAGATAGTACAGCCGGTACCCGGGCGCGGCGACGACGGGATGGTAGCCCCACGGAATGAGCACGGTGTCTCCGTCCTCCACCACAAACGTGGAATCGACGTGCCGCTCCGGCGAGTAGAGGCGCTGGAACCCGAAGCCCTCTTTGGGTTTGACGCGGAAGTAGTAGACTTCCTGGAACACGGCTTCCCGCGGCGGGTCGTGACGGTCGTGCTTGTGGGGCGGGTAGCTCGACCAAGCTCCCGGCTCGTTGAACGTCTCCCCGGCCACGAGGCGCTGCGCGTGCTTGGACTCGTCGAGGATCGTGTGCACGGTCCGGCGCGATGGGCCTTCGCCGCGGACCGCGACCGTGACGTCGGGGGGCCGGATCACGTACGCCTCACCGCCGGCCGGCGCCGGCGCCCGCAGCGCGGCGATCTCCGCCGGTCCGGCCGCGGAGATGCGATAGGCAATCCCGGACGGCACGTACACCGAGGTCGGGACTCCGTCGAAAACGTCGCTGCGTCCGCCGAGATTGCCCCAGGCGTCCATACCCGCGACGGCGATCGAGCACGTGCCGCCGAGAATCACGAGCAGCGACTCCCGCCCCGGCGAGACGGCGTCCATCGGCAGCCCGGGCTGCGGGTGGAGGATCGCGAGCTCGAGGCCGTCCGAGTCAGAGTTCTTGGGGTTCACGATCTCCGAGACGCCGTCTCCGGCGCTGCCCTTGAAGAACACCTTCATCGCGACACCTCCGATGCATGCCTGCTGCTCCGCGGGCCCGCTGCCAGGGGTCAGAGGCGATCTTTGAGCGAGACCGAGACCGCGGGATCGGCCCAGCGGGTGTTGGGGATCAGCGGATACCAGTCCGGCCGCCCGGGATCCCGGTCGTAGGCGTAGCCGCCGAGCCGCCGGTACAGGTCGGCGTAGCGGCCGACTTTGTCGCGGTCGAGCCGGACCCCGAGCCCCGGTGCCGTGGGCACCGCGACGCGCCCGTTGCGGTAGGCGAGCCTGCCCCCTTCGATCACGTCGTCGGCGAGATGGTGGTAGTGGGCGTCGGCCGCGAACGTGAGGTTCGGGATCGCGGCGCCGAGGTGCAGCATCGTCGCGAGCTGGATGCCCAGCTCGCCCGACGAATGGACGGCCACGCCGAGCTGGAACGTCTCGCAGACCGCGGCGGCCTTGACGCACGCGCGGATGCCGCCCCAGAACGTCGTGTCGAGCAGCACCACGTCCACGGCCGGCCGGAGCACGTTGGCGGCCAGCTCCTCGAAGTTGATCACGACCGTGTTGGTCGCGAGCGGCACGCGCACGCGCTCCCTGAGGCGCCGCAGACCCTCGAGCCCCCAAGTGGGATCCTCGAGGTAGTCGTTCCGGAGGTCCTCGATGGCCCGGCCGAACCGGATGCCCTCTTCCACGCTCAGCACCGCGTTCGGGTCGTAGCGCAGCGCGTCGCCCGGAAAGGCCTGCGCGAGGGCGCGGTAGCACTCGAGCTCGTAGTCCGGCGGGAAGACCCCGCCCTTCAGCTTGTGGGTGCGGAAGCCGTGCGCGCCGCGCAGCGCCCGCGCGTGCGCGACGAGCTGCTCGACCGTCCGGACCTCGCCCGCCCCCGTCGCCGGGTCGGCGTAGCGGAAGAACAGGTAACTCGCGAACGGCACCTCCTCGCGCAGCGCGCCCCCGAGCAGATCGTAGACGGGCACCCCAAGCGCCTGTCCGACGATGTCGAGGCAGGCGAACTCGATCGCGGCGTGCAGCTGCGTGCGGTTGTTGTAGAGGCTCGCGGTGGGGTTGCAGATCTTGAAGCGCAGCGCCTCGAGATCGAAGGCGTCGTGCCCGACCACGTAGGACTTGAGGCCGGCGAGCGCGGCTTCGGCGGCCTCGCCGCCTCCGCCCATCTCCCCCAGCCCGACGAGCCCGTCCGCCGTCTCGAGCTCCACGATCGTGCGCACGAACCGTCCCCAGTGCGCGCCGTTGCTGTGCCGGAGCGGTGCTTGGAGCGGCACCGTCACCGTGGTCGCGCGGAGGTCCGCGATCGGAAGGCGCTTCACCGGCGCACGCGGATGACCATGTTCACCGGGTTGACGAACCGCAGCGCCGCGATGAGCAGGATGAGGCCGGTGACCATGTACACGACCGCCATCGCGTCGATCGCTTGAGCGGGCCGGATGCCCGCCGCGAACGCGGTGTAATAGAGCGCGACGACGAGCGTCTGGCTCTTCGCCCCCGACACGAGGAACGTCAGCTCGAACAGCGCGATCGCCCGCACAAGGATGAGGAGCCCCGCCGCGAGCACGCCGGGCAGGACGATCGGCAGCAGGACGCGCGCGAACATCCGAAGCGGCGGCGCGCCGAGCGTCCGCGCCGCGCGTTCCAGGTTCGGATCGATCTGCTCGAAGAACGGCGTCATGATCAGCACGACAAACGGCATCGCCGGGACGATGTTCGCCACGATGACGCCGGCGAGTTTGCCGCCGAGCCGGAGCTTGTAGAGCATCGCGGCGAGCGGGATGCCGTAGGTGATCGGCGGCACCAGCATCGGGAGCACGAGGAGCATCAGGAGCGCCGCGCGCCCGGGAAAGGCGCGCCGGGCCAGCATGTACGCCGCCGGCACGCCGAGGGCGAGGCTGATCAGCGTCACGGTCAGCCCGACGACGATCGTGACCCCGAGTAGGTAGCCGAGATCGAATTCGGCGAGCGCGAACCGGTACCACTTCGTGGTGTACGCGTCGGGCAGCCACCCGCCGAACCATGTCGATGCGATCGAATTCAGGAACGCCGACAGGAAGATGCCGGCCACCAGCAGCGCGAACAGCCCGACGATCGCGTAGACCCACCACGCCGGGCCCTCGCCCGTCGCCGGGCGGCCTCCTGCGATCGCCCGGCTCATCCGCGGCCGCCGATCGTCGGACCGCGGTAGGCGCGGTTCCGCGCCGTGAGCACCAGGGCGACGAAGACGAGTTCGATCGCCCCCATCACCATCGCGATCGCCGACGCGCGCGGGTAGTCGAACTGTTCGTAGGCGGCCTGCCACGCGGCGAGCGCGATCACCCGCGTGGAGCCGGCCGGCTCGCCGACGAGCACCGCCGACGGAAACACCGAGAACGTGGCGACGAACGACAGCGCCGCCGCCGCGGCGATCCCCGGGGCCAGCAGCGGCAGCGTGACCCGCCGGAGGCGCTGCCACCAGCCCGCGCCGAGGGTCCGCGCGGCCTGCTCGAGGCGCGGATCCAGCCCCGACGCGTACCCGAGCAGGACGAGGAAGACCGCCGGAAAGTCCGAAATCGTGAGCGAGAGAAAAACGCCGGTATAGTTGTGAACGAACTGCACCGGAAACTTGACGAGATGCATCGCGAGCAGCGTCTTGTTCACCCATCCCCCCGGCCCGAAGAACTCGATCATGCCCTCCGCGAGCAGCACCGTGCCGAGCGTCATCGGGATCACCAAGAGACCGGTGATCACGCGCTGGCCTGGCAGCGGCCGCCGCAGCCGGTAGGCCAGCGGGAGCGCGAGGCAGAGGTCGAGCAGCGTGACCGGGACGGCGAGCCGCAGCGTGTTCCAGATCGACAGCCGCTCGCGCGGATCGCCGAAGAAGGCGGCGTAGTTGGCGAGCGGGCCGCCCTTGGCCAGGGCGCCGAGCGGCGAGACCGACAGCTGCAGGCCGTAGATGAAGGGGTAGACGAAGAGCGCCAGGACCACGAAGAGCGCGGGGGCGAGCGGCACGAGCGGCCCCCACTGGAAGCCCGCCCGCCCCATGACGGGGGGTGTGCCCCCACCCGCGCGCATGCCGGCGGCCCGCTGCATCCCGGCCTACTCGGGCGGAAACACGAGGAGCCGTTCCGGATCGGCCCGCAAGATCACGGACGCGCCGCGCTCGAGGCGCGACGGGGTGCGGACGACGAGCGGGTCGCCCGCGTCCGCGACCACGCTGCACTCGAAGGCGTCGCCGATAAACTCCGCAAACTCCACCTTCGCCGGGACCCCGGGCCCGCTTCCCGCGGGCAGCACCTCGACGTCTTCCGGCCGCACCGCGGCCACCGCCTCGGCCCCCGCGGTCACGCCGTCGCGCACGGTCCCGGCGAGCCGCAGTCCCCCGGAGGTCGTCACCTCCGCACGGGTTCCCTGCACGCTTGCGACCTTCACCCGGAACAGGTTGCGGTAGCCGAAGAAGTTGGCGACGAAGGCCGACCGCGGACGGAGGTATACCTCCTCGGGCGTACCGACCTGCTGAATCATGCCGTCTTTCATGAGCGCGATGCGGTCGGAGAGCGACAGCGCCTCTTCCTGGTCGTGCGTCACATAGAAGGTCGTGAGGCCGAGGCTCTGGTGGAGCCGGCGGATCTCCACCCGCATCTCGAGCCGCAGCTTGGCGTCGAGGTTGCTGAGCGGCTCGTCCATCAGGAGGAGGCGGGGCTCGATGACGAGCGCGCGGGCGAGCGCGACGCGCTGCTGCTGCCCGCCGCTCAGCTGCGCCGGATACCGGTCGGCCGTCTCCTCGAGATGCACGAGCCCGAGCGCCCCCCGGACGCGGCGCGCCACCTCCTCCGGCGGCGTGCCCATCATCTCGAGGCCGAAGGCGACGTTCCGTCCGACCGTAAGGTGCGGGAACAGCGCGTAGCTCTGGAAGACGACGCCGAAGCCCCGTTGCTCCGGCGGGACCGGCGCGAGGTCCTCGCCGTCGAGCAGGATCTGCCCGGCGTCGGGATCGATGAGGCCGGCGAGCAGATTGAGCGCCGTGCTCTTGCCGCAGCCGGATGGGCCGAGCAGGCTCACGAACTCGCCGCCGTGCACGTCGAGGTCGAAGTCCCTGAGCGCGGCGACGTCGCCGAAGCGCTTGCCGAGGCCGCGGAGCTCGACGCGGCCGATGGTGTGCCGCCGGCTGAGAGGGCCCGCGCCGTCCTCGCCGCGGGCCCGAACTCGGGTCTCCGCGCTCACTTGAGCTTGTTCGCGCCGACCTTCTGGTCCCAGAGTGTAAACGCCTGCACCAGCTTGTCCGGATCGAGCGGAATCTCGATCGGCCGCGTCTTGATCAGATCGTCGAACGACGCGCGCCGCACCGGCCCGACCTTGTCCTGGCTGTCCTTCGGCGCCATGCTGAGCGCGACGCCCTTGACGGCCGGTCCGGGATAGAAGTAGCCGGTGTCGTAGGTTTTCGCCTGCTGGTCGGGCCGGAGCACCCACGCGATCAGGTCGAGCACGAGGCCGAGCATCTCCGGCGAGTTGCCCTTCGGCACGCAGATGTACTGCGTATCCGCGATCAGATGCTCGTTCGCGAACGCGAACGCGCCGAAGTTCGTCGGCACCACACCGAGCGCGCGGACGTTGAGGTCCCAGCCCATCGTCGAGGCCGCGATCGTGCGCGCGCCCTGACCCAGTTCCTGGAACGTGCCGGCCGTGCCGGTCGGGTAGTACTGGATGTATTGGCCGAGCTGCTGATAGTACGGCCACACCTTCGTCCAGGACTGCGGGTCGCGCGGATTCGCCTCGCCGAGCAGATACGGCAGTCCCATCAAGAAGCTGCGGCCCGGACCGGAGTTGGCCGGCCGCGCGTAGATCAGCTGGCCGGGGTTGCTCTTCGCCCACGCCAGCAGGTCTTGGGGTGTCTTCGGCGGGTTCGGCAGCTTGGCCGGGTTGTACGTGAACGTCGGACCGTAGTTGCCGAAGACGTCGAGGATGCCGTAGCCCTGGGCGAGCCCCTGGGCCTTGGGCTGAATGTAGTTCCCGATCAGGTTGGGCCACTTCGTCTGGAAGTCAGGGAGCAGCGGCTGCCAGATCTTTTGCACGATGCCCGCGGACAAGGCGTCCGACCCCGTGAGCACCATGTTGATCTGCAGCTGGTTCGCCTGCTGCTGCGCCAGGATCTTCGACGGCAGCTCGGGCGCCGTCGCCTGCTGGTAGCTCACACCGCTGACGTACTGGTGGTGCGACCCGACGTAGTCTTCGATGATGGCCTTGGTCAGCTGCAGCTGACCGGCGACGTCGATGATGGTCAATTGCAGTGGACGCGACGGCATCGGCGGCAGCGCCATTCCCGCCGCGCGTGCGATGCCGGGACGGCCGGCCAGGAGCCCCGACCCCGCCGCCGCGGCGGCCCCGGCCCCAATGAGGAACGTCCTGCGGTCAAGAGAATGCAAATTGCTCACGTGCCACCCCCCAATTTTGGCAATCTGGACACTTCCTGCATTCCATACATCATCCCACGTTATGATGACCGTCCAGGGTTCCACCTGTACATCCGACCCGCATCCGATTCGCGGATCGGGTGCCCTCTCCTCGTCGCGGCCGGGCGGGAGGGCGGGCGGCTACGTGGACCGCGCCCGCCCCGGTCGCTTCGGCGAAGGCTCCGCGGCCAGGGGCGCGGCCGCGCGCTCCGCGGCGGCGATGACGTGCTTGAGCGGCACGCCGAGGCGTTCGGCGATGGCGCGGCAGGCCTCGAACTCGGGCGCCGCGTTCAAGACGTCGGCGCCGTCCTCGGCGATTTTCACCGGAATCGTCCCGTACTCCGTTTCCACATCTACGGTCCGCCGCGACGCGGCCAGACGCGCGACCTCGTACGCGCGCACGCCGAGCGTCGTCGTCTCCGCGAGCAAGATGCCGGTCAATTCCCGCGCCCGGTCCGGGGACACGAGCACGCGCAGCACGTGGCCGGGCCGGCCCTTTTTCATCACCGCCGGTACGGCGGCGACGTCGAGCGCGCCCGCCTGGAAGAGACGCGCCGTGACGTGCGGGTACAGCTGCGGATTCATATCGTCGATCGACGTCTCCAGCATCACGAGCCGCTCGGTCCGCGCCCCGCCGCCAAACGGGTCCGCGCCGTCGCCGTTCGCGCCCGCGCGGCCCTCCGGCGTCTGCAGCGCCTCGCCGACGAACAAACGCAGGACGTTCGCCCGCTCGGGATCGTCGCGGCCGGCGCCGGTGCCGATCCGCTCCACGCGCATCAGCGGCAGCGGGCCCCAGGCGGACACGATCTCTTGCAGCAGCGCGGCGCCCGTGGGCGTCAACCACTCGCCCTCGATCTCACCGCCTGACACCGGCATGCCTTCGAGCAGCGCCTGCGTCGCGGGGGCCGGCACCGGTACCAGGCCGTGCCGGATGCGTACCCAGCCGCGCCCGATGGTGACGGGAGACGCGACGATGCGGTGGAGTTTGAGGGCCTCCACCCCGGCGAGCACTCCCACCACGTCGACGAGGGTATCGAGGCCGCCCAATTCGTGCAGATGAACATGCTCGACCGGCACGCCGTGTACTTGGGATTCGACCTCGGCCAGGCGTCGCAGCACACCCGCGGCGCGCCGGCGGATCGGCGCCGCCACCCGGCAGCCGTCCACGGTCGCGGCGAGCTCCGGATAGAGGCGCTCGTGGGCCGGATCGTCCTCGATAACCTCGACGCGCAGGGCGGGGACTCCGCGGCGCTCACCCGGCGTAACCGAGAGGCGGACCGGCACGCCGAGGTCGGCGACCACCCCATGCAGCGCCGCCTCCGGCCACCCCGCGCCGACGAGCGCGCCGAGCAGCATGTCCCCGCTCGCGCCGCTCCCGCAGTCAAGGTACCCGAGACGCATGCGCCTCCCCGGAAACCTCCGTCACGCCGGTCGCGCTGCCGTTGATGCACGCGGCGAGGTAGCCCGCGCCGAAGCCGTTGTCGATGTTCACGACCGCGACGCCGGGAGCGCACGCGTTGAGCATCGTGAGCAGCGGCGCAAGCCCGCCGAGATGCGCCCCATAGCCAATGCTGGTCGGCACGCCGATGACCGGCGCCCGCGTGAGGCCCGCCACAACCGCCGGCAGCGCGCCGTCCATGCCGGCGGCCACGACCAGCGCCCGCGCCCGCTCGAGCAGGTCGCGGTGCGGGACGAGACGGTGCAGCCCGCTCACGCCGACGTCGTAGGCGCGCACAACCTCGGCCCCCATCACCTCCGCCGTCCACGCCGCCTCCTCGGCGACGGGCAGATCGCCGGTGCCCCCGGTCAGCACGCCGACGCAGCCGGTGCGGTGACGCGGCGCCTCACCGAGCACGATGAGGCGCGCATCCGCGACGTACGTCGCACCGGGCAGCGCTTCGGCGACCGCGGCCGCGACGTCCGCGGGCGCGCGGGTCAGCAGCACAGGACCGCCGGCCCGGCGCAGCGCGGAGGCGATCTCGACGATCTGCGCGACGGACTTTCCGGGGCAGTAGACCGCTTCCGGCGCGCCGCGCCGCAGCGGCCGGTGGGTGTCCGCCTTGGCGAAGCCGAGGTCCGCGAACGGCAGCCAGCGCAGCGCCGAGAGGGCGTCCGCCACGGAAACCCGGCCGGACCGGACGTCACCCAGCAGGCGGGTGAGCGTGTCTTCGTTCACGCGCGTCGCCCGTCCGCCGGCGCGACGAGCCCGGTGGTTTGCCGGCGGGCGGTACCGGCCGCGGCCAGTTCCGCCGAAAACCGCCCCGATCGCAGCCCGTCCGGCGCGATCCGCACGCTCGCAAAGCCGATCGCGCGCAGCGCGTCCGCGAGCCGGTCCGACATCGCCGTCAGGCGCCCGACCTCCGGCGACGGCACCTCGACGCTCGCGGCGGCGCCGTGGTGGCGGACCCGCACGTCGCGGAACCCGAGGCTCCGAACGATGCGCTCCGCCGCTTCGATCTGGCCGAGCGCGGCGACGGTCACCGGCGATCCGAACGGCAGGCGCGATGCGAGGCACGGCGCGGCGGGCTTGTCCCACACCTCGAGCCCGCGCCGGCGCGCCAGAGCGCGGATCTCCGCCTTGCCGAGGCCCGCGTCGAGCAGCGGTGCGTGCACCGCGAACTCCCCGGCCGCGCGCATCCCCGGCCGGTCATCGCCCACGTCGTCGGCGTTGGCGCCGTAGACGAGGGCCGGGAGGCCGAGTTCGGCGGCGAGCCGGGTGAGCTCGGTAAACAGCGCGTGCTTGCAGAAATAGCAGCGGTTCGCGTCGTTGCGGAGGTAGCGGGCGTCCTCGAACTCGCGCGTCTCGACGTGCAGGTGCCGCACGCCGAGCGATGCGGCGATCCGCTCCGCGGCGGCCAGCTCGTCCTGCGCAAGCGACGGAGAGACCGCGGTCGCCGCGACGCACCGGTCGCCGAGCACGTCAAAGGCAGCCGCGAGCAGATACGCGCTGTCGACGCCGCCCGAAAACGCGACCACGACGCCGCCGAGCGTCCGGAGACCGGCCTCGAGCCGCGCCTGCTTACCGTCGAGCGTGTTCACGCCGCGCATCCCCTCCGCGTCCTTCGACCCGTCCTTCGACCGGCGGCCGCACTACGCCTCCGTGGCCACCCGCGAGCCGCACGCCCGCGAGGGTGAGGAGCGCCCCCGCCGCCTGCACGGGACTCAGCGACTCGCCGAGGACTGCGGCGGCGATTACCACCGCGGAGACCGGCTCGAGGTACACGTACACCATCGTCTGCCGCTGTCCGAACCGGTGCAGCGACCGGCCCCAGAGCGCCATCGCCACGACCATCCCAGCGGTGCCGCCGTAGACGAGCCCGCCCCACGCCGGCCACGACACCGCGCCCCACGCGTAATGGGCCACGTCCGGCAGCGCAAGCGGCGCGAAAAGGAACATCGCGATCCCCATCGCCCACCCGGTCGCCTGCCACGTCCCGGCCGCCGCCACGACGGGGCTCACCGCGAAGCTGTACCAGCTCCACGCGGCGGCCGCGCCGAGCGCGAGCACATCGCCGATCAACCGCGACGCGCCGAGCCCGCCCGCCGCTCCCCAGACTAAGAACGCCACGCCCGCGATGCCGGCCGCGAGTCCAATCCACCGGCGGCTGTCCAGGGTCTCGCCGCCGCGCACGGCCAGCCACGCTGCGGTTAGGATCGGGGACGCCGCAAGCAAGATCGCGCTTTGTCCGGCCGTCGTCCAGCGGAGGCTGCCCACGAGCAGGATCTGAAACGCCGCCTGGGCGATCCCCGCGACCAAGACGGCCCACCGGAGTCCGCGCGGCACCGCTCGGCGCCGCGGCAACCAGATCGCCGCCAGCACGGCAGTGGCCAGGGCGAGGCGCAGAAACGTGAAGTCGACGACCGGGATCTCGCGCAGCGCAAGCCGTGCGCCGGGGTAAATGCCACCCCACAGCACCACCGCCAGCAGCGGTTCGACGAGAATCCACCCGCCCGCGCGGCGGCCCGCCGCTCCGGGCACGGCCGGGGCCCCGCCGGCGGCCGAAGCCCCGCTCATACCATTACGGAACCGCCGTTCACATCGAGGCACTGGCCGGTCATGAACCGGCCGTCGTCCGAGGCGAGGTACAGCGCGGCCTTGGCGATGTCGTCAGGATCGCCCATGCGGCGCAGCGGCAGCTCCGCGGCCCGCGCGCGCTGGCGCTCGGGCGGGTAGATCGCGCGGTTCATGTCGGTGACGATCGCGCCGGGACAGATCGCGTTCACCGTGATGCTGTACTCGCCGACCTCGCGCGCCAGCGACCGCGTGAACGCCAGGACGAAGCCTTTGGTCCCGGAGTAGACGGCGAAGTCGGCCGATCCGACGTGGCCGAGCTGGGACGAAAGGTTGATGATCCGTCCGCCACGCCGGTCGATCATCGACGGCAGGAGCGCCCGCGTCAGCGTGAGCGTCCCGTATATGTTCACGCCGATCATCGCGGTCCACGTCGACGGATCCTGCGTCGCGAACGGCACGACGTCCATAATGCCCGCGTTGTTGACGAGCACGTCGACGCGCCCGAACTCGCGCAGCGCCCGCTCCGCGAGCGCGCCCGTATCAGCGCTCCTCGCCACATCGGCCCGGACCGCGATCCCCCGCCGTCCGGTCCGTTCAATCTGCTCGACGACGAATGCCGCCTCGGCTTCCGCGGCTCGGTAGGCGATCACGATGTCGGCGCCTTCTTGCGCGAAGCACAGCGCGGTCGCGCGGCCGAAGCCGCGGCTGCCGCCGGTGATGAGCGCGACCCGATCGGTAAGCCTGCCCATGGCCCCCTCCACCGCACCGAACTAGGCCACGATAGCGTGGATTGTGCGTGGCCCCGGGAGGTTCGGCGAGCCGGACCGCGCGACCTACGGGAGGAGACGCTGAGCGCCACAGCCAACGGCAGAGCGTCTCAACCAGCACCACCCCCGCGGGGAGGTCCGGCCCGCCATGCCGACGATCGCCGAGAAGCGCCGCACGTTCCGGCAGCTCCACGAATCCGGCTGCTTCATCATTCCAAACCCGTGGGACGCCGGCACCGCGCGCTATCTGCAGCACCTCGGCTTCAAGGCGATCGCGACGACCAGCTCCGGCGCGGCGTGGTCGATGGCGCTGCCCGATGAGGACTGGGCGCTCACCCGCGATCCGATGCTGGCGCACATCCGCATGATCGTCGAGGCGTCCGATCTGCCCGTGAACGCCGATTACGAATCGGGCTATGCGGACGATCCCGCGGGCGTCGGCGAAAGCGTGCGGCTGTGCATCGAGACGGGCGTGGCCGGCCTGTCGATCGAGGATTCGACCGGCGACGCGTCCCGGCCGCTCTATGACTTCGACCTGGCCGTCGCCCGCATCCGCGCCGCCCGGGTTGCGATCGACCGCGCCGGCGGCGACGTGCTCCTCGTCGGGCGTTCGGAAGGGTTCATCCGCGGAGCACCCGACCTCGACGAGACGATCGGCCGGCTCCGGGCCTACGCGTCGGCCGGTGCCGACTGTCTCTACGCGCCGGGGATCCGGACGCGCGAGCAGATCGGCGCGGTCGTCGACGCCGTGGCGCCGAAGCCGGTCAACCTCCTGATCGGCGCGCCGATCGGGCTCACCCTCGCGGACGCAGCCGCCCTCGGCGTGCGCCGGATCAGCGTCGGCGGCGCGCTCGCGCGCGCCGCCTGGGGCGGATTCATCCGCGCGGCGACAGGCCTCGTCGCGGGGACCTTCGACGCCTTCGCGGACGCGGCGCCCGGCGGTGACCTGAACGCGTTGTTCACCGGGGACTTCAAGCGGAGGCAGCGGTGATGCCGGCGGACGTCCGGTATGCGCGTCTTGCGACACCGGTCGGACCCATGCTCGTCGCGGAGACCGACGGAGGCGTGCTGGCCATCTACTTTGAGGAAGGACGCAGGCGCCGCCGCGTCGACCGGGCGTGGCGCCTCGTCGATGCGCGCGAGATCCGCGTCGCCGCCCAACTCGCGGAGTACTTCGCCGGCACCCGCCGGACGTTCGAGGTTCGCCTCGCGCCGCAGGGCACACCGTTTCAGCGGCGCGTCTGGGAGGCGGTGGCGGCGATCCCGTACGGGAAGACTCGCTCCTACGGAGCGATCGCATCCGAGATCGGCGCGCCCATTGCCGTGCGCGCCGTCGGCGCGGCGAACGGCCGGAATCCATGGCCGATCGTCGTGCCCTGCCACCGCGTAATCGGGAGCGACGGGTCGCTGACGGGGTACGGCGGCGGGCTTCCGATCAAGCGCGCGCTGCTCGACTTCGAGCGCGGCGCCGGCCGGCTCTTTACGGGTCCCGGAGATTCGTGGCTGGCGTCGCCCCGCGGGGGCGGGACTAGCCCTCGGGATGCGAGGGCGTCGGAATCCACCACTCCTCGCCGCGCGGTGTCGTAACGTACTCGGGCCAGCGCAGATCGACCGGCGGCGCGAAGTCGCGCGGCAGGAGCGGCGCGACCCACCGGGCGCCGCCGACGCCGCCGCCGGTCCGCTCCTCGAATTCGGCCCGCGCGGCCGCGAGCTCGCCGGGAGACACCAGCAGGTCGACGAGGCTCGCCGCGATCGTCTTGCCCGCGGTGAACGTCATCGGATCGATGCAGGCCGGCACGCCGCCGATCGCGTTTGACGTCCACGCCGGATACTCGTAGCCCGGCTGCGCCGGCCGGAGCCGAGGCCGCCCGGTGAACAGCCGCGCCGTCGGCGCGTGCCACGTGTAGTCGACGTAGTCGTCCGACGTGAAGCTCTGCTGCCAGGCGGGCAGCGCCTCCCGCAGGCGCGCCTCGTTCTCGGCCGGCGGCACGAGCCGGCTGCACGACGCGATGAACGGGTCCTCCATCGGCGTGATGCCGAGGGTTTGCTGGATCTCCCGGCCGAACCGGCGCGCCTCTTCGCCGAAGACCGGGGGCCCGACCAGTTCCAGATTGCGGTACACGAGCTCGGCGAGGGCACGGTTCGGCAGGCCGGTGCGCGTCTTCGTGATCCACCGAACGCCGTGCCGGCAGTGCGCGATCGCGGCCGCGTGGGCCGCGTTCCGCTCGAGCACCTTGGCGATCTGCTCCTGGATGCCGAGGCTCGGCGAGCGCCACGCGTACTGGATCGCGGCGTAGCGCGGCGGCAGGTTGTCGGACGTGCACTGCCCGCCCACCATCATGAACTCGTTGAGCGTCCACGTGCCGGTGTGCGGGAACATCGCTTCCTTCAAATACTTGCTGCTCGTGTACATCAGGCAGACCGCGTCGAGCGCCCCGGGGCACCGCGCCGTCGCGTGCGAGTGGCGGACCGGCATCAGCGAGTGGTCGATCCACGTTTCCGGCTCGTCGCACTCGAACGCGTACTGCGCGCTCCAATAGGCGCCGCACTGCGTATCCCAGGCGACGGTGTTGTTGGGATTCGGATGGAACGCGATGTAGGCGTCCGCGCCGTCGTAGTAGCCTTTGGCCGCGTGGACCGGCTTGGAGCCGCAGACCTTCTCCGCGGGCTCGCCGAAGAAGCGGAGTGTGCCCCGCAGGCCGTGCCGCTGCATCGCGGCCTTGGCCGCGAGCACGCCGGTCAGCGCGGCGACGCCGAGCGCGGAGTGCGGATCGGTGTGGCCGGCCGCGTACGGATGAAGGCCGTCGCGCGGCGCCCGCCGGGGCGCCGGCTGCTGCGAGTTCTCCGGCACCGCATCGTACTCGCCGTAGGAGCCCAGCACCGGCCGGCCCTCGCCGAACGTGGCGAGAAACGCCGTCGGCATCCCGCCCGTGCCTTCCTCGACGTGGAAGCCTTCCGCCCGCAGCAGGTCGCGGTAGGCGCGCGCGGACTTGTACTCGCGCCACGCCGGCTCGGCGTACCGCCAGATCTCCTCGCAGAAGCGCGAGAGCCGCGGTCGGTTCTCCTCCACCCACGCGAGCGTGGTCTGCTTCTCCGCGGACAAGTGCGCCATGGCGCCCTCCCTCACGCGTCCCGGCCCAGCGTCTCGAGCGTCCCGCGGACCAACTCGCCCGCCTCCCGCAGCGCATCGGCCACACGGTTGCGCGCGCGGATCGTCGCCACCCACCAGACCTGGAACGCCTCGGAATCCCGCGGGTAGGCCGCCAGCGCCGGGTACGGCACGAGGGACGGGATCATCTGCGTCTGCCAGGCGTGCCCGTACCGGTCCTGTCCGTAGGCGCCCACCGCGGTGGACGCCACGGGCACGAGCAGGCGCGACAGCCGCAGCATCGTGCCGTTGAGGAGATCGGCCGCCGCACCGTCCCCGTCCGAGGCGGTCTGCGCGCGCACCCGGCCGCAGGTCTCGTCGAGCCGCGCCGCGAGGCCGGCGAACTCGCGCGCGCGGTCCGCGGCGCCGCGCATGTCGATGTCGGGCACGTCGAGCGCGGCCAACTGGTCCAGGCGCTCGGCGAAGCGAGCCGCGATCGGCCGGAACTCGTACGGGAGCACCGGCTCGGTGAGCAGACCCCACATCCAGCGCGCGTACACCCGGAGGTGCAGCGCCAGCCGGTCCTTGTCGACCTTGTCGAGGGTGTTCTCGATCGAGTGGTGCCACCACCCGAGGTTGGCGAGGGCGGTCCGCTCGATCTCCTCGTCCGTGAACGACATCTCGCCCGCGAGCGACGGAAGGCCCACGCCGAAGAATGAGGAATCGCCGTTTTTCTGCTGGCGCCGCCAGTGGACCGGCATCTCGCCGGCGATCTCGCGGGTCGCGGCGGCGACGTAGTTCTGGATATCGTCGGTCGAGTGGAGGTGCCACACGGACGAGCCGGCCATCGCCGGCTGGTCGATCTGCAGATAGGCGACGCACGAGCGGCGCAAACGATCCCACTGCACGTCGGCGAAGCGGGACGAGGAGATCATCGTCCCGGTCTCGTGGCCCATCCACAGACCCGTGACCAGACCGCGTCGCAACGCGTCGCGCACGCGGTGGAATACCCGCGAGAGCTCCATCATGCAGGCGTCGCCGGCCGCGTTGTCGGTGGCCTGCGGACCGGGCCAGGAGTCCATGTGGCCGCCGAGGAGCAGGAACTGCCGGTCCGCGGAGGTTCCCGATTCCGCGGTGGTCATCGTCAGACGCTTCCAGACGTTCTCGGCGCGGGCGCGCACCCGCACGCGCACCTGACCCGTCTCGCACAGCCGCCGGAGGCGCAGCCCCTCGGTGCGCGCGATCCCGACGCACGGCAGGTCCGGCATCTCGGAGGCGAGCGTCTCGGGCGTGGGGTTGCCCCACGCGGACTTCATGGAACCGAACGGCAGCACGGCGTTCGTCTCGTCGCCCCAGTTCATCATGATCTGCGCGGCAGAGCCGCGCTTCCAGGCGATGTACGCCTTCTCGTGCCGGGCGGGCGAGTACGACAGCTCGGAGAGCGTGATCTTCCCGCGCACGTCCTTGCCCTCGTACTCCGATTCCGCGCCCGAGCCGACGTAGACCAATTCGCCCTCCAGGCCGTCGGTCGAGGCCGAGTGCCCCAGCGTGTTGGCGCCGATCGTCCGCGCTTCGGGCGCGAGCACGCACACCTCGCCCGCCTCCGGAAACGAGACGAGCCCCGGAAACTCGTGCATCCGGCTCTCGAGCCCCGCGCCCGTGAAGGCCTCGTGCGCGTACTCGGCCATCCGCCGCGAGTTGGCCGACCCGGCCAGCCGCGAGGGGATCTGAGTCGTGATGTGGACGATGTGCGCGTAGGCGTTGTCCACCGAGAGCTCGCGCAGCACGTCGTCGAGCGCGATCTGCGTCTTCCGGATCCCCGCCACGCCCACAGCCCCCCTTTAGTCCACCGTCGACCGCTGCCGGGTCACCGCCGGCCGCGTACCCGTGCCATATTCGATCCGGCCGCGACACGGCCCCGCGGGTCAGCCGAGACGCGCCGCCGCCGGGTCGAGGCTCTCGGACAGGCCGTCGCCGGCCACATTGAACCCGAGCACGACCAGCATCAGCGCGATCCCCGGGATGACCGTGGCGTGCGGTGCCACGCGGATGTAGGCCACCGACGATGCGATCATGGCGCCCCATTCCGGCTCGGGCGGCTGCACCCCAAGGCCGAGAAAGCTCAGCGTGGCCGCGGTCAGCACGGCGGTGGCGAGGCGCAGCGTCCCCTGCACGATGATCGGGGTCAGGATGTTCGGCAGAATGTGCCGCAGCATGATCCGGCGGTTCCGGCCGCCCATCGCGCGGCTCGCGTCCACGTACTCCATGTGCGCGACGTCGAGCGTGCTCCCGCGGGCGAGCCACGCCATCGTCGGCACAGAGTAGACGCCGATTGCGAGGATCAGCCGGAAGACCCCGAAGCCGAAGATCGCCACGACGGCGAGGGCGAGCAGGATGCCGGGAAACGCCATCAAGACCTCGACTGTGCCGCTGATCAGGGCGTCGAGCCGGCCGCCGTAGTATCCTGCAGCCAGTCCCAGCGGCACCCCCACGGCCGCGGCAAACGCAACCGCCCCGACAGAGATCGCGAGCGACGTGCGGGCGCCCCACAGCAGGCGGCTCGCGATGTCGCGGCCCAGCTCGTCGTTGCCGAGCAGGTGGTGGAGCGACGGCGGGCGCAGCCGGAGGGCGAGGTCGTTCTGGCTGGGATCGTACGCGGCCAACCAGGGCGCCGCGACCGCCAGCGCGACGTACACCCCGATGACCACCAGGCCCGCCAGCGCGGCACGGTTTCGCAGCAGCCGGTGCAGCGGTGTGGCGCGGGTCCGCTCAGCCATACGTAATTCGAGGGTTGGCGAGCGCGTACGCGAGATCCATCAGGAGATTCACGACGAGGAACGAGATCGCGAACAGAAACAGGCTCGCCTGAACCGCTGGATAATCCCGCGCCAGGATCGCGTCGACGATATGCCGCCCAAGACCCGGCCACGCGAAGACGGTCTCCGTCGCGACGGCCCCGCCGAGCGCGTAGCCGAAGCTGAGACTGGTCACCGTGATGACGGGGATCAGCGCGTTGCGCAGCGCGTGCCGGAAGACGACCGCGCGCTCGGACGTGCCCTTCGCGCGGGCCGTCCGCACGTAATCGGCGTGCATCACCTCCGCGACGCCGGCCCGCGTGATGCGCGCGATGACCCCGAGCGAGAACGATCCGAGAGTAATCGTCGGCAGCACGAGCGCCTGCCAGGAGCCGGCGCCGCCGGCCGGCAGCAGGTCCAATTTGAGCGCGAAGACGATGATGAGCAGGAGGCCGAGCCAGAAGGTAGGCACGGACACGCCGAGGAGCGCCAGCACCATCACGAGGGTGCTCATCGGCGACCGGGGCCGCGCCCCCGCGAGCACCCCGATCCCGATGCCGGCGAGCCCGGCGAACACCACGCTCGCCGCCGCGAGCTCGACGGTGTGCTGGAACGACGGCCACGCGTCGGCGAGCGCCGAGCGCCCCGTCTTGAAGGACGTGCCCATGCTGCCGCGTACGAGGCGGCCGAGAAACTCCGCGTACTGCCTGCCGAGCGGCTGGTCCAGGTCGAGTTGGTGGCGCAGCGCCGCGACCTCCTGCCGGGTGGCCGACGGGTCGAGCATCAACTGGGCGGGATCGCCGGGGATCAGGTGCAGCATCAGGAACACCAGGGTCACCACGACCAGCGCGACGGGGACCATGTGTAGGAGACGGCGGACGACGTAGGCTGCCACGGCGCGCGTCCCTACCGCGGCGCGAACAACTCGATCAGCCGGGCCGTCTGACGGCGGGCGGCGGGCCGGAGGATCGGCAGCGTGACCCCGGCCTCGCGGTAGCGCGCGACCCGGCGGACGACCTCGTCCGGGGTCCCGCTCGCCGTCAGCCCCTCGATCCACGACGTGGGAAATACCCGCGTCACGCCCTCGAGGCCGCCCCGATCGTACGCCTCGCGAAGCAGCGGCAGGTCTTCCTCGTGGATATGCGGTTCGCCGACCCGCGTGCGCGGCCCGAGCTGCGACGACGGCTTCCCGGGATGGAACTTGCTCGCGACCTCCCAGCGGATCGCGTCGATCGCGGCCCCGTGGTCGTCCTCAACCGAGCAGTTCACGATCTGCGCGATTTCGAAGCCGTCCCACGACCGTCCGGAGGCCCGCACCGCCTCGCGAAGGATTGCGACCGCGTTCGCAGTGTACTCGGGCGACGACACGGCGTTGAGCAGCACGCCGTCCCCGATCCGGCCGGCCAGCCGCAGGCCGGTCCGGCTCATCGCGGCGATCCAGATCGGCACACGCCGGCGCACCGGCGTCCACCCGAGGCGGACGCCATCGAGGCGCACCGCCTCGCCCCGATAGGTTACCGCATCGCCCGTCAGCAGCAAACGGATCGCCTCGACCCACTCCGCGAGCGCGCGCGGCGGATCGAGCTCGGGAAGGCCGTGGTGGACCGCCTGGCCGCGCGTGCACGCGCCCGCGCACAGGACGATCCGTCCGCCGGTGAGCTCGTCGAGGGTCGCCGCGGACTGCGCCATCACCACGGGACTGCGCAGCCGGACGATCTGCGTGAAGCCGAGGGTCATGCGCCGCGTGACGAGCCCCATCGCCGCCATCGCGCTGACGCCGTCGCGCATCAGGTTGTTGGTTTCCGAGAAGAACCCAACGTCGTAGCCGCGGTCCTCAGCCCGTCGGACGTCCTCGGCCATGTCGCGGACGCCCACCGCCGCTTCGTACCCGGTTGCGAAGCCCACCCGAGCCGCCATCACACCCCCATCGGACCGGCACGGCGCGCCGCTCGAGAGCGCGCCCGCAGACGCGCGCCCGGACGTTCGGCGCGGCCCGGGTACGGCTCCGTTCTCGTCCGAGCGCGCGCGGTTCCTGCCCGGGGAAGGGCCGGCACAGCCGCGGAACGAACCAGCGAGCGTCGCCGCGAACGCGCGGCGGCGCACCGTCCCGGGAAAAGGAGACGCCACAACGATGAAGCGGCGCGGCACATTGACGCGGAGAGAGCTCGCCCGGCTGCTCGGCTATGGGGCGGGAGCCACGGCGCTCGGCGGCCTGCTCGGCGGGCTCGATCCTGCCGGCCTTGCGCTGGCGGCGGCGAGAGACACCCTCATCGTCGCGCAGACCGTCGACGTCCCCACGTTCGATCCGCAGCGCACCCTCGGCATCGACGCGATCGTCGCGGTCGCCGACATGTACGACCGCCTCGTGTACCTCGACTACGACAACAAGATCAAGCCGTGGCTCGCGACGTCGTGGGAAGCGTCTCCCGACGGCCGCACCTGGACGTTTCATATGCGGGCGGACGCGAAGTTCCACGACGGCACGCCGGTCACCTCGGAGGCGGTCAAGTTCACCATCGAGCGCGCGATCGGCCCGGGCACCGGCGCGTCACTGAGCAAAACCTACCTCGCCGCGATCTCCGACGTCCAGACGCCGGACGCCCACACGGTCCGTCTCATCACCAAGGAACCGCTCGGGCCGATGCTGCGCAACGTCGGCCACCAGATCGCGCTCGCGATCCTCAACCCAAAGGTCGTGCAGGCGCACAACAACGACCTCTCCAAACCGGTGGACGCCGGCGGCGGCATGTACCGGCTCGTGGACTGGAAGCCCGGGGAGCAGCTGGTCCTCGAGCGCAGCGAGGCGTGGTGGGGTCCCAAGCCGTACTTCCGGCGGGTCGTCTACAAGCCCGTGCCGGAGGCGTCTACGCGATCGATCATGCTGGAAAAGGGCGAAGCGGACGTCGCCACCGTACTTCCCCTCGCCGACATCCCGCGCCTCAAGAAGAACGCCGCGGTACGGGTCATCGAAAGCAACTCGATCCGCTCCACGTTCTTCTGCATCCAGATGGGCCGCCCGCCGATGACCGACGTGCGGGTGCGCGAGGCCCTCAACTACGCGGTGGACGTGAACGCCATCATCACCTCGGTACTGAGCGGGTACGGCCGGCGCGAGCGCTCGATCCTCGGCGCGAACATGGAGTTCTACCAACCGATGTACCGGTTCGACTACAACGCCGCCAAGGCCAAACAGCTGCTGAGCGAGGCCGGGGTGAAGCCGGGGACGCCCATCGTGATCGAGGGCCCGCAGGGACGCTGGCCCGGAGACGCCGAGATGGTGCAGGCGGTCGCCGGGTATCTACAGGCGGTGGGTCTGGCGCCTCGGGTCCACCTCTCCGGGGACTGGGCCAAGTACAACACCGTCGTGGCCCACGGCACGGACTGGGACCTCTACCTCACCGCGTGGGCACCCGGCAACCTCGACGCCGACGGCAGCTTCACCGCAATCACGTGGAGCAAGGGCTTCAACAACGCCGGACGCTACTCGAACCCCGAGGCCGACGCGCTGATCGCGCAGGGCCGCGCCAGCATCGACCCCAAGGTGCGCGCCAAGGCCTACAACGCGCTGCAGGCGCTGCTCGCGAAGGACGTACCGTACCTGCTGCTTCAAACCGCGGTCTCGTTCAGCGGCACGCGGGCGGACATCTGCGGCGTGGAGGTCCGCGGAGACGACGCAAATTTGATCAAGAACGCTAAGGTCTGCTGAGCGCCTCGGCCGGGATGCGGCCCGCGGCCAGCAGCTCGTCGACGACGCGGGCGAGCAGCGAGCGCGCGAGCACGACCGGCACCCCCGTCACCTCACCGACCACCCGGCGCATCGGCTCGTCCATCCCGACGCAGGTCATCCAGACGAGCGAGACCTGCGCCGCGTTCAACTCTTCCGCGGCGCGCCGGACGTCCTGGAGGCGCCGCGCCCCGGTGTAGGGCGACGCCGCCGTCACGACCGCCTCGATCCCGCGGTCCGCGAACTGCCGGCGGGCGGCCTCGATCTGGCCGGCGGACGGCTTGATCACGCCGAGGCGCTGACCGGCGCCGAGCGCCGCGACCACCGCGGGGAACACCTGGCCCGGATTGACCACCAACACGTCGCAGCGAATGTCGCTCCAGTCGGCCCCGCACAGAATGACGACGAAGTCGGCGCCGTCGGCCCGCACCCGGTCCACGCACCGCTGGACGCGCGGGAAGACCTTCGCGTGGGAGAGCAGCCGTTCGCTCCCGTCGAGGAGCCGGGCCGCGATGCCCACTTCGGCCGGCCCGGGCCCGAGCGAGAGGATCTCCTCTTCGGTCAGGCCGTCGAGCGCGCCGGCCTGGAGGATCTCGGCCGGGCGCGAAAAGACTTCGCGCATCGCCGGCACCAGGTCGTCGCGGGGGGCCTGGCCGACCGTGATCATGCCGATCCGTGCCATTGAGGATCCTCCTCTTCCGCGCCTCGCTACGGCAGCAGCAGGCGCCGCGCGTTGTCACGCAGCACCTTCGGCCGCACCGCGTCCTTCACCGCGAGCGCCGCGAAATCCGCCAGCCAGCGCTCCGGCGTGAGAAACGGCCAGTCCGAGCCGAAGAGGCACTTGTTCTGGAGCGGGCCGTTCATCTGCTCGACGAGCTCCGCCGGGAAATACTTGGGCGACCAGCCGGACAGATCGATGAAGACGTTGGATTTGTGGCGCGCCATCGCCAGCTGCTCCGCCTGCCACGGCCACCCGGGATGCGCGAGAATGATCGCGAGCGACGGAAAGTCGGCGGCCACGTCGTCCACCAGCATCGGGTTCACGTACTTGAGCTTGTAGCCGCCGCCGCCCGGCTCGCCGGCGCCGCTGCCCATCGTGCCGGTGTGAAAGAGACAGACGAGGCCCATCTCGGCGGCCGCCGCCCACAGCGGATTGAAGCGCTCGTCGTTCGGCGCGAACTTCTGCAGGCCCGGGTGCAATTTGAGGCCCCGCAGGCCCAGCGTCTCGCGGGCGCGCCGCGCTTCGTCGACGGCGAGCGGCCCCTTCCACGGGTCGACGCCGGCGAAGCCGATGAACACGTCGGAATGCGCCCGCACCGCCGCCGCGATGTGGTCGTTCGGGACCGGCGGCTGCCCTGACGCGGTCGACGTGTCCATACCGAGGAGCACGGCCATCATCCGCCGCGACCGGTATTGCTCCGCCAGCTCGTCCATCGAGACCGTCGGGATGTCGCGGCCGAAGTACTTGGCCATGGACGCGAGCTCGTTGCCGAAGACGCCGCGCGCTTCCGCGCTCATCGGGTGGACGTGCACGTCAATCGCAAGCAGGTCGGTCGAAGGCACCGGGCGATGCGCTGAATCCGGCGTCAGTGCGCGTTTAGGTACGGTACAAGACTGTTGGCAAGGGGACTGCCGAGACCGGTGACAAGATCGTAGCCGGGCTTCGCCGCGCATATCGCGCATGTTCCGTTGCTGCCGGCGGTGATGTCACGATAGTTCGACCCGTACACGGCCGGTGCCGCCGCGCTGTATACGGGAGAGCTGCCCGTGTTGTTGCTCGAGAGTGCCGCACGGCCCTGGTCGGCCAGTATGAAAAGGGCCGACCACTGGGGCGCGCCCGCGCTGGTACCGCCGACCCGGAACCAGCCCTTTTGACCCTGGTAGTTCGTCGAATCGTACACCGAGAATCCCGTGCTCGGATCGCCATCGTACGAGACGTCCGGGATGCCGCGCTTGCCTCCGGTGGCCGGAATCGGGTAGCCGGACTGATAGCCCGGCTCGGCCTCGTACGCGCTGACGCCGCCTCCCGATCCGCTCCAGGCGGTCTCCGAGCCCGTCAGATTACCCGCACCGTCGAGCGGCAAGGTCGTGCCGCCCACACCGACAACGTAGGGGGACGCGGCCGGCCAGATGACCCCGGTGCCGGCGTCGCCGGAGGAGGCCACGAATGTCACGCCGCTGTGATTGAAGTGGAAGTCGCTGCCCGACTCGGTTGAGAATTCAGAGCCTCCCCAGCTCATGGACACGACCCGGGCCCCGTTCGCCACCGCGACATCGACGGCGCTGAGGAGGCTGGACACCCGGCCGTTCGCCGCTTCGACGAGAACAATGTCCGCACCAGGGGCAATCGCGTGCGACCACTCGACGTCGAGTGAGATCTCGAGGGACCAGCCGCCGTCGGTACGCGGCTTCCCTCCGGCAAAGACTTTTTGAAAGCACGGGTGCGGACCGGCGCTCGCGGTGCACGGATCGGCGGCGGACAAGCCGTGCATGGACTTGAGACCGAACGCGGTGATGAATATCCGGAGATCCCCCGTGATCGTCGGATCATCGAAGGCATCGACGATCCCAAGCACCATGAAGCTTCCATCCGCGGTGAGCCGATCGAAGCCGTAGGCGTGGCGAACTTGACTCGGTGCGTACCCGGCCGGGGCGGTCGTGGCGTTGCCCCGGACGTGGATCGGAGGTCTCGCCTCGAGGGTGTCGGGCGGCCCCGCGGGGGCGGCTCCGCCCCGCTGTGGCGCGGACGCGACGGTCAGGGACAAGAGGATAGCCGCGAGCAGTGACCCAAGGCGCTTCATCGGGTTCCTCCTCACACCGGACGTTAGGGTGGCGCCGGGCGCACGAGCACCGACACGCGTGCCGGCGCCGGGTTGGCTTCCGTGCTGATCTCGAGAGCGTAGCGTCCCGGTCTCCTGGGATTTCTGAGCCGCGCGCTCTTGCCGATCACAACCTCAAGGGGAAGGTCGGTCCCGCAGAGCATAGACCACATCCGACCCGGTGCGGGAGCGATCCGGAGGGTGTTCCCCTTCTCGAGTACCGTGGCGGGACCGTCGGCAAACGAGACGGCGGCCGAAGGAACCGCGGGCGGGAGGACAAACGGCGCGAGAAAGCGGAGCGCGACGTACCCGCCGACCTTGTAGCCGCCACAATAGGGAACGACCATGCGTACGGTCCACCGGACACCTGTGGCCGCCGCCGTATCCGGGGCCAGCGTCACCGACGGGCCTGCGGCCCCATTCGCCTGAAGCGTAGCAGACACGAGTACCGTGGCGCCGGCCAAGAACGCCGCGATCAGGAAACGCCGAGCCCAGAATTTCACCGGTGCGGACCTCACTGCGCACGCCTCCACTACCAGTTACCCACTTATTGGTGTGCCGGAGCGCGTGCACCTTTTCCACAACGCGCGCGCCCGTCGGCAGGACTCCAGAAACCAGGTGAAAATTCCGGATAAGATCGCCGAGGGGCGCGGTCCTTCCAGTCGATCCCGGCGGAGGAGGACAACCATGAAGGCCTTGCTGGAAAAGCTCGACCTCAGCGACGTGAACCCCGGCGCGTGCACGGGCCCGGACGGCTGGCTCACGGACTCCCGCGGCGGCGCGCTCGTGTCCTACAACCCGGCCACCGGTGAGGCGATCGCGCACGTGATCCAGGCGACGGCGGCGGCCTACGACGCGGTCGTGCGGAGCGCGGACGAAACCTTCCGGACCTGGCGCGCGGTGCCCGCCCCGGTGCGGGGCCAGGTCGTCCGCGACCTCGGCGTCGCGCTGCGCGAGGCCAAGGAACCGCTCGGCGAGCTGGTGACGCTCGAGACGGGCAAGATCAAGGTCGAGGGCATGGGCGAGGTCCAGGAGATGATCGACATCTGCGACTTCGCCGCCGGGCTCTCGAGACAGCTCTACGGCGTGACGACCCAGTCCGAACGGGCGGCGCACCGGATGTACGAGCAGTGGCACCCCCTCGGCGTCGTCGGCATCATCACCGCCTTCAACTTCCCGTGCGCGGTCTGGTCGTGGAATTCGGCGATCGCCTCCGTGTGCGGCGACAGCATGGTATGGAAGCCCGCCTCGGCCGTTCCCCTGACGGCGCTCGCGGTTC